>NZ_JAWUEA010000037.1:0-262432 GCF_036663475.1 Rouxiella sp. T17 | reverse complement strand
CGTGCCCAAGTCATTGGCGTTGTGGCAAGGCGGCAAGCAAACGAATCCCGATGAGCTTACACAGGTAAGTGATTCGGGTAAGTGCGCGCAGCCAACGCCGCTACAGCGTCAAGGACGCTGCGGCACGACGATTGAGGCGATCTCTTCTTGGGTAAGCTCGCGATATTGACCCAGCTCGAGATCTTCATCCATTCTGATCTCGCCGATACGTTCGCGATGCAGCGCCACGACGCGGTTACCGACGGCGGCAAACATACGTTTCACCTGATGGTAACGGCCTTCGCTAATAGTCAGACGCACTACGCACTCTTCGAGCTGCTCGAGTTGCGCAGGTTTAGTCAGCGAGTCTTCATTATGCAGCTGCACACCGGCGGTAAACTGCGCGGCAGTATCTTCGGCGAGCGGATGCTCAAGGGTAACCAGATAGGTTTTCTCGCAGTGATGCTTCGGCGAAGTAATGCGGTGCGACCACTGGCCGTCGTCGGTCATCAGCACTAAACCGGTGGTGTCGATGTCCAAACGGCCCGCCGCGTGCAGCTTGTAGGCGACCGGTTCTTCGAGGAAGTACAGCACGGTTGGGTGATCGGGATCGTCCGTCGAGCAAACGTAGCCCTGCGGTTTGTTCAACATGAAATAACGAAAACCGGTGATCTGCTCCAGCACGTTGCCATCAAATTCGACGCTCATTTCCGGCGTCAGTTTCATGGAACCACTTTTGACGACTTCGCCGTCGATGGTAACGCGCTTTGCACGCAGCTCACGTGCGACTAACGCACGGCTTACGCCTAACTGCTGAGATAAAAACTTGTCCAATCGCATTGAATCTACTTAGCCTGTCCGGGCGAACACAGTCGGTTCGCACTTTGATAAAACACAACACCCCGCCGCCGCAAGAGTCTGCAACTGCAGGGTGATGAAGGAATTTTCATTTGAAAACGCAGGGCGTGCCTGCCGATGAGAGCCGCTATTATAGGGTCCTTGCCGGGCGTTGTCGCGTCTATCTGCCAAAAGTTTGCAGACTAATTTTCTCGAGCGCCTGGTTAGCCTTCACGACCAATTATTGGCATACTGAATGCCGGTTTTTAAGACGAGTCCCTCATGCAAGCTGTTCCTTTTACACTCCGCCCCTATCAGCAGGAAGCCGTTGACGCCACGCTGCAACATTTTCGCAAACATGACGATCCGGCCGTTATCGTGCTGCCGACGGGCGCGGGAAAAAGTCTGGTTATTGCCGAACTGGCAAGGGTGGCGCGCGGTCGCGTTTTAGTGCTTGCTCACGTTAAGGAGCTGGTGGCGCAGAACCACAGCAAATATCTTTCCTACGGACTTGAGGCCGATATCTTCGCCGCCGGGCTAAACATCAAGCAGAGTCAGGGCAAAGTCGTGTTCGGCAGCGTGCAGTCGGTCGCGCCTAATCTCGACAAATTCGATAGCGCATTTTCGTTACTGATCATCGATGAATGTCACCGCATTAGCGATGACGATAAAAGTCAGTATCAGCAAATCATCGCTCATCTTCGAACGCAAAACCCACGTCTGCGCCTGCTTGGACTGACGGCGACGCCCTATCGTCTCGGCAAAGGCTGGATTTATCAGTATCACTATCAGGGCATGGTGCGCGGGGATCAAAAAAGTCTGTTTCGCGACTGTATTTACGAGCTGCCGCTGCGTTATATGATTAAGCATCAGTTTCTGGTGCCGCCGGAGCGGCTGGATATGCCGGTGGTGCAGTATGATTTTAGCCGTTTGCAGCCCAACAGCGCCGGACTGTTTGCCGAAGCGGATCTTAACAACGAGCTGCGCCAGCAGGCGCGCATTACGCCGCACATTGTTAATCAAATCATTGATTTCGCAAAAGATCGCAAAGGGTCGATGATTTTCTGCTCGACGGTCGAACACGCGGGCGAAGTCTTTAAACTTTTGCCCGCGGGTGAAGCGGCGTTGGTGAGCGCCAAAACATCGGCCGTAGATCGCGATGCCTTGATCAACGCGTTTAAACGTCAGGAGCTGCGTTATCTGGTTAATGTGTCGGTGCTAACAACGGGCTTTGACGCGCCGCACGTCGATTTGATTGCCATTCTGCGTCCTACAGAATCGGTCAGCCTGTATCAGCAGATTGTCGGTCGCGGTTTGCGTCTCGCGCCAGACAAAACGGACTGTTTAATCCTTGATTACGCAGGCAATCCGCACGATTTATTTACCCCGGAAGTGGGCAGCCCAAAAGGTGCCAGCGACAATAAACCGGTGCAGGTATTCTGCCCTGCCTGTGGATTTGCCAATATTTTCTGGGGAAAAACCACCGACGACGGCACGATTATCGAGCATTTTGGCCGTCGCTGTCAGGGCGTGCTGGAAGATGACGAAGATAACCGCGAACAGTGTGATTTTCGTTTTCGTTTCAAAAGCTGCCCACACTGCGGCGCCGAAAATGATATCGCTGCCCGTCGTTGCCATCAGTGTCAGGAAGTGCTGGTTGATCCTGATGACATGCTCAAGGCCGCGCAGAAGCTCAAAGATGCGCTGGTGCTGCGCTGCGGCGGCATGAATCTCGAAACGGGTAAGGATGATAAAGGCGAATGGCTGAAAATCACCTATTACGATGAGGACGGTGCCAGCGCCAGCGAACGTTATCGTTTGCAAACGCCTGCCCAGCGAACGGCATTTTTGCACAACTTTATGCGTCCGCATCAGCGCGCGCCGGGTATCGAACTAAAATGGCAGTCGGCGGCGGATATCATCGCGCAGCAGGCATTGCTGCGACATCCCGATTTCGTTGTCGCGCGCATGAAGGGCAAATTCTGGCAGATCCGTGAAAAAATCTTCGATTATCAGGGCCGCTTCCGTCGCGCCTATGAGCTGCGCGGGTAGAGATATCCTGCACGAAGAGGGATTAAACATTGCCGTCAGGGGGATATTTCGGTAACATACCGCCCGCTTTCGCCATGTGCGAAGCGAAGATCTATCACCTGTTGCTGGGTCGCCTGTAACAGTAATTTTCTTATTTAGAGAAAAAACATGACTACTATCAATGCACAAGTACGTACTGCTCAGGGTAAGGGTGCGAGCCGCCGCCTGCGCGCAGCAAACAAATTCCCAGCTATCGTTTACGGTGGCTCTGCTGAACCTATCTCTATCGAGTTGGACCATGACTCTGTAAAGAACCAGGAACTGAAAGCGGAATTTTACAGCGAAGCAATTACTCTGGTTATCGACGGTAAAGAAACCAAAGTTAAAGTTCAAGCTGTACAGCGTCACCCGTTCAAGCCAAAACTGGCTCACATCGACTTCGTTCGCGTTTAATCGCAAACTGAGTAGATGCGCATAGGGACGCCTACGCGAGAACAATAAAAAACGCCGCTTAATGCGGCGTTTTTTATTGCCTAAGCTTTTGAGTTTCGAATGAAAATGAGAGATTCGATATCAAAAGTCGGGATTATTTGCTGCCGCTGCCAGAACGACGTTGCAGCTGGTCACGCAGATTCGGCGGCGTACCTTTGATAGTCAAAGTATCGGTCGCAGGATCCCAGAAAATACGCTCACCCATCAGCAACGCATCGAAATTAATGCTCAATCCGCCGCCACTGCCGGCAAACTTGGTCAGCTGACGCAACGTGCTGCGGTCGGCCGGGAAACTTTCTTCCAGCTCGTAGCCCTGATCGTTCGAAAACTGTTTGAAATCCTTATCGCCCAGCGGCGGTAACTCCTGCGCCAACTCTTCGATCGCAATCTCTTCGCCCGCCTGAAGCTGATCGTTGCAGTATGTGTAAACCTGCTGACGATAATTTTGGCGCTCGTTTTTATCTAGCTGAGCTTCGGCGCAGTAATCATCAACGGCCTGCAGCAGCCCACGGTTCTGTGCCTTGGCATCCAGCCCCTGCGACGCGCCCAGGAAATCCATGAAGAAATCAGAGACTTTACGGCCCACGCGCCCTTTCAGGAAAGTCAGGTAACGCGTTGATTCTGAGTTGGTTTCCCATTCGGTCAGGTCGATTCGCGCTACAATATCGGCGTGATTAATATCCAGATAATGAATGCTGCTGACATCAAGCTGCTCATTAACTCGCATGCTGCTGCGGCTGGTCAGCACGGCCACCAGCAAATATTCGACCGCCAGAAAGCGATAGTGACAAAACAGCACCACGCCGCCGTCGGCAAAAGGATATTTCGCCAGCTCGTCGCGCAGACGGCCTGTCGCGGCGCGGCTAAAGCCCAAAAAGTTTTCATCACCTTTGCGACAGCTGCGCAGCGCCTCGGCCAGTTCGCTCTCTTCGTTAAAAAGACCGTAAGCCTTGCTCTTGGCGCTATACACTCGATGCAGCTCGGCCATCATCTCTTCAACCGCCGCGTTCGGGGTTAAAAGGGTATCGCGCAGCACAACATCCAGCGTCTGCTCGTCGCGTTTGTTCAACTGGTGCAGAGCTACCTGCTCGATATCCAGACTCATGGTATTTTCTCCTGTTCGTTTAGGGATTGCCCCTGCGCCGCGTATTCAAACACCGAAGGCCGCCTGCTGCAAGCGCATAACCTTACGGGCTGAAATCTCTGCTAACATGCGTAAACATTAACCCGCCGTGATTAGAATTATAAAAATGCGGAAACTCGTGCCGTGATACGTTAAGATATTGGACTTTGTAAAGCTTTGAGCACATTTATCTATGCCACAATCATCCCGTTACAGTGACGAACAAGTTGAGCAACTCCTGTCAGAGTTGGCCACCGTTCTGGAAAAACACCGCGCCCCAACCGACCTTTCTTTGATGGTTCTGGGTAATATGGTGACCAATCTTATCAATACCAGCGTCGCACCAGCTCAGCGTAAGGTTCTGGGTCGTTCGTTCGCCGACGCCCTACAGGCGTCCATAAGAGAAGATAAAGCCCATTAATTCAACATTCAGCCAAACCTTGTTATGGTGACAAATAGTCCGCGCTATCGCGAAAAAGTATCCCAGATGGTGAGCTGGGGGCACTGGTTCGCCTTCTTCAATATTCTGCTTAGTCTCGGACTCGGTAGCCGATACCTATTTGTTTCTGACTGGCCCTCCTCGCTTGAAGGCAGGATCTACGCGCTGGTCAGTTGGCTGGGTCATTTCAGCTTTGTCGGATTCGCGGTTTATCTGCTGATTATTTTCCCACTGACGTTTGTGGTGATGTCCCAGCGGCTGTTGCGATTCCTGTCCGCCATTCTCGCCACCATTGGCCTGACACTATTATTGGTCGACACCGAAGTCTTTACCCGTTTCCATCTGCATATAAATCCCGTGGTGTGGGAGCTGGTGGTCAACCCTGGTCAGGCCGATTTAGCGCGCGACTGGCAGCTGATGTTTATCTGCGTGCCCGCGATTTTTCTGGTCGAGATGCTGGTCGGAACCTGGGCGTGGCAGAAGCTGCGCAGCCTCAATCGACGCAGTTTTGCCAAGCCGCTTGTCGTGCTGTTTATCTGCTGCTTCTTCGCGTCGCACCTGATGTACATCTGGGCCGATGCCAATTTCTATCGCCCGATCACCATGCAGCGTTCTAACCTGCCGCTCTCCTATCCGATGACGGCGCGTAAATTCCTCGAGAAGCACGGCCTGCTCGATGCTCAGGTGTATCAGCAACGACTGATAGAGCAAGGCGATCCCGAAGCTATTTCGGTCGAATATCCGCTAAATACGATTACTTTCCGCGATAAAGGCAGCAACTATAATCTGCTGATGATCGTGGTAAATGGTTTAAATGCCTCAACGACCGGCAAAAGCATGCCCGAACTGAGCCGCTTTGCCAGCACCAATATTAACTTTACCCATCATTACAGCTCGGGTAGCGATGACGATTCCGGCCTGTTTGGCCTGTTCTATGGCATCTCTCCAACCTATTTGCCCGGCATAATTACCTCGCGCAAACCGTCCGCGCTGATGAATTCGCTGGCGCAGCAGAACTACGAGTTTGGCCTGTTTGCCTCAGACGGTTTCAACAGTCCGCTGTATCGTCAGGCGCTGCTTTCAGACTTCTCGCTACCGCCTGCCATGCGTCAAAATGATGCGCAGACCACTCAGCAATGGCAGCAGTGGCTGAATACCCGAGGCACGCGCCCGTGGTTCTCTTATTTAAGTTTTAACGGCACCAATGACGCGACGCAGCCGAGCAAAGAAGGTCGCCCGCTCTCTATCGCTACGATTAATCGCCGTTATCAACAAGGCGCCGGCGAGGTTGACGGACAAATTGCTCAGGTTCTGAAAAGCCTCGAGGCCAAAGGCGTGTTGAATAACACTGTCGTTGTGATTACCGGTTCGAAAGGCGTCGACCTCAATGCGTCACAGAATCAGATGGATGCGCAGCAAATTGAAGTTCCACTGGTGATTCATTGGCCGGGCACGCCTGCGCAGACGGTAAATAAACTGACTGCGCACGAAGATGTAATGACGACGCTGATGCAGCGTTTGCTCCACGTGACTACTTCCGCGTCGGATTACTCGCAGGGCGAAGACCTGTTCGCGGCTCGTCGCAGCAATAATTGGGTGTCGAGCAGTAGCGAGCGCTCACTGATTATCACGACGCCAACGCAGACAATTCAGTTGGACAATAACGGCAATTATCGTGCTTACGACAATCGCGGCAATGAACTGAAAGATCAGAAGCCAGAGTTGGGTCTACTGTTGCAGGTGCTTACCGACCAGAAACGCTTCGTCGCGAATTAAAGGCTTAAATTTTAAGCATTCGTTTGGCGGGTATCTTGCTTTCGAAGTATGGATGAGTAGACTTATTATCCAGCGTCGGCATGTAGCGCAGCTTGGTAGCGCACCGTCATGGGGTGTCGGGGGTCGGAGGTTCAAATCCTCTCATGCCGACCAAATATCTCCTTTAAAACCAACCTGTTAGGGTTGGTTTTTTTTGTTTCTGGGATTTGGCGATGGTAAAAAGAGGGTAAAAATCGCTCTTGCCTACAGTTATCAAGGCCAAAATCAGCCTCAAAAACGCCGCCTTAAAACAGCCTTTTTTTAGCCAATATCACCACTCGTAAATTTAACTACTTGTATCATTCTGCAAGTTTTCATATTCCATTTCATGCGAGCATGGCTTAACTACCCCACTCTCCAACGTGAGTTTAGTCAATTTTGCATTCAATCTACCTATGCCCTTAAACACGATGGAGTGGGTAACGCTATCAACTGAAATATCCTTTCTGAAGAAAATTCGTGCCCCTGCATCTTCCCCTCCGGAAAACTTGGCTCCTACAGGAGGATGATTTTTTTCAAAATAGTTATATTGGATAGAATAACCGTCATCATTTTTGCTGGTACCACACCATAAATCGTAATAATGCGTTCCCTCAGTCGCCAGATCATACTGTTTGAATACTGTCGCCTGCTCATCTAAAGGTAATAAACCGAGATCTCGGGGAGCATCGTCGGCTACTGAAAGTGATGAGAAAAAAGCGCCTGCCAAGATGAAGCTGTTTAAAAGTGTTTTCAAATGTTGTTTCATGGTTTTCTTCTCTATGTGTAGTAAAAGAGATTCTACCTAATCTATTAATTTAAAAGTATTAAATCTGATTTCTGATTTTTGTACTCAAAAACTTTCAAGCCTCGATATATTTAAAAACCCCATTTATCTGCTCACTTTACATCTAAAATATACACACCTAAGCAGACAATTTACTGTCGGGGTCGGCACAAACTCTTCCAGTTCCAGACAGGATTCACCGCGCAGCTCGCGGACAGTCCGCTCCAGCAAGGCGTTGAAATGTTTGCGGATGAGACTGGTCCGGGAATCGGCCAGCTGCAGCGCGGTAAAAATGCCCATGCCGTTGAGCTTTTTTGAAATACGTCGACCCACGCCCCATACATCCCCTACGTCGACCAGCGCCATCAACTTTCGCTGACGTGCCAGCGTCGAGAGGTCAACCACTCCACCCGTTTTGGACCATTTCTTGGCCGCATGGTTGGCCAATTTTGCCAGTGTTTTAGTCAGGCCAATTCCGACGCCGACGGTCAGGCCGGTCCAGCGATAGACTTTCTCCCGCACTTCCCGGCCAAATTCTTCCAGATTTTTGCATTTGCTGACGCCATGCAGGCACATGAAGGCCTCGTCTATCGAGTAGATTTCGATAGCGGGCGCTACGAAGTAAGTAGCAGCGGGATGGGAAACACAGAGCTGTTGCGACCTGACAACTTCTCATGCGACTTACGCATAGCGCTCCTTGCTGGCTACCAATTTGGCATGGGTTGTAGTTTATGAGTTGGAATTGGCGATGCTTTTCTCTGCTGCCACAACCGTATATTTGGTGCTGCAGAGTCGTACGATTCAACAGGCAATCGATGCTCTGGAAGAGATGAGGCAGGTTTAACTGCAGCATGCAGCAGCAGTTAGCGATACAGGCGGATGACACACAAAACTAGGCGCATGTTGCCAATATGCTGCGCGTTGTAAGGTGCCTGGATGCGCTGCCGGACGATAAAGCACAAACATAGAAGACTGCATTAACTTTTTGCAGCATTGCTGGTGTGGTAACGCCGGTTATTAGTAAGAATATGAAACAGGGGGAAAAACGGGCCCGTATGCCAGGCCCGGTATCATGGCTTATCGCGCAATGCGCCGGTGCCAGGTACGTGAGAATACGGCTTCGCCGTTGTGCTGCACCTGCATCTCACCGCTGATGATTAAATGGGTAAGATCGCTGCGCATCTCCAGCGTAATATCGGTTTCCGTCCACCAGCCTTCACGGCCAATTTTCATGCTTTGCGTCAGCAGGTAATGTGCCGACAGCGGGTCCTGATTATGCACTGTCAGCTGACGGCGCAGGCTGTGATCGACGGTGGTATTGATATCGTCGAAGCGATAAACCCCCTCGCCGAAGACGCCGCCGACACCATTGGTGACGCTTTGCCAGCTGTCGTTAACCACATCATAATGTAGCTCTCTGTCTACCCGTCCCGGTGACAGTAGCGTCAATGGTGTATCTGCGGCGGTTTTCGGCTGCGGGTTTGGCCCGGCAATGGCATCAACCCGATTACAAACCGGCAGATGCAGCACAGCACTGGCAAGGTTTACCCGCAGCGTGGCCTGTTCCGCCATCGGCCAAATCATTGGCCAGAAGGTGGTTGCCAGTGAAATACGCAAACGGTGACCAGCAGCAAATCGCCAGGCAATGCCATCCAGCTTCAGTTCCACCGTAACGTTTTCGCCCGGCGTCAGCGCCACCGATTTGTGCTGCCCCTGAAGATGGTTCAGGTTCATCCAGCCGTGCGTTACGCGGGTTGAGGCACCATCAGGCGCGACATCCGACAGGCGGACATAGAGCATGGCGGCAGGTTTATCGCTGCTGAGTTGCACGCTGAAGCGGGTAAAGCCGTAGATGCTCAGGCTCTGCTCCAGCGGTGTGCTGTCGTAGCTTTCTGCCAGGCCGTCATCCATGCGCTGATCGCACGGGCTTTCACCCAGCACGCCCGCGCCCATCCATTCCCCGGCAAACAGGCCGTGATTTTGCGGGGTACAAATCAGTTGCCAGTTATCCTTAACTGCGGGTGCCGTACTCAGGGTTTTCGGCTGCAGGTAAAGGCGTTGGTCGGTAGTGGCATCCTGCGTATCACTGTCGATAGCGATCCACTCACCCGTGGCCTGCGGGCGTTGCGATCCGGGACGCTGGCTGTCATTGAGCCATACCTGAACGCGCGGCCCGTCCATCGCCTCGTTATTAACCTGCTTTAACCAGTGATCCCACCAGCTAACCGCTTCCTGAAGGAAGCCAATTGCGGGTTGTGGCGTGCCATCCTGTGGATAGATATGTGCCCACGGACCGATAATGGCGCGCCGCGGCACATCGAGGTTATCCATCAGACGAAAAATGGCGTTGCTGTAAGCGTCAGCCCAGCCACCGACGGCCAGCACCGGGCACTGAATTGCCTGCCAATCCTCACCCACTGAACCGTGTTTCCAGTAGGCGTCTTTCAGCGGATGCTCCATCCACAGCGCCGGGAAAAACGGCATATTCTCCAGCCGTGCCAGCCATTGCTGATAGGCGCTATCGCCAACCAGTTCCGGGTCCTGCGGACGACTCTGGTAAGCCAGCATAATGCCGCCCCACCACAGGTTGTCGTTCAGCAGGCAGCCGCCTTTATAGTGAATATCATCATTGTAACGGTCGTCAGTAGAGCAGACGGTAATGATCGCTTTTAGCGCCGGCGGACGACGCGCGGCCAGTTGTAGGCAGTTAAAGCCTCCCCAGGATTTACCCATCATGCCAACCGCGCCGCTGCACCAGGCTTGTTGGCTGATCCAGTCGATCACCTCCAGCGCATCTTCCTGTTCCTGCAATAAATATTCATCTGCCAGTTGGCCTTCGGATTCGCCGCTGCCACGCATATCAACCCGCAGTACCGCATAACCGTGACCGGCAAAATAACCATGCATCGGCTCATCACGGGTGCGAGTGCCGTCGCGTTTACGGTAAGGAATATATTCCAGGATCGCCGGAACCGGCTGCTGTGAGGCCGACAGCGGCAGCCACATGCGTGCCGCCAGACGCGTACCGTCCTGCAATGTGATCCACACCTGTTCGGTCACGCTGACGCTGAATGGAAATTCGCTAACGAGAGTTTTCATGAGGCTCCTGCCATGGCATTTAAATGACGCTGTCCCAGCACTTCATCCAGCCAGGATGAGCGCATTTCAGGCACAGACGTTAACAGTTTCGCGGTGTAGCTGTGCATTGGCGCGCTGAACACCTGGCCGGTAGGCCCCTGCGCAACGATTTTGCCCTGATACATAACGGCTACCTGCTGCGCTATGCGTTTTACCGTACCGAGATCGTGGGTGATAAACAGGTAAGACAAACCAAGCTGCTCCTGCAAACGGCGCATCAGGTTGAGTACCTCCTCAGCGACCAGCGGATCGAGCGCCGACGTCGCTTCATCACAGATGATTAAATCGGGTTCTGCGGCTAGCGCGCGGGCAATACAGACGCGCTGTTTCTGCCCACCGGAGAGCGCACCAGGGTAACGATCGATCAGGCTAAGCGGCAGCTCAGTCAGCCGCAGTAACTCTTCGACCCGCTGACGTACCTGCTGTTTATTCAGACCACCATAAAATGCCACCGGGCGGCCAATGGCTTCGAGGATGGTTTGACGCGGGTTGAGCGCCACATCAGGCAGCTGGTAAATCATCTGGATACGGCGCAACGTTTCTTTATCACGTTGCTGATAGCGGTTACTCAGCGCCTGGTTAGCAAAAGTGACGGTGCCGGTGGTATCACCCAGCAGGCCGCAGAGCGCGCGCGCCAGCGTGCTTTTGCCGCTGCCCGACTCACCGATAATCGCCAGCGTTTCACCTCTGGCCAGGTTCAGGGAGACGTCATGCACCACCTTTTTACCGTTGTAGCCGGTAGAGACATTTTGTAGCGTTAACAAGGCCTCCTGCGGGCTGGTTTCCCGCTGCATTGGGGTCAATGCCCCGGCGCGTTCCGACACCAACCGCCGGGTGTATTCCTCGCCAGGATGTTGCAGGATGTCGCCTGTGGTGCCGCACTCCACTTCACGTCCCTGGCGCAATACCATGATGCGATCGGCAATCTGCGCCACGACCGCTAAATCGTGGGTGATATAAAGCGCCGCCGTGTTGAATTCACGTACCAGCTTGCGCAGCATCACTAACACTTCAATTTGCGTGGTAACGTCCAGCGCCGTGGTAGGCTCATCCAGTACCAGCACATCAGGCTTACAGGACATCGCCATCGCCGCCATGGCGCGTTGCAATTGCCCACCTGAAAGCTGATGTGGATAGCGCTGGCCAATGGTTTCCGGCTCGGGTAAATCTAGGGCACGGAATAACGTCACTGCCCATTGTTGCGCGCTGTCAGCATCCATCAGCCCGTGCCTGATTGGCCCTTCGCACACCTGTTTACCGATGGTCAGCGCCGGGTTAAATGCTGCCGCTGCGCTTTGCGCCACGTAGGCCACCTGCCTGCCGCGAATCTGGCGTTTTTCATCGGTAGAAAGTGGCACGATGTCCCTGCCAGCAATGCAGATTTCACCGCCAGCGATGCGACAACCGGGACGCGCATAGCCCAACGCTGCCAGGCCGATGGTCGATTTACCGGCCCCCGATTCGCCAATCAGCCCCAGCACCTCACCGGGCTGCAGGGCCAGCGAAATATCCTGTACCAGTGGAATGCCCTGGTCAGTTTCTATGCGCACATTGCGCATCGTCAGGATCGGTTGTGTCATCCCTCTTCTCCCAGCGAAAGGTTGTTACGCAACAGCAGCCAGTCAACCACCAGATTGACGCCGATAGTCAGCAGCGCAATGGCGGCGGCCGGGTAAAGCGGCGCGAATTGCCCAAAGTTAATTGCCTGTGCATTATCACGTACCATGCTGCCCCAGTCGGCCCACGGCGGTTGAATCCCTAAGCCGAGGAAACTCAGCCCGGCGATAAACAGAAAAGTGAAGCAGAAACGCATACCAAATTCAGCCAGCAGCGGCGGGATGGCATTAGGCAGTATCTCCTTACGTACAATCCACGCCAGCCCTTCGCCACGTAATCTGGCTGCTTCAACATACTCCTGGCAGACAATGCCCTGCGCCACCAGACGCGCCAGACGGAACACGCGGGTGGCATCCAACAGTGCAATAGTGCCTACCAGCACCGGAATCGACGTGCCCAGCACGGACAGCACAATCAGCGCCAAAATCAGCACCGGAATCGACATCAGCGTGTCGACGATCCGCGTTAACACTATGTCGACCCAGCGGCCATAAATGGCGGCGGTAAAACCGGTCAGGATACCGATCACAAATGAGATCGCGGTAATCGCCAGCGCAATTGCAATGGTGGTGCGGGCACCAAACAGGATGCGCGATAACATGTCACGCCCGAGACTGTCAGTGCCCAGCGGCAGCGACGATGAAGGTAACATCCAGATATCACCTACCTGCGCCGTTTCGCTGTGCGGTGCCAGCCAGGGGGCAAACAGCGCTGCGATCAGGTTAATCGCGATGATAGCAATGCCCAGCCAGGCTGAAAATGGCACACTACTTTTTAATTTTCGCATCCGTTACCTCGCATGCCTGAGCCGTGGGTTACACCAGATAGCCAGCAGATCCGCCGTGGTATTCAGCAGGATATAAGTGCCGCCAAACAACAAACCACAAGCTTGGACCACCGGCAGATCGCGTTTGGTCACCGCATCCACCATCAGTTGCCCGATGCCCGGATAGACAAAGACCACTTCCACCAAAATCACTCCCACCACCAGGTAAGCGAGGTTAAAGGCAATGACGTTGATGATGGGCGCAAGCGCATTGGGCAGAGCATGCCCAAGCACAATGCGCCAGCGCGAAAGGCCTTTCAGCAGCGCCGACTCGATATAACTGCTCGACATTACCGCGCCCACCGACGCCCGCGTCATGCGCAGCATATGTGCCAGCACCACCAGCACCAGCGTCAGCATCGGCAGCGTGCAGGCATACAGCCTTTGCAGGAATCCGGCATCCGGCTCTACCAGCGCCAGGCTGGGGAACCAGGCGAAGCGGATGGCAAAGAAGATGACCAGCACGTAACCGACAAAGAATTCCGGCACCGAGATGCTCAGCAAGGTCAGTGAGTTAGCCAGCTTATCGAACCAGGAACCACGCCAGACCGCAGAGGCGATGCCCAGCAGCACGGCCAGCGGAATGGCCACGACGGCAGCGTAACCGGCAAGGAACAGCGTATTGCCCAGCCTCGGCAACAGTTCGTCCCCGATCGGCTGATTATTGGCCAGTGACATACCGAGGTCGCCGTGCAGCACGCCGCCCAGCCAGTGCAAATAACGCCAGATGGCCGGTTGATCCAGCCCCAACTGGCTGCGTAATGCCGCCACCGTTTCCGGCGTACCGTTCTGGCCAAGTATCGCGCTGGCAACATCGCCAGGCAGCAGCTCGGTGCCGACAAATATCAACAGGGAGACCAGCCATAAGGTTAAAATGCCGAGCAACAGGCGATGAAGAATCTGCTTTTTCATTACGACTCCAACCAGACGCGTTCAGCCAGACGACCACCCATAAAGTTAAACAGCGGATGGGGTTTGACGCCGCCCAATTTTTTGCTGGTGGCATCCAGATAATCACCAAACAGAGGAATCATCGCGCCACCGTCATCACGGGCAATACTTTGCAGTTCGCCATAGATCTCCGCGCGCTTTTGATCGTCCAGCAGTGAGCGGGCCTGCAACAGTAGCGCGTCGAATTTTTCATTCTTCCAGTGGCTATCGTTCCATTTGGCGGTGGATTGCCAGGCCGTTGAGAACATCTGATCGGCAGTAGGACGCCCGCCCCAATAACCCATGCTGAAAGGCGCTTTCATCCAGACATCATCCCAGTAGCTGTCGGCAGGTTGACGTTTGATAGTGAGTTTAATGCCCGCTTCGGCAGCCTGGCCCTGGAACAGTGCAGCCGCATCAAGGGCACCGGCAAAGGCCGCATCCGAGGAAGATAGCTCTACCGGCAACGTGCTCAGGCCCGCTTTTTTCAGATAGAACTTCGCTTTGTCAGCATCATAAGCCCGCTGTGGCAAGGCTTTGTTAAAGAAACGATCGGTTTTTGGAATGGGATGATCATTGCCTAGGGAACCATAACCACGCAGCACCGTTGCCAGCAGCTTTTCTCGATCGATGCCATGCTTGATCGCCATACGGACATCGTTGTTATTGTACGGCGCCACGCGGCAGTCCATCAGGAAGGTGAAATGCTGGCCGCCAGATGAGCGGACGATATTGAGCATTGGGCTGCGCTTGAGGAAATCGACGGTTTTGAAATCGACCCGGTTGATAGCGTGAACCTGGCCTGAAATCAAGGCGTTAGTGCGCGCGGTGGCATCGTTAATGACCAGAACTTCCACGGCGTCAACGAAAGCGCGGTCAGGTTTCCAGTAATTGGGATTGCGCTTGAAATAAGAGCGCACGCCCGGTTGATACTGGTCAAAAATAAAACCACCGGTGCCAATGGGATGTTTCCAATCGGTGAAACCATCAGGCACCACCACCAGATGATAATCGGCCAACAGGAAAGGCAGATCGGCGTTGCCGCTATCCAGCACCAGGGTGATGTCGTTATCGCCGCTTTTCTTCAGTTCGGTAATGCTGGCCAGCTGACTTTTGATCGCACTGCGCGAATTTTCACCGCGATGCAGATTAATGGAGTAGAGAATATCTTCCACGGTCAGGGTTTTGCCGTTATGAAAGGTCACCCCCTGCCGTACCTTGAATGTCCATTCCTGAGCGCCAGGTTTTGCTTGCCAGCTTGCCAGCAGTTCCGGCGTGGCCTGATTATTTTCATCAATCTCAATCAGCCCGTTCATCAGCATATAAGCCTGATTAAGGGGTACCCAATCACTGAACAGCGTGGGATCCAGCGTATCGCTGGTATTGCCGCCCGACATGCCAAGTTTCAGCACGCCACCTTTTTTTGGCACCGCCTCGGCGGCAAAACCAGCAAACGGCGACAACGATAAGGCCGCGCCGGCCCCAATTAAGGCCGTGGTATTGATAAATGAACGGCGGCTTAAATTCGCGCCCTGAAGATATTTTTTAAAGTCAGAATGGTCGTCTTTCATTTATTTTTGGCTCCGTGTTGTTTCACCCTGTTTTACATTTCACCCTGAGCCTGAGCGCAGTTATTCCTGATTTATATCAAAAGTATTAAAAACTCATCTATGAATATTTCGTATCAGACTATGCGAAAAACGCGCAGCAGAACACTGAAAAAAAAGATAACTTCTCGATCATTGACCGACACCAGGGAACAAGCATGTGGAACTGCATACAATTGTTGGATTAGTAGGGGTATTCTGTTATTTGCTGGCTTATGCCTTGATGCAAATGAGGAAATTAACTGTTGATTCAGATATTTACGCCTGCCTGAATATTACCGGAGGGATTTGTGGTCTGTATTCTCTCAGCCGGGACTTTAATTTGGCTGCGGTAATATCACAAACGATGTGGTTAATTTTCACCTTAGTGGGTATGCACGCTTCACGCCGCCGCCGTAACACAATAAAAAATAAATTACCGCCGTTTGATCCACAGCGCTAAATATAATTAAAACTTATGACCATCGGCTGAAATACAATAACCTGTTAAAGCGAAGGCAAATAATATAATCCACTTAGGGTGGTTTATTTTTTATGCCCTCACTTTTGCCTTATTGATTATTTTGCAACCAGGAAATAACCTGGCGGACAATGGGCTTGATATAGCGATCTTCAGGGGTCAGCAAATAACATTTGCCATTGGCAGCCAGTTTACCCGGGTGCGCTGCCACTAGCTCACCGCGATTGAGAAGATCCTGCACCATGCCTTCCCAGCCGAGTAATATTCCGTCACCCCGTAATGCGGCCTGCACTAAAAATGGATAATTATTCGCCCGCCAGGTTTGCCGGGGCACAAACGCTGGCACACCTTGCGAGGCGAACCAGTCGCTCCAGCCGGTCCATTCACGTTGCGGATCATCCTGAATCAACAGCATATGTTGCAACAGCGCTTCAGGTGGCGCAGAGGGATCCAGCCGCTTGAGAAAGTCAGGTGCGCACATCGGATAGCAAATTTCATCAAACAACGCGCTCGCCTGAAACTTAGCGGGTGCGTCATGCAGATAAAATATCGCCAGATCGAACTCAGATGTCCGCATATCGGCAAAGTTATCCGAAATTTTCATGCGGATTTGCATATCCGGCCAGACAAGATGCAACGCAGAGAGCCGCGGTGCCAGCCAGAGTGAGGCCATCGCGCTTGTACAGGCGATGGTAACCTGCGGCAAACCGTTCCAACCCATGACCTCAGCGGTAGCATGGGACAGCGCGGCCAGTTGCTGACGAACCTGCACGGCATAAATTTCCCCGCGCGGGGTCAGCAGCACCCGCCGCTGAGTCCGGTTAAACAGTTTACAACCCAGCATTTCCTCCAGTTGCAGTATCTGGCGGCTGGTGGCGCTTTGCGTAAGATTGAGTTCTTCAGCGGCGCGGGAAATGTTGCCGTAGCGGGCAACACATTCAAACGCGATCAAGGTATTGAGAGGCGGTAACGGCTCGATATGCATTCTGCTTCCTTTGCCTTTAATAAGCCACGATGGCAGCGGCGCGCTATTTCCTCTTCGCCGGTTTTATCCCACGATAGAGATCCTGTAAGCGTTTCATGGTTTTGACTATACGCGACGACATCGCCGAGGCCACTCACAATATAATCATTTCCAGGCAAACCAGCACCGTGCCAGGCTGCGGTAGCCTATCGTTTTAACCTTTGTTGTAATCCTCTTTGATTCAAAACTAGAACATATCATTAGTGGAGTAGGATTTTTTCCGATTTTCAAGCGGCCCTCTGTTTGATCGAATTGAAAACGATGATGTCCTGATCGCAACAAAACTCCACCGCCGAGCACGCAACGCATTGGATATTTAAAAAAAGGTAGAGTTGCTTTTCGCGTCAGTAATATGTGTTTATTGCCTGAAGTAGAATGGTATTTATCTGGGGTCGTTTTGCAGGTTGGAGATTGTTTTATGTTTAGAGTCTTATATGATTAATTGATATACCCTCGTCCTCTTTAAGATCCTTCCACTAACAGCCGCCCTATTTCAAACACCGCCGCTGACCGCCAGGACTTCACTGCTTCGGCTTTTTGGCCGTTCACAAACCAGTGAACGCCATCCGTTCGGATCAGCGTAAACAAATACGACATATCGTAAACGTGATCAGGGATTATGGTCCCTTCACCGGCCAAAATGCCCGCCGTTATGGAATGGTTACCGCTGTGAACAAAGCCAATTCGCCACGGTAGCCACAGGTCAACATAATGGTTGAGTTTATCCTGCTTCCATGGCATTCCCTTATGGATTCCGATGTATGAAACGCTATCGATGTAGCGCGACAAGTTCCACGGCCATGGCAGCACCATATCACTTGCCAGCGACAGCGGATAATCATCACTGTTCAGTTTGCCCTCTTTCATCTTCTCGTAAAATTGTACTTGGATAAGCCCGTCAAAAAAAAATTCTTGTGGAGTCATATCTGGGCGGGAATCCGTTCCTTCTTCTGCTACCGCCAGCAGGAGGTCACTCTGTATAGGCCGGACGATAGCGCGAATGAGATCAGGTAGTGCCTTAACGGGTAGTCGTTCGGCCACAGAAAGCAGGTGATCGAAGCGATTTTTTTTGCTGTCGGCAGCAGCTTTATCTTTCTTATTTCGGATCCAAAACATCACAGTCCGCAGCTCTCCTTAATGTTGTCATGTTAGGTATTGAGGGTAATCATCCTTCATTCCATCTGCATTGCGCAAGATTAGTACCACGCCCGCATTTAGCTTTGTACTCTCCGTAGTAGGAGCCAAAATCTCAAAAAATTAAATAAGGTGCTTTCTAAAGCTCGGCATCATCAATCTCTTCAATCAGTTCAGGTCCCTTATTACGGATGTTGCCGACCTTTTTTGTGACCGGGTGCCAGGCAAATTCATTCAGACTTACAGCTCCCTCTTTTGCAATCTCCTCTGCCTGTTCAGCGCTGGTTTCAGGATTGAGCCATTCCAGTGCTGCTTTCGGTTCAAGCGCAAGAGGCATTCTGTCGTGAATATCTACCAGCCCTTTATCGCTCGCGGCGGTCACGATAACAAATCCCTGAGCCGGATTATCTCGGTCGAAAGGAGTATGACCTATTGCAGCAAAGAACAGAGGTGAATCACTTTTATGGTGAATAAAGTAAGGTTGTTTAACGCTGCCGTCGCGCTTCCATTCATACCAGCCGTTGGCAGGAACAATCGCCCTTCCCGTTCGCCATAGAGGTTTAAACATGCGTCCAGTCGAAGCCGTTTCACTCCGGGCATTGATTAAGGGTGCTTTGTTCCACCACTCAGGCCCGTATCCCCAATGAACAGGATCTAGGTGATAGTCGGCGTCAAGATGGTGAAGCAAGAGAACGGAAGTTCCGGGCGCAACGTTGTAACGTCCGATGGGTTCGGGATCGAAGAGGATGTCATCGGGATTCAGGCTAAGAGCATCAAAATACTGGTCTCTACTTTCATACTGCGCAAAACGGCCACACATAGGTTTGTCCTGTTGAGTGCATATATGTTAAGCATAGCAGTTGATACTTTGGATAGGCCTCAAGAATAGATTTCATTGATGCCAGCTATTTATCATTGCGATTAGTACGCAATTGTTAATCAACTTTAAAAATATCATAACCTGAAGCCAATTTTTGCATTATCGCTTCGTATTCTTGAGCTCTTCTTATAGCCTCTTTACCACTAACAGATTTTTTCATCCACTCAGGCGCTTTATACGCTACTAATTTCTTACCAGTGACTTTTATAATCTGCATAATAATTATTGTTAAAAAAATGAAATATATGTCTATTTTAATAACTCAATAGCAAATAGCCTTAAAATAACCCTTTACCCATTTAATTAATATCTATTACGGCAAATGGGGTACACCCCTTATGCTCTATCATTCAACCGATATTTTCCTGGGGAGATAGGCCCACTAATTGACGTTACTCATTGTTCTGTAAATGACTATTTAGACGAAGATGCAGAAAACTTCCCGCAGAACTGGCCAGAATATGATATTTCAGGAAAAGAGATCGTAGCGATTACGTTGAATTTTAAAGTGAATAAAGAGTAGTTAAAGGACAACCCGGCAGCAGCATGCCGGGTCCTTAAAATTAATGAGCGGCCTGAGAGCCGAAAAGAGATGCCTGACAGGTTATAACGTCCATATACTTTTCTGATTTACCGTACTTTTTGAGCACATCAACAACGTTTAATTCTGGTTCGTCATTAAAGAAGAACAGGGTTGTTAAGAATGAAATCTTTGTCACATCGCTAAATACAACTAGCTTCGCCAGTACCTCTTCCAATCCAGCGACGACCTTATTTCCATCAAACTGAAATAAAGGTATCAAAGACTCACCGCCTGATTTAATGGCCAGAAGCTTACCCGCTTTAACTCGGTTATTGATGGTTTGCCTTTTGACACCCAGAATTTCAGCAGCACGACTCGCCCTGCAAGTTCCTCCCAAGCCCTTCAAATGTTCTGCGAACTGAATAGCCCCCTCATTAAGGATGGCAATTTTCCGCAGTTCGCGCGGAGACACCTCAGAGGTTCGTTCGATTTGAGTCTCAAACATCAACCTTATCAGTTCGATATCAGTAAGGTTAAGTGCGCTAGACAATCGCTTCTTATTGGCGAGGGTTTCAACAATTTCACCGGTAATGTTAGCAACGCGGCATAGGAATGCATCTCGCTCTTTTGACGTGTGTTTCTGAGTATCATTTTGGATTGTATAGCGCATAGATCACCTCTCAACTTCTTTTACAGTTAACCTACGCATACATAGGTAAAGTGTCAAATTTAGTTTATTTAATGAGCTACACCTGAGGTCTTAGAGGATGTCCGCTGTAGCCTAATTCCTGCTTATTAAGGATGAATTTCCATGAACCTACGCCTCGTCGCGGCGACATTTCTATGTCTGGCTGCGGGCATTTCTGCGCCCGCGTTCGCCAGCGATCCCTGTGAAATCGTCCTTTGCATGTAGGGCGAAGCCACTGGCGCCTGCCAATCTGAGTGCAATTCGGCAGGGAAAAAATTTTTCAGCCTGAACTCGTTCATATCTCTCTCGGGCTACATCACATCGCGGTTCTTGCTATCTCTCAAAGTGACGCTAGTTGAGTAGAAGCTGAATACATCTGCAACGAGCAGGCAGTTTGCTATCTCGTCGGATACCGCCCAATAAAGCCCTATTCCACCAACGGATTTCACTACCCTCTGCAATCTTCCCCCAACCTGCAAACCCCAAATGGGTTTTTCAGAAAGCAGCTACAGCTCACATTCTGTGCAAATAGAGCCTCCCTACCAAGCGTGATCGGTTGAGCAAGCAAGGCGAAAGATTTACTGTCGATTCATTGATAGTAAATTAATTGCCTTTCAACTTGCGGAGCCCTCGATGAAACACACCACCATTAATCTCAAGAAAAACTTTTTCACGCCGCTTTCTACCGAACTTATCAGTGCGCAAGGCTGCACCGCAGAATTGTTCACCTATGAAACGGGTATCGAGGCTATTCGCCTTACAAATCAACGCGGACATCTCGTTATCTTGCCCTATTACGGCCAGATGATTTGGCAAGCCATGTTTGATGGCGTTGATCTTACGATGCAGAGTCAGTTCAAGGTGCCGCGACGGGCAAAGGATATCGTCGGCACCTATGGATGCTTCATGTACCACTCGGGTTTGCTGCGCAACGGTAACCCAGGCCCGAACGATAGCCACGCCCTGCACGGCGAAATGCCTTTGGCGTCGATGGACAGCGCACGCATCGAAATGGGCGAAGATGCAAAAGGCCCGTGGATAGCCGTGGTGAGCGAGACCGAATACCTTATGGGCTTTGGTGATCACTATCGCGCAGCCCCACGAGTCACCCTTCGCCCCCACGAGGCAACGTTCGAAATTGGCATGGAAGTAAAGAACTTGTCGTTGAATCCTATGGAGTTAATGTACATGTGTCACGCCAACTTCGCCTTTGTGGAGGACGGTAAAATTGTCCAGCCGACGAGTTTTAACCCCGTGGACACGGTGGTCAGAAGTTCAGTTCCCGCCATTGTAAAAGCCAACGACGAGTACCTTGCAAGGTTGGAAAGAATGAAGCATAACCCTTCCGCAACAGAGGTGGTGAGAGAGGACATAGGCTGCGATCCCGAACTCGTTTTCTATCTGAAAAACATGAAAAAAGCGGATGATGATCGGGTGCATTTTATGCTGCACAGACCTACTGGAGACGCTTTTGCGGTCAGCTATAATCCTGCCGAATTTTCCCATGTCACCCGCTGGATACTCGCAAACAACATGCAAAAAGTCTGCGCCTTTGCGATGCCGGCGACGTGCGGCGTTGAGGGGCATTACGTCGAGAATCAGGCGGGTAATGTGCGCACGCTGGCGAGTGGTGAAGTGGCCTGTTTCAACGTCAGGCTGGGTTATCTCAATGCAGCGGAAAGTATGACGGAGAAGAGCCTCATCCACACATCTCGATAAGAATAGTGCCGGTTTTGCAAAGCCGAGGTGTGAGCTTTATCAAAGAAGAGAACTTTACCCGGCCAATGTAATTTACTTTGATTTTTTTTACAGTAAAGTCGAGTCAGCTAAAGGGGCATTTAGTGCGGTCTGTTCCCGAAGTGAATAAGCATCGTCTGACCGACCTTTTTCTACAAATCACTCGCTTTCCTTAAAGATAGAATTTTTGCCGATTACCTACGTTCATGGCACTGAGTCGTTACGTTACTGTTATTTATCCAACACCAAAGACAGCGACGTATTTAATGCTAATCAGAACGATGCGCCACTATTAATCATAATTAAGGGGTATCAACATGAATCGCCGCAATTTAGTTAAATTAATGAGTATCACGACGGTATTTTCTATGGCCGTGGGCCTGAGTTGGCCAGCCATTGCCACCGCCGCCGAGGCCAAAACCATGGTGACGGTGGTAAAAGAAGCCGGCGTGCCATGGTTCAACATTCTTAATCAAGGCCTCGAGGAAGGCGGCAAGCAGTTTAATCTCGACACTTCAATGGTTGGCCCAACCCGTGCGGATCCTGCGCAGCAGGTCAAATTAATCGAAGATCTGATTGCCAAAAAAGTCGATGTTATCGGGCTGGTTCCGCTCGACACCAAAGTGACCGCGCAGGTGGTTAAACGCGCGCGGGAAGCGGGCATTATGGTGATCACTCAAGAAGGGCCGAATCAGCCTGGCAAAACGTGGGACGTTGAGCTGATGAGCGCGCAGGGCTACGGCGAAGCGCAGATGAAATCTCTTGCACGCGAAATGGGCGAAAAAGGTGACTATGTCATCTTGGTAGGAACATTAACGACGACCGGCCACAATCAGTGGGCCGACGCGGCCATTGCCTATCAGAAAGCGCACTATCCCAACATGAAACTTGCCGCCGATCGCTTTCCGGGCGCAGATTTTATCGACGAGTCAGAACGCGTAACGCAGGATATTCTCAAGGCTTATCCTAATGTTACCGGCATTATGTCGATGGGTTCCAACGGTCCGATCGGCGCTGGCAACGTGCTGAAAAAACGTCATCTCGAGAAGAAAATTGCCTTGGTCGGCACCACCATCCCTTCTCAGGCGCGGGCTTATATTATGTCGGGCGTGATCCGTGAAGGCTTCCTTTGGAGTCCTAAGGAGGCGGGTCTGGCAATGACCGCCGTCGCTCGTCTGGCGTTGGATAACACCAAATTTGAAACCGGGATGACCATTCCGGGACTGGGTAAAGCTACCGTCGATAACACCAACAATGTGATCATGGTGGATCGCATTCTGGCGATTAACAAATCCACGATCGCAGAACTGATCAAGCTCGGCCTCTAACACCCTACTTTCTACACAAGATCTGGCTTGGCCTTTTATGGGTTAGGCCAGCTTGCCTGTACCCTAATTATAGAGGGCTAGTGCAATGTCAGTGTTTATGCAATTGGATGGAATATCTAAGATTTTTGGCGGTGTACACGCGCTTTCAAACGTTAGTCTGTCCCTCGAAGAAGGTGAGGTACACTGCTTGTGCGGGCAAAATGGCTGTGGAAAGTCCACGCTTATCAAGGTGATGTCGGGAGTTCACCAGCCAGAGCCGGGCGGCGTTATCACCATTGCCGGCAACGTTATTTCTCCCCTGACGCCCGTTGAGAGTACGCGGCTTGGCGTGCAGGTTATCTATCAGGATCTCTCCCTTTTTCCGAATTTGACCGTCGCCGAAAACATCGCCATTGGTCAGCATGTTGGCGGGCTTAAACGCGTTAACTGGAAAAAAGTTCAGCAGACCGCGGTTGAAGCTCTTCAGCGCATCGGCGTTTCGCTGCCACTCGGTGAAAAAGTGGCTAACATCTCGATAGCCCAGCGTCAGCTTGTCGCCATCTGCCGTGCTATGGCGGCGAATGCGCGGCTGGTTATTATGGATGAACCCACCTCTTCGCTCACTCGACATGAAGTTGATGCCCTGCTGCAACTGACGATGCAGTTAAAAAGTCGCGGCATTACGATTATTTTTGTCAGCCATCGTCTCGACGAAGTTCTGGAAATCGCCGATCGGGTTACGGTGATGCGCGATGGCGTGATGCTGGGCACCTACGATGCCAAAGAGATGTCTGACCGAAAACTGGCAACCTTAATGACGGGTAAAGAGTTCAGCTATCAGTCAGTGGCGAAAGATCGCCCCACTACGGAAACGGTGCTGGAGGTGCGCAATTTGTCACGCCCGGGGGAGTATCAGGACATCAGTCTGGACATTCGCCGTGGGGAAATCCTGGGTCTCACCGGGCTATTGGGATCGGGCCGCACGGAGCTTGCATTAAGCCTGTTTGGCCTGACCCGCCCTGAAAGCGGTGAAATATTTCTTCACGGTCATGCCGTGAAACTGCGCTCGAATCGCGATGCGATTGAACACGGCATCGCCTATTTGTCCGAAGATAGGCTTGCTCTGGGGTTGGTGCTCGAACAATCGATTAGCGCCAACATTACCCTTTCCGTGATTGAAAAATTGGTCAACAAAGCGGGATTAATTCGCGACGACCTTTACGAAACCACCGTGCGCCACGCCATCGAGGAGCTGACGATCAAGGCGGGCAATCCTGAAAACAAGGTAAAAACCTTGTCCGGCGGCAATCAGCAGCGCGTAGTTCTCGCGAAGTGGCTGGCGACAAAACCCAAACTTCTTATCCTCGACAGCCCAACGGTTGGCGTAGATATCCATGCCAAAGACGGCATTTATGCCATCGTCAGAAAGCTTGCCGCTAGCGGCATTGCCATCATCATGATTTCAGACGAAATCCCCGAAATTTATTATCACAGCGATCGTGTTCTGGTGATGCGTGCCGGCAGGCTTAATGGCGAATACATTCCCGGACGCTGCTCGGAAGAAGAGTTGAAGGAGGCTGTCAATGCGTGATTTTATTCAACGATTCGTGCACACGCATGAATGTCGACTACTGATTGTCATGACGGTCATGGTCGTATTGCTGTCCGTTTTTACGACTGAATTTGCTACCTTGCAAAACTTGCTGGATATCCTGAGTTCAACGGCGTTTATCGGCATACTGGCCGCCGGTTTACTGGTCGTGATTATCACCGGCGGCATAGATTTGTCATTTGCCGCGGCGGCCTCGATTACGCAGTTCGCGGCGCTGACTGTCGCCAACCATTTTGGTATCGGCTGGATTGGGGTATTCGTCATCGCCATAGGCTTGGGCATTGTTTTGGGATTAATCAACGGCCTGCTGGTGAATACGCTTAAAACCTCGGCACTGATTATCACGATTGCCACGTTGAATGTGTTCTTCGGAATTTTACTGACCGTCACTGGCGGCGCCGACATTTTCATGTTGCCAGAGTGGTTTACCAATGGATTTGAGCTGGTATTCCACACCGACGCCCAAGGCGTAACCTACGCGCTGAATTTCCAAATCATCGCGCTGGTTCTGGCATTTGTTGTGACTTGGTTGCTGCTTAACATGAGCAATACAGGCCGGCAGATTTACGCGATGGGCGGGAATCCGGACGCCGCTCAGCGCGTTGGATTCAACGTTTATCGGCTAAATATGCTGGTTTACGGCTATATGGGAGCACTGGCGGGTTTTGCCTCTTTAGCGCAGGCGCAGCTGGCGCAATCGGTATCACCTACCGCCCTTGTGGGTCGCGAGCTGGACGTAGTGGCAGCGGTTGTCATCGGTGGCGCGAGCCTGATGGGCGGAGCAGGTACGGTGCTCGGAACCGTGTTGGGGCTGGCGCTTATTGCCATAATGCAGAACGGCCTGATTTTACTCGGAATTTCATCCTACTGGTCCATGTTTAGTACCGGTCTGGTTATTATTGCCGCCATGATCATGATGGCGAGAGAAACCCGCAAACGTCACAAGCAGGTCCAACCAGGAGCAGCATGATGAAACATAATCAAAAAACGCTATTGGGAAACATCGAATATCGTTTAGGCACAAACAACGTCCGACTGCTGTTGATGCTGGCTTTGATGGTTGTCGGACTCGGCCTGCTCGAAGGCAACAAACTCTTCGGGGCCGCAGGGTTGCGATCCATGGGTTTCCAGCTTCCTGAACTCGGCTTTCTTGCCCTCGCCATGATGATTCCGATGCTCTCCGGCGGTATTGATTTGTCTATTATTGCCACGGCAAATCTTTGTGCGCTGACGGTCGCCTACACATTGACGCACTTTTTGCCTGAAACACAGGGCCTTTCCTGGGGATTGCTACAGGTTGGAGCAATCCTCGTTGGATTACTCCTTGCGGCGTTGGTCGGGTTAATTAACGGCATTTTAGTGGCTTATTTGCGCGTCCCTCCTATGCTCGCGACATTAGGCACCATGACCGCCGTCAAAGGGCTGGCCATTGGTTTAAGTCACGGTAACGTTATTTCAGGTTTCCCCGCGCCGGTGGTATTTATCGGTAATGGAACATTATTTGGCGTTCCCTTCGCCCTTATTATCTTTGCCTTGGCCATTATTCCCTTGAGTATCTTCGTTAATAAGACGCCATTGGGTAATTCTATTGCCATGATCGGTTCAAATGAACGCGCCACTCAGTATTCTGGAATTAATACCCGCCGCAGTCTGGTATGGGTTTATTTAATTTCCGGACTATTGGCCGGCGTCGCGGGAATTATAATGATGGCACGTTTTGACTCCGCCAATGCGGCGTATGGCGAAAGTTATTTACTGGTCGCTATTCTTGCAGCCGTGCTCGGCGGTGTCGATCCTTTGGGCGGATTTGGCCGCGTCAGTGGCGTCATACTTTCACTGCTTATTTTGCAGTTGATGTCGACCGCATCAATTCTTCTTGGACTCAGCCAGTTTATTACCTTGGCATTGTGGGGCGCCATCCTGCTTCTGGCATCGGGCGGCGTCGTGGTTAAAGACTGGCTGAGCGAAAGATCGAAAGCCAGAGCGGCGACCAACGCGTATAAAACGTAGCTTCTATGTTTACGCCGTCAATAAGTAAGGCGTTGATTAACTTGACGGCTCATCATGACCCAGTATATTCCACACGTTCTACACTCATGTGCCTGGGGAAAAAATGGACCCTTCCCCTACGCCATGATATCTTTGTTAATTAACAGTGGGTTATAAATAGATGAGGCATTCCATGGTCAATCGTGCAGATGAGATAAGCGCCATTGGCCCACGGTTGCGCATGATGGTCTCCGTCCTGACCTCACTTGAAACGAAGCTGGTCAATGCCGTTTTGTCGAGCGAGTTTGATGAACATGTTGCGCTCAAAGACATGGCCATTCGCTGTGAGATGTCCCAGGCTATGGTTGTCAAGACTGCGAAAAAATTGGGCTTTTCGGGATTCAAAGAGCTGCGAACGCTGGCCGCCAAATATAATCGCCTGCCTATTACCGAGATGCACAAAGAGCTCTCACCCACGGATACAACAAGAGAAATAGTCACCAAGGTTTTCAGAACCTCCGCGCAGGCGCTGGAAGAAACGTTAGCCATTCTGGATATGAATGCTGTCGAACGCGCCGCCGAACTGTTGGCAAATGCGCAGCAGCGAGATTTTTATGGTTTCGGGGGATCGTCACAAATCGCTCGCGATTCTGTGCATAAATTTCTTCGTATCGGCGCGCGAGCTACTGCCTATGATGACCCTCACATGATGCTGATGTCCGCCTCGCTGCTGGGTAATAAAGATGTCGTGCTGGCTATTTCGCACTCCGGCCAGACTAAAGATATTATCGAAGCGGTGAAGGCTGCTCAGGCCAATGGGGTGCCGGTGATTGCCATTACCAACTCCTTTGGATCGCCGCTCGCCAATATGGCTGACATTGTGCTCAGTTCGACGGCGCAGGGTTCGCCGTTAACCGGTGAAAATGCCGCCGCCCGCATCGCTCAGCTCAACATTCTGGACGCCTTGTTCGTGGTCGTTGCACAAAGAGACTATGCTCATGCAGAACAACAAATTAGCCGAACCATGATGTCCGTGGCGCATAAAAGAAAATAGCCAATCCAAGTCTTGATTATTACTTCTTCTCACGTGTTTACAGCAACAGTTGGGGATGATTGACGGCTTTGTGCTGGCAAATCCTGGTATAAGTCTGCCAGCTTTGGATGAAAGTAGGCATGAGCGAAAAGCGGAAGACCTGCCAGCTCAGACCGCCCTATTCAGGAGGTTTTAAATGTGTCTTAACGAAAAATATTTGCCCGTCTATCAGTTCAGCGAGAAACATTCGCTGCACATCATGGCTCCGCACGCGGACATCCTAACAGCAGTACTAAATTTCCGTCCTCAGGAGGATTGGCTCTTCCGATACGCCACGGCAGTCCGTGAATTACCCATCCGTTTACTGGACGTGATACAGGGACGATCTGCTAAGTCACGACCATCGTTTGGCATGGAAAATTTTACATTACTTGAAAAAAACGGCGTTCTAGAACTGGTATTCGGCTTGGCTGGAAAGTTTTGGCAAGCAGACTACGGTCAAACAACGATATCAACTGCATCGGACTTCCTCGCATTTAACAAGTCCGGCACTGCCAAACTCGTGCTCAGCTTTACCGTTGAAAAGCTCAACGAAACGCATACTCGATTGACCACGGAAACTCGGATATTTTGTCTGGATAAAGAAGCAAAACGCAGCTTTACACCTTATTGGTATCTTATCAGGCCGATAAGTGGCTTGATAAGATTAAGAATATTGAAAGCGATCAGCCACAGTGTCCGCAATGAAATGCCTTCAACTCCAATAAATTAGTTACCGTCTGGTGAGGTAAAATACGAATATTGTAATTTCAGTCTCTCTTCGGCAGAATTTGACTATTAAACGCATTAAATCACAACGCAATTGCAGTAAGAGACATTTCAAGAAGTTTTGAATTTAAAGACGATACGCTTTGATTTACTCCCAAGGCCAGACGGGCAAAAATTGGAAATCCATGACGATGATTTGCCTAGTCGCCTCAGTGCCTGCATTAAGCATCCTTTTGATAAAATGGAGTTTTTTAGAGATGGATGATTATATCAAATACATAAGAAACCTCGTCGGCCATGCTCCCATAATTTGCGTAGGGACCAGCGTAATCGCAAAGAATGACTCAGGGTTGGTCTTATTTCAGCAACGTTCAGATAATGGCTTATATTCGTTTCCTGGCGGGATGTGCGAAATGGGTGAGTACACTGAAGATACTGCGAAAAGAGAACTCTTAGAAGAAGTGGGCATTGTTGCCGATGAACTAACGTTATGCGGCGTGGTGTCAGGGCAAAATAACTACTATCAATATCCAAACGGAGATGAAGTCCACAATATTACGCTCGTCTATGCTTGTAATGTTGGCCCTGCACAGGCAAAAGCCTTGTCAGAAACCAAAGCTATTAAGTGGATATGTTTTGATGAATGCTCCACGCTCGAGCTAAGTCCTCCAACGCAAGTTATGATTACTACACTCAATCAAGAAATTAAAAACATTCTTGATAATTTATAGCCAGTATTGAAGTGGGTGATTTACTTCCCGTTACCTACAGCTAAATATAGTAGATCCGCTTAAGGCACAAACTTGCAGATAATAGTAGCTGTCTATACGCCACTTAACTTGGTATCTCACATGCCAATTAGCCCAATATCGGCGCAGTACTTGCCCCCATGAAATGAATGGTTCGGATTACAGCAACACTTTGCTTTCGAGCGCAGCAACGATTGCGGCTTCGATTTTCTCCGGGGTAGAGATCGGTGCAAAACGCTTGAGCGGTTTACCGTCGCGTCCGACCAGAAACTTGGTGAAATTCCATTTGATTCGCCTGCCCAACACGCCGGGCAATTCATCCTTCAGGTAACGAAATACCGGGTGCGTTGCGGCACCGTTGACATTCACTTTCTCGAACATCGGGAAACTCACACCGTAGTTGATATGACAGGTCTGGGCGATTTCTTCGGCACCGCCGGGTTCCTGCTTACCAAACTGGTTGCAGGGGAATCCAAGTATCACCAGTCCCTTGGCAGCGTACTTTTTATAGAGCGTTTCAAGGCCTGCGTACTGTGGCGTGAATCCGCAATGGCTGGCGGTATTAACCACCAGAACCAGCTTGCCAGCGTAGTCGGCCATAGAAATGGGCTGGCCACTTAAACTGATGGCATCGAGTTGATGAAAGTTTGTCATGTCGGAATCCTCAGAGCAGAACCCGTTCGACGTCGACATTGCCACGCAGCGCGTAGCTGCCGAGCACACGCCGTAGAGCATCTCTTCATAGACTCGTTCCTCTGCTGTTTTTTATGTGACGGTGTAATCATTGCCCTATCCAGCCATTAACATACTCGCCGCGTGAAGGGCCAAAATGCATCACCTGTGTTTCAGAAAGTTTTGAAAAAGAAATTTATTCTACTATACCAAGTTGTATTACTACTGCTATAAAAAGCAGAAAATTTAGTTTCGACTAGATACTTTTACAAGGGCAATTACATTGAAGGAAATGATATAAATAATTCGATATATAAATAATTATATAGCGAAATATTTAGCACAAACTTCCATATTCATTGATTTAAAAATATATTCTCATCTGATAAACCCCCCGCCATGTCACTTATTGACTTTTTTATCCAGACAAATTAAGAGCTGCGAATTATGATATAATCACTTGATTTTTATTGTTTTTATTTATCAATTGCCATCTTAACTTCCTAAGTAACACCTTCTTTATTTTTTGACAAATAATTTTTATTGATTGATAAATATGTGAAAAAAATTTATTTCACTTAAGTTTAGTAGTGGTGATATATAAGAAAAACATATGGAAAATCGAGTGAAAGAGTTGTGGATGAGTCATTGATTGTTGACATTGCTATTGTAGGGTTAGGGGCAACAGGTGTTAGTTTACTCAGCCAGATTCAGGATGAAGTTTACAACATCAATAATGCAAAGAGGCCGACAATTGCCGTATTTAATCCCTCCAGCAGCTTTGCATCAGGAAAAGCATTTGGTGATGCTGATACTTTGCACAAAGTTAACACCCCTCCATGGATGATGTCCGTCACCAACATGGAGCCTGATAAATTTGGTCATTGGCTTCACAATAAACTAAAACAGCCTTCAGGTTGGCCTGCTAGATTGGAATATTCTCAGTTTATAAGTCAGGCATATCATGATATTCGTTTAGCCGGCATTTTAAAAATCCATGAATATAAAAATAATGTCATCGCTATAAATAGGCATGCTTGCGGCTTTAGCATTACTATGGAAGGAGGAAATATTATACTCGGGCGTAAGGTCGTAATGTGCTTAGGAGCACAGGCGGCCGAGATATTTCCTGGTTTTAAAAAAACGCCTGGTTTTATTGAGCACCATCTGGATTACCAACCTGATAACCAAAGGCCGCTGATTATAGCAGGGAGTGGATTGACGGCAATTGATGCATTTCGTTATGCGTGGGCTAAGGGAAAAAGTAACATACACTTATATTCTCGTCGTGGTTATGCTCCAACTTGCTTAACCGAAATGAATAATTATTCGCCAATCCACCTCAACTGGCGAAATATTGTGGCTAACAGTGAGAAGTCAAACAATGCATTGCAAACTTTTACTCAGCTTTTGCGTAAGGAATATTCTGCATTAGGCGGGAAAGATGAATTTAAACAGGCGATGAAACTTCTTTGGGCAGGTAAGCAAAAAAGTTATTTTAAATATCTTCAAAGTCGTGCTGAAAATGCTGATCTTCCGTGGCAGGATGTACTCGTTTCAACGCGACCTTATATGCACAAACTTTGGAACGCAATGACACTGACTCAACGCCAAAAATTCAGCTCAGAATATGGTGCTCTTTGGGCAGCATGGCGTCACCCTATTCCGCAAGAAGTGTTTAGTGAGATGATCCAGGCATGCGGTGACGGACGCTTGCAGCTTCATCAGTCAATTTCAGAACCAAAATATGATAACGGGCAGTTTGTTTTACTTACGAGGCAAGGAAAAATTTCTGCTAACTATTTCTGGGATGCGACTGGAGGGAGTCAAAATTTAGAAAAAATGGAGGTACCTATCCTAAAAATTCTTATCAAGAATAAAATGGTTGAAGCTCATCCTTGTGGGGGGATAAACATCAACCCTCTGACTTATGAATGTATAGTGGGTAATTATCCTACTCACGGTCTTTATAATCTCGGCCCTTTAAGCAAAGGTTGCTTGTTTTCTACAAATGCATTTTGGTTTAATGCTCGCTGTGCTGAAAACTGGGCAAAGCAATGGGCACTGAGTTATGTTAATAATGCAGAGAGGGAGCGCTCGTGACTATTTTTTTACCCTTGTTATATCTTGCTGCTGGCTGGATTGCTGGCCAAGCACCCTTTGACATAAAAAATGTAATATCGAAGCTGTTAACCAAATTAATTATACCTATGGTCATTATCTTCAACATTGCGACCAGTTTTCGCAGTATGGGGTGGATCATTATTGCCACTGCTTTAGCCATGTTGACTTTACTCGTGGTAAGTAAAATATTTTCTCGCGATCCCGTGATGAATTTGTGCTTCAGCTACCTCAATATAGGTTGGCTAGGTCTTCCGGTGGCGAGTGCTTTGTTCGGCAATCAAGCTGCGGTAATTATTATTGCAGCCTATGTCGGCAGTTCAATAGTGGGAAATTCCGTTGGGGCAAGCATGTTATCAGGCAAAACGCTTAACCCACTAAAAATTCTGAAAACACCCCCAGTCCTCGCATTAATGATAGGCATTCTACTTATCCCTTTTAGTGATCAGGTTAAGCACATCGGCAGTGAATTATATCAGATAGCCAAATTTCTAATGAGCTTCCTTGGAATGGCAGTATTAGGAATTTGGCTATCGAAAGTTAACGTGGGATTAGATGATTTCCGACAGGAATTGAAACCTTTCTTTCAGCGGGTTTCAGTGATGGCTCTATTAATAACTTTGTTATTGTTGCTCGCTCATGCAACACACCAAGCTTTGATCACTGATAACCCCGCCACTCTTTATTTACTGTGTTTATTACCGCCCGCTGCAAATATAATCGTTCTTGAAACGCATTATCTTGGCAGCGGCCGCTCAGCACGCCCTATCACCTGTGGAACCTGCATTAGTATTGTTGCAATTGCCGTTTATGCGGCCGTAGTAATAGGAGGCAGGATGATTGTCACCTAAAGTAAATAATGTCGGCTGAGCTTTCAGATAATAAAAAACACCCTTTTAGCTTAAATCAGCGCGATCCAGACCGTAAACGCTATCCATCGCGCCCGGCGCCATCTGCGACACTATCTGCATTCGGTTCTAGGCGTTGATCATTGCAATGCTGAAGGTCAGCTCTGAAATCTCCACTTCAGATAAGTGCTCACGCAGTTCGCTGTACAGAGCTTCGCTTACCCTCAAGTTTTGCCTCTTTTACATGCATATCAAGGCAGCAACACGGGCTCCATGTGCGCGCCCTTTTAACCTAGTATGCACAGTCACAGAAACGTTACGGGCTGGTGATCGCTTACACCAATGTGCAATCGCCTGAACAGGCGCAGAGAATTTTGCAGCGTGTGGCGGTAGAAACCCGCGCATTGTTGCAACCTTAACGGTGCCTTTTCTGCTGTGGGATTTGTCAGCCTCCTCAAGCAATTTCCTGCTGTTGGTTATGATGATTGAAATGTTCTGCCCCAAGCGCCGAGAGCAATTCCTGAGTGTAAGGATGCTGCGGCCTGTTCCAGACGGTTTCCACCTCGCCGGACTCGACAATTTTACCCTTTTGCATCACTAAAACCCGATCGGCCATATAGCGCACTACGTCGAGATTGTGCGAGATAAACAGGTAGCTCAGGCCAAGTTCGTGTTTCATCTCCAATAATAAATTAAGGATTTGCGCCTGAATCGACACGTCGAGCGCCGACACCGCTTCATCACAAATAACCAGCTCCGGTTGAGTAATTAACGCTCGAGCGATGCCGATACGCTGCCGCTGACCGCCGGAAAACTCGTGAGCAAAGCGCTCAAGGCTTTGACGCGGAAGCCCAACGCGATCGACCATGGTCGCTATTCGCTGTTGGCGCTGCTTTTTATCTTTGACGCCGTTCACTTTCAGCACTCTGTCGAGGATCCCGCCTACCGTCTGGCGCGGATTCAACGAGGCATAAGGGTCCTGAAAAATCATCTGCACTTTGCTGCGCAGTAACCCAAGCTGCGATTCTTTCAGCCCAACAGTGTCCGTGCCGTTTAACAGAATCTGCCCGCTGTCGGGATTGACCAAATGCAGGATTGCGCGGGAGAGCGTTGATTTGCCGCAGCCGGATTCGCCCACTAACCCTAGCGTTTCGCCTTTGAATAAATCGAAATTTACCTTGCTGACCGCGTCAACTCGCTGGCCGCCCTGCGTATAGGAAACGTTGACCTCGCGTGCGGAGAGTATCGGTTGTGACGCGGCGGTATGCGCCAATGACGGAAAGCTCAACGTTGGTGGCGTGAATAAAGTAAACAACGGCTCGCCCTGCCCTTTTCCGGCGCGTATCTCCGTCAGCCTGCGCTGGCGGTAATGCAGATTAGGCTGATAGTGCAAGGAAGCGGCCATAAGTCCGCGGGTATATTCATGCTGCGGATGGGCAAACAGTTCGGCAGTTAAATTCTGCTCAAGCTTGCGCCCGCCGTGCATCACCGCAACCTCATCGGCCCATTGTGACATCAGCCCTAAATCGTGACTTATCATCAGCACGCTCATCGACATCGATTTTCGCAGCTCATCAATAAGGGCCATGATTTTTCCCTGCACCGTGACGTCCAGCGCGGTAGTTGGCTCGTCGGCGATCAGCAGCTTGGGTTCACAGGCTACCGCCATGGCAATCATCACTCTTTGCCGTTGGCCGCCCGAAAGTTGATGCGGATAAAAATCGACACGCTTTTCTGGATTAGGAAGCTGTACTCTTTCGAGCAGTTCAATCGCCCGGCTCCTTGCCATTCGGCCCGTTAAGCCGAGATGCTCGCGCAGGCTCTCGATAATTTGCTCTCCCACGGTATGCACAGGGTTTAACGAAGTCATAGGCTCCTGAAAAACCATGGCAATCTCGTTACCGCGTAGCGCGCGGAGTTGACGCGGTGGCAGCGTTATAAGATTTTGCCCCTCGTAGGTAATCGCGCCGCTAACCTGTGCATATTCGGGCAACAGCCCGAGGATCGAAAGTGCAATGGCCGATTTCCCACAACCAGACTCTCCCACCAGCGCCAGCATTTTTCCGCGTGCCAGCGTCAAATCCAAACTGTCGACCGCCTGATGCTGACCAAAGCGCACGCCAAGTCCCTCAATCGATAATAGCGGGTTCATTTAGCGCTCCCTTAAACGAGGATTAAAGGCGTCGTTTAACGCGTCGCCTAATAAATTGAGGCCAAGAATGGTGATAACCAGCGCCAGCCCGGGCTCGGCTGTTAGATACCAGGCGCTGCGCAGCATTTCTCGACCACTGCCGATCAAAAATCCCCAGCTGACTTTGTTAGGATCACCTAGTCCCAGAAACGACAGCGCCGACTCCATTAAAATCGCCGAGGCGACCATCACTGAGGAAGTGACGATAATCGCGGGCAAGGCATTAGGCAGGATTTCCTGAAAAATAATCCGCCATGACGAAAAACCTTCCGTGCGCGCTGCCAGCACGAACTCGGCATTACGCAGAGTCCGAAACTCGGCTCGTACCAATCGTGCCACGGTCGGCCACGAGGTAATGCCTATCGACAGCGCGATGAGCGTTACCGAGGGCGTCGAAATGGCCAGCAGGATAATCACCAGCAAAAAAGAGGGCATGGTCTGGAACAATACGGTGAAGCGCACCAAAATGTTGTCGGTGATGCCGCCAAAATAGCCGCCGATGCTGCCAATCAAAATCCCGATGACCAGCCCAATGACGGTGGCACTCACGCCAATTAAAAGCGAAACGCGAGCACCATGAAAAATCCCGGCCATCACGTCGCGGCCCATGGCATCGGTGCCTAGCGGGTAAGTCGCCTCGGCGCCCGGCAACAGTAAAGGAGTGGCAATCATGTCCAGCGGGTCACCGGGAAAAATCCAAGGCGCCGAAACGGCCATTAACATTACCGCTAACAAGATAAGCAAACCGACAACGCCCGCAGGATTACGCAGCAACTGGCGTAGCACGCTTCGTGGGCGAGCACGGGTTGCGAGATGAGGTTCAGGAATAACCGTCATATCAACGCACCTTAATTCGAGGGTCGAGCGCGGTATGGATCAGGTCGACCAAAAAATTAGCCGCCAGCACCAGCAGTGAAGAGAAGAACAGAATGCCGAGCAGCACGTTGACGTCACGCGCCATTACCGCGTCCAGTGCCAAACGTCCTAATCCCGGCCAGGAAAAGACCGTTTCTACCACCGCCGCGCCGCTAAGCAGCGTGGCAATATGTAATCCCGCGACGGTGACAACCGGAATAAGCGCGCAGCGCAGCACGTGACGCACGGTAACCCGTAAGGGTGAAATCCCCTTGGCTTTGGCGGTACGCACGAAATCCTGATGGGCTATTTCCAGCATTGATGCCCGAGTCAGTCGTGAATAAATGGCAATAAAGAAACTGGCAAGTGAAAATACCGGCAAAATAGCATGGCTTACACTGTCTTTAACGGTTTCCCAGAATGAAAGCTGGGCGCCAATAGTGATATTTCCGCCGCTCGGCAACCAGCCTAATTGCACGGAAAATAATACCAGCAGCATTAGACCAATCCAGAAGCCCGGTAAGGAATAGAGCAGCAGCGTAAATAAGGAGAGGAAACGATCGGGCCATTTCCCCACAAATAATGCCATCACGACGCCAAATACTATTCCGAAGGCCATGGCAATAATTTGTGCGGCTAACATTAATCCTAGCGTGGCGGGCAGGCGTGAAAAAATAAGCGTGGTCACCGGGGCATTAAATCGTGGGGAGAAGCCCAAATTACCGTGCAGCACGTGAATAAACCAATTAATAAATTGCTGCCATGCCGGAAGATTAAGCCCGTATTGATCGCGCAGTAACGCCATCGACGCGGCGCTTGCTCCTCCTGACTCTCCCGCCATAACGTCGACCGCGTCACCGGGTATCAGATGAAGAATAACAAACATGATCAGCAGAATACCCAGCAAAGTCGGGATCACTTGCAGCAACGTTCGCCCGACCAGCGCCAATAGCCAGTGTTGTTTTTCCAGCATAGTTTATTGACTTCCCAGCATAGTAAATTGACCGGTAGAATAAAAAACAGAGTGAAAAAGAGTACCAGCCGACGAGATCGAAGCTTAATGCTTAATCTCGCTTTGCTTATATCAGAAATTAACTATTTACGATTACCAAAAAAATTAAATAACGCAATCCGTATTAATACCGCCTAATTAATTTAGCAATGTTAATTATTCGAAGATAATTTAACTTAAGCCGTCCGATAACACTAAAACGCATTCTCTTAGTCATTATCTTGCTTTGCAAACCCAAAAAAATCAGTAGTCAGCCCAAACGTTATTTCAGTTAATTGAGCGTTGAATTGACTATTAATTAAGGCCAGAGAATGTCTGATACGGATCACTCCTTCATCGAAACAGCTAACCAGAGAAATCGCCTGGCAGTAGATGTGGGTGGCACATTTACTGACGTGGTGCTGATTAGCGGCGAAAAACAGTTTTCTTCAAAAGTATTAACCAGCGCCGATGCGCCAGAACGCGCGGTACTCAACGGCATTGAAAATGTGCTGCAAGATGCTGCGCTGCAATTCGCCGATGTGGATTTGCTGATCCTCGGCACAACGCTTGCCACCAACGCCTTGATCGAACGTAAAGGGGCGAAAACCGCATTGATCACCACTGCCGGCTTCCGTGACTTGGTCGAAATCGGGCAGGAAGACCGGTTTGCCCAATACGACGTATTCTTGCAAAAGCCGCTGCCGCTGGTTGAACGTCAATGGCGCTTTGGTATTGAAGAGCGTATCGACGCGCAGGGAAAAGTCAGGATCGCGCTCAACGAGCAGCAGGTGCATGAGCTGGCCGACCAGCTCGAGAGACTCGGCATAGAAAGCGTGGCGATTGGTTATCTGCAAAGCTTTGTGAATCCGCAACATGAAAGACGTACCGCCGAAATCCTGCGCGCGCGACTGCCGGAGGTGACTTTTTCGCTGTCGAGCGACGTTTGCCCCGAAATTCGCGAGTATGAGCGACTCTCTACCGTTTGTGCCAACGCCTACGTACAGCCGCTGGTGGCCGGATATCTCTCTCGCCTGCGCCAGCAACTTAGCCTTCGCGGGCTACGCGTGCCGCCCTTCCTGATGACCTCCGGCGGCGGGATCACTACGCTGGAAACCGGTATTGATGAACCGGTAAGACTGGTCGAATCCGGGCCAGCGGGCGGCGCAATCCTCGCCAGCAATATCGCCACCCAACTCGGTCTGGAAAAAGTATTGTCGTTTGATATGGGTGGCACCACGGCAAAAATCTGCTTTATCGATCAGTTCCAGCCGCAAATCTCGCGCAGTTTTGAGTTTGGTCGCGTGCATCGTCACCAGAAAGGCTCGGGTCTGCCGATTCGCATTCCGGTGATCGACCTAGTCGAAATTGGCGCGGGCGGCGGGTCGATTGCGCGTATCGATACTCTGTCGCGATTACAGGTCGGCCCAGACAGCGCCGGTTCTGCGCCGGGACCGGTGAGCTATAACCTTGGCGGCGAAAACGTCACGATTACCGACGCCAACGCGCAGCTGGGTTTGCTCGATCCCGCGACCTTTGCCGGCGGAAAAGTCGAACTTAATGTGCCACGCGCTGCCGCCGCGCTAAATGAGCAAATTGCCGCGCCGCTTGGCCTCAGCGTTGATAACGCCGCGTTGGCGGTCACTGAAATTATCGCCGAGAACATGGCAAACGCCGCTCGCGTTCACGCCAGCGAATCCGGCAAAGCCGTAGAAGATTACACCCTGATTGCCTTTGGCGGTGCCGCGCCACTGCATGCTGCCCGTCTGGCCGCCAAGCTGGGAATCAAAAAAGTAGTGATTCCGCAGGCCGCAGGTGTCGGTTCTGCACTGGGTTTTTTATGGGCACCCGTTGCCTATCAGGCCGTGCGCAGTTTTTATCAACGACTGGATAAACTGGACTTAGAGGCTGTGGGCGATTTGCTCGCCGAGCTTAGCCAACAGGTGCGTCAGGTGGTCGAGCAAGCCGATACCGCTGCGCCGGTCAGCATTCAGCGAAGCGTCTATTTACGCTATTCCGGTCAAGGTCACGAGGTGCCGATTGCGCTCGACGACGGCGAGCTGAGCGCGAGCTCTCTTGAGGCACTGCATCAGCGCTTTACCCTTGCCTATCGCCAGCTCTATGGCCGCAGCCTGGATCACGTTGCGGTTGAAGCAATAAGCTGGACGGTTACCGCCAGCACCCCGGCGCCGCTTATCAACGCGCAGTCTATCGCGCCTCACCCTGCTCCCAACTCTCTCGCCGACCTGCCGCAGCGAGAGGTATTTTCCGCTCGCCAGCAACAGCGTATTCGCGTGCCGGTCTATCGCCGCGATCAGCTTTCAACCCGTCACGCTGCCGCAGGCCCGCTGCTGGTTGTTGAAACTGAAACCAGCACTTGGGTAGAAGAAGGCTTTTCAGCGCAGATCACCGCCGAAGGCCATCTCGTTTTGCAACAGCACATCACGGCACAAGGATCACCATCATGAGTCAGAACGTCATTCAACATCAGGTGATCTGGAATCGCCTGATTTCGGTCGTTGAAGAGCAGGCGCAGGCGCTAATCCGCACCGCTTTCGGCACTTCTACCCGCGAGGCCGGCGACCTTTCTGCCGGCGTGTTTTTACCCGATGGCCGTATGGTGGCGCAGGCCGTGACCGGTACGCCGGGCCATGTCAATTCAATGGCCGATTCGGTGCTGCATTTTTTGAACGTGTTTCCTGTCGAAACCCTCAAGCCGGGCGACGTGCTGGTCACCAATGACCCGTGGAAAGGCACTGGCCACCTGTACGATATCGTCATGGTCACGCCCGTATTTTATCAGGGAAAGCCTGTCGCGCTGTTTGCCTCAACCCTGCATGTCGTGGATATCGGCGGATTGGGTCCGGGACCGGATGGCCGTCAGATTTATCACGAAGGCCTGTTCCTGCCAATTATGAAGCTTATCCACGGCGGCGAACTGGATCAGAATGTGTTGTCGATAGTCAAAGCCAACGTCCGCGAACCCGAACAGGTCGAGGGAGATTTCTTCGCGCTGGTAGCCTGTAATGACGTCGGCGCACGCCGCCTCATCAGCGTGCTCGATGAATTCGCCCTTCCCGACCTGCTCGACGCGGGTGAATACATTCTTGATCACTCCAAACGGGCGATGCTGGCGGCAATTCAGGAATGGCCGCAGGGCAGCTGGGATGCCGAAATGTGGGTGGACGGCTATGGCGAGCCGCTGCTGCTGAAGGCAAAATTGACCGTCGGCCAAGACGGCATCGATGTCGATTACACCGGTACCTCGGGATTTGTCGCCAAAGGCATCAACGTCGTAAAAGCCTATACTGACGCCTACACCTCGTTTGGTATCCGCTGCCTGATTGGCTCGGACGTGCCGAATAACTCTGGCTCGCTGGGGGTGATCCGCGTCTCTGCGCCGGAAGGCTCCATTCTCAATGCTCCTTATCCTGCCGCGGTGACCTCGCGCCATATCATCGGCCAGATGCTGCCTGACGTGGTGTTTGGCTGCCTGCGTCAGTCACGTCCGGGCGAAGTTCCGGCCGAAGGATCGTCTTGCCTGTGGAATATCCAGCTTTCCGGCGGCCATGTATTGCCAGGTTACGACGCGCAAAGCTTCCTGTCACAGCCGCGTTTTTCGATCACCAGCTTCTCGACCGGCGGCACCGGCGCGCGTCCGCATCTTGACGGCCTCTCAACGACCTCTTTCCCCAGCGGCGTGCGCAACGTGTCGCTGGAAATCCTCGAATCGATCAGTCCAGTGGTGTTCTGGCGGAAAGAATATCGCCCAGACTCCGGCGGTGCGGGTCAACAGCGCGGAGGTTTGGGGCAGATTATTGAAGTTTCACACGGACAGGATGCCCCGATGGCGCTGGGTGCGGCGTGGGATCGCATTGACTTCCCGGCACGTGGCGCAGAAGGCGGCAACGCGGGCGCACCCGGTCGCGTTCGTTTGTCTACGGGCGAAATACTTTCCGGCAAGGGCCAGCAAATCATTCCACCGGGCGCGCATTTAATCGTTGAAACGCCGGGCGGCGGTGGTTTGGGCGCACCCTCCGAGCGCGCGCGCGCCCGCATCGAACGTGACGTAAGAAACCAGCTGGTGAGTGCAGAGGCTGCCTACCGCGACTATTCCATCAAAAATAATGATTAATGGAGCAACATTGAAAATGAAGCTTTCTACTTTTCGTCGCAGCCTGTGTGCCGTGACGTTATTGGCCAGCCTGTCGGGGAGCGCCGCTTTTGCGGAGACAGTGCAACCTCAGCACGGCGGCACGCTCAATCTCGTGCTGAGCTATGAACCTCCGGCGCTGATTTCATTAACCACGGTGGCAACGCCGGCGCTGAGCGTCAGCGCAAAAGTGACCGAAGGCCTGCTAAGCTACGATTTTGACCTAAAACCCAAGCCGCAGCTGGCAACGCGTTGGGAAATCAGCCCGGACGGCACACGCTACACCTTTCACCTGCGTCCTGACGTGAAATGGCAGGATGGACAGGATTTCACCTCGGCCGACGTCGCCTACTCGATTGAATTGCTCAAAAAGGTCCATCCGCGCGGTTCCAGTACCTTTGCCAATGTCACCCAGGTAGAAACGCCGGATCCGCTGACCGCAGTGATCGTATTGTCAAAACCGGCTCCGTATCTGATTAAAGCTTTCGCCGCCGCCGAATCGCCGATTATTCCGCGCCATATCTATGAAGGCACCAACGCGTTGACCAATCCAAACAACAATGCCCCGATAGGTACTGGGCCCTATATCTTTGAAAAGTGGGTGCGCGGCAGTTACATCCTTTATAAGCGTAACCCGAATTATTGGGATCATTCCAAACCCTATCTCGACCAGCTGGTGGTCAAGTTTATCCCTGATGATGCCGCACGCTCGGCAGCGTTTGAAACCGGAGATGCCGATCTCGGCTATCGCACGCCGGTGGCATTGAACGATGTTGCCCGCCTGAAAACGTTGCCAAAGCTCGGCTTTGAGACCGTGGGTAACAGCTACTCGTTTAACGTCACGTCGTTGCAGTTCAACCTCGACGATGCGCATTTTAAAGATCTGCGCGTCAGGCAGGCGGTGGCGCACGCCATTAATCGCAATATTATTTTACAGGTGGCCTACTTTGGGCTCGGGCAAGTGACCGCGTCGCCTATCGCGCCCGGCCTGAAAGAATATAGCGACCCGTCTCCATCGCCGTATGACTTTGATATCAAAGCCGCTAATACACTGCTGGATCAGGCAGGATATAAAAGAGCCGCCGACGGCACGCGATTTAGCGTGACGCTGGATTACAATCCTATCGCCGCAGATATCTACAAAACGGCGCAATATATCCGTTCGGCGCTGTCACCGCTGGGTATCAAGGTTAGCTTGCGCTCTCAAGATCTCTCAACCTTCGTGCGACGAATTTATACAGACCGCGATTTTTCTTTCACGGTGAATGGCCACAGTAATTTGTTTGATCCTACCGTTGGCGTACAGCGCGTTTTCTGGTCCAAAAATTTCCGCAAAGGCGTGCCGTTCTCCAACGCGTCTGATTATCATAATCTAGAAGTGGACCGCCTGCTCGAGGCCGCGCAAACCGAAAATGATCCGCAGAAACGGGTGGAAGAGTTCCGCCAGTTCCAGCAAATAGTCAAAAAGGATTTGCCGAGCATTGACCTGATTTCACCGCAATTTATCACTATTCGTAATCAACGCGTTCATGATGATTCGGTCACCGCCGACGGAATAGAAGGCAATCTGTCAGACGTTTGGGTAGACAAGAAAGCGCCATAACGTTTCACTTCAGACGGTTGCCAATAATCGGAACGTCGCCATTAAACAGCAGCATGGGGTGTTGAAAGGCACCTCTGCTGCATAAACGGTTAAAAAACTTACCTTAAATTATACAACTCATGATCTCTGTATAACTTTCATGTATGATCCCCGTCATAGCAATTATCCAAAACCCATAACAATTATCCGAAACCACTTTCATCATAAGCTCGAACAATTTGACATCGCTGTCTGTGGCTTATAGTAAATTTTCAACGATTTAGAGCATCTATCATGGAAATTGACGAAAACGATTCAAATTTAAATGATACTCTCATCGGGGATGCCGTTTTGACGCTTCTTCAAGCGGGTAAACCCGTTACTGTCGATGGGTTAGTGAGTCAGCTCAAACTTACCGCACTGAATACAAAGAGCAGTATCATAAAAAACACCTGTGAACACACCATCACAGCGTTACAAAACAGCATTGGCACTGCCCAGAATAATAAAAACTACTTTGTCCGAGATGCGGATAACGTACTTGTGCAATTTTCGAATGAGGGACAATTTCGTGGGAAAAAGAACCATTAAGTCTTCCGAGCCTGATTTTATTGCTCAAACAGAACAGATTAACGATGCAGTGCTGAATCAAGACTCAAGCGCTGCCAACACGATTAAACTCGATCGAGTTCCTCATCATCTCAATCGACACTTCAGTAGCGTTCGCGAGGCCATCGGTGCGATTGCACAAGAATTGGTCTTGACCCGAGGTTATCTCACTAACAAAGACATTCTATTGCAGCTGATTGTCATGCTGGAGCTGACCGAAAGCGTGTCTCAACACGAGATATTAAGAACGGCGTTAAAATTGGTTGCGGCTGGAACACCTGACGACGCATAACCAAATAGCCAATTGAATCAGTAAAATAGTGATACTTAGGCAGTAAAAACATGCGCTTAAGTATCACTGATTTACACAATCAGATAATCATCGAACCTATCAGCCCCTATTTCACCTGCACGTATACCTCCATACCGTAATGCTCGCCTTCCTGGCCGTAGGCTGAATGATCATCATGCTCGACATTAAAGCCACTTGAAGTGTGGTTGACTGCCAACCTAATTCATCAGTTATATTTAATTGTCCTGAGGATTGATGGCATTCATAATTAACAAATTATTGCAAAATGACGCATTTAGTATTAATCCTATAAAATACACAATTATTATCACTACGCTTGAGTAGGGGAATTATTTAGACGGCTCTTTCGGCGTATCAAGCATTAATAAGCTAATCGTTAGAAAATATCATAGATGAAAAAATAACAGGCTCTTAATGCGTCATTTTATTAATGCTTTATCTCATTAAATTTTTTACTCCATTAAACATTACTTAAATAAATGACAGGGTGAAAAATGAAACTGACATTAGATATGATTGCTCTGGGGCTAGCGTTGTATGAAAATCCTGAAGGATTTTTTCTGTATCTCAAGAATGAGCTGGAAAATCAAAGTCAAAGCCCACCGTATCAGAAAGTGACTATTGAAAATGTCGTCAATGACATGAACATGGCGATAGACTTTTTCATGAAGGATCGGGTGATTGCTAAAACAATAGAAAACTCGCCTAAAAGGCGCATTGAAATAGAGGCTATTATTGATGAAATAGAAAATTATAATTTCCCTCAAGCCTGCGGATCAATTCATTAGCAGATTAATTATAATTATTTTGTTTAAATTTTATAATCATCATTTATTCGCCAAGTTATTTCACCTTAAGTGTGTGGGATTATTCATCTAGCCTGATTGTCGACCAGAAATAAGATATTTTGTTGATTTCCGCAAACTTTATAAAGTTCCTTTAATTTTCAGGGGTAATATGGTTTACGGTTTCAACAATAAGGGTTGATTGGTCAAGGGATTTTGACCTTAAATCTTTAAGTTCAAGTTCAAGTTCAAGTTCAAAAGCATGCGCTTCGCTTACTGCGCGGCGGCGCAGACCGCCTCAAGGATGTTCCTAAGCGAACACCCTTGAGAATCCCGCGCTTTTTTTCCACAGTTGTAACTTGAGGACTAAATTCGTAGATCTTTCCAGATACCACAGCGCGTGGCGTAGGTCGCGCGGCTTCGCCGTCCCTTCATTACGGATTTGAGCCAAACACGTCTCAAATCACTTCATTCAGCGCCGCCCCGATACCGCCAATAATAGCTAAAAAGAAAAACCGATAACTCTTAGGCGGTCAAGAACCGATCCCTCCATCAATAAATTTTAGGTTGAAGGATCGGGCCTTGACCGCTTAAAAGTATCCGCCCTTGCTTTAAATGCTGTAATTGGCGGGATCAGGACGGCGCGGAGCGGAGTGAAGAAGACGTTTTTGGCTTCTGAGGGAAGTGACGGAAGCGCGAAGCGCCGCGACCTACGCCACACTTGAGGTCACTGGAAAGATCTCCCTTTGTAGTCCTCAAGTTGCAGCTGTGGAAAAAAAGGCGTGGGGGTCCAGGGGGTGTTGGCCTTGGAAGACCCCATGGGCGGTCTGCGCCGCCGCGCAGTAAGCGAAGCGCATGCTTTTGATCGTGAACTTGAACTTGAACTTGAACTTAAAGATTTAGAATCTAAAAAGTTGCCTTTAGATTCCAAATCTAAAACAAAACCAACTTTTAATGATTTTTTAACTGTACTGGTGGTGTTCCATGCGTATGGAAACTATCAATAGTTTTTAACCCCCATGCTTGTCCTTTCTTACGCTCGGACTCCGTCCAGACAATGGTTTGCCAGTCTGGTGCCAGAATCAGGCGCGCGCCGGAGTTTGCCAGCTCTACACGGTTGCCCGCCGGTTCCCAAACGTAAAGGAAAAAGGTGCCCTGAATCGCGTGCTTGTGCGGGCCAGTTTCGATATGAACGCCATTCTCCAAGAAGATATCGGCCGCGCGAAGAATATCTTCACGCGTGTCGGTGGCGTAGGTGACGTGGTGCAGACGCCCATTGCCGCCGCCGTGCTCTTCGGTACAGGCCAGATCGTAGGTTTTATTATTGATGGTAAACCAGCAGCCACCAATGCGGCCGTTATCCAGCTGGATCATCTCGGTCACGCGTGAGCCAAGGCAGGTTTCCATAAAGTTTTTGAATTCACGCACGTCTGAGGCCAGTAAATTCAGGTGATCCAGACGACGAGGCGAGGCGCCGCGACCGTGATAACGCTGCGCCAGATTCTTCAGCGACGGGCGCTCGCCCTCTTCTGCCTGATAGCGTACAGTGTCGTAATAAATCTCGAAAATATGACCAAACGGATCGGCAAAACGGAACGCGCGGCCATGTCCCTGCTCGTCATCAACCCAGCCAATCACTTCATATTTACTGGCTTCGATCGCCTCGACGCGACGCATCAGTGCAGCTTCAGAACTTGCGCGATAGGCAATGTGACCAACGCCTGTGGTGTGATGACGAGTAAGTTTCAAAGTATGAAACTCGTAGTCATCCCAGGCACGCAGCCAAGCGTGATTCTCGTCCTGCGCCGAAACGGTAAGCCCATAAACATTAACGAAAAAATCGAGACTTTCTTCGAATTTATCGGAGTACATTTCAACGTGGGCCAGATGCGCGATATCGTAGCAAGGTTCTGGAAGTTGATGAGTCATAATAGTCTTCCTATTGGTGTAGACATTCGGTGTAGACAAAAAACCTTATTGCATTTGCTTATAGCAGGAGCTGAAAGACAAAAGCTTAAGTCAGGAGCGTAGTAACAGGTTAACCGTCTATTGCCGTTCCAGTCAGCGGGTTTACCTTATAGAGGTATGAGTTCTGTTTATAATGTGACTGCGATAACATATTGATTCTTTCAAAAAATAGACATATTTAAAATAAAATGCAGGCGTTTACCGAGATTTTTTATAGCAGATGGTAAAGCGAGGAAATGCCGCTCCGGAGAGCGGCGAAAAAACAGGCGTTAATTAACTTCGGTCAAGTCGATACCCGTAACATTTGGCAGGCAAAGTGCGGCAATAATACCCACGAGATAAGAGGTGATCGCCAAACCGCCCATCGCATAACCGAGATGCACCTGACTAGAAAATATCCCGACCAACGCAGGCATAAGCGAGCCGAAGCCACGCCCGAAACTGGCACAAAATCCCGCGCCGCTGCCGCGAATAGAGGTTGGGAATAACTCAGAGAACGCGGGCGTTAATCCCGACGCTAATCCGCCTTGCAGTGCGCCAAGGAAAAAGCCGAGCGCGAGGGTGATATTTAAACTGATATCGGCAAACATATAAACGCCGACTACCGCCATTTGGCACAGCAAAAACAGAATAATTGTTTTCCATCGGCCAAACTTGTCGCTCAATCGGCCATAAAGAAACGGTCCAATCAGCGAGCCGATAATATTGATCGCTAAATAGCCCGACATTGACACGACAGGCAATCCTAACTCCATGCGTAAATAGGTAGGCAGCCAGGTTATCATAATATAGGCGCCGCCAAATATTCCGCTGGCTAATAACGTCGCGGTTAGGGTTATACGCCGATGTTTTGGCTTAAATATCTCGGTAATTTTATTAGTCTTAGTATTTTGAGGTGAGTTTGTATTTTTATTGTTGTTAGCGTTGAGGGTGTTAAGAAAGACGGGAGATTCAGGAACCAGTCGGCGAATAAACCACACCAGAATAGCCGGAATAATACCAATCAGGAAAAACAGCTTCCAGGCGATTTGCTGCGGGAAAAAATTAAGCAAGACGGGCAGCACGGCCAAAGAGATGGCGTAGCCCAGCGCGTAACCACTTTGAATCGAAGCCCCCACGCGGCCACGATAGCTGGCGCGAATGACTTCACTGATCAATACGCCGCCGACCACCACTTCACCGCCGTAGCCAATGCCCTGCAAGAAACGCACAAACAGAAATTGCCAGAAATCACCACAGAGTGCCGTGAGCGCTGTAAAGCAGGCGACCCATAATACGGTGAGCTGCATGACCCGAATACGTCCCCAGCGATCGGCGAGCATGCCGGCGCTCCATCCGCCCAGCGCGCTGCCAATTAACGAGGCCGAGCCTAAAATACCCGCTTCCGATTTAGTCAAAACTGCCAGACTTAATAAGATCGGCATCACTAAGGAATAGATGGTGCTGTCCATGGAATCGAGAGTGAATCCCCCGAGGCAGGCCCACCACGTCTTTTTCTCAGTGCCGCTTAATTCACTGTACCATCCTGCTTTCATATTTCACCCACTGTTGGCTCAAAAAATACAATTCGCCGCCCTTGCAGGTGGCGCTAATGATTAATTATTTGGTCATCTAGAATTAATTTATTAGCAGGATCATTAACAGCGTTTTCAGCCTACTTTGTGAGCAGCGTCGCTTAATGAGTTGTTGCAAAAAGTAGCGACATTTAATGATTAGCGATTATTTAAAAAGACAGTTATTTTTAGTTTTAGCGCCATGCTTTTTATTTATGAAGTAGACCCGCTTTTACTTTTATGAGATAACTACCGTTAATAAAAAAGCGGGACATAAACTCAATTTATGTTCCGCTTTTTTATTTACGCGATCAGCTTTCAATTATTACTCTCTGCTTATTTGCTGCCACACAATGCCTGACAACAAATAATTACCGCGTTATTTTAATCGGTCGACGGCATCCTGCCAGATAAAGGGAGTTAAATCGCGGTAAGAGAGACTTTTCAGCTGCATTTTTGCCGGCAATCTGGCCTGCACCTGCTGCGTTGCCTGACTCATCGACGCCGTCACGCCCACGTCCTGCAACGTTTTAACCACTTCGCCCATCTCTTCTGCGCGACGAACGCCATGCTCTGCCACGCGGCTAATCAAATAATGCGGCAGCCGATCGTCCCATCCGAGCGAAGGAAAGCTGGCGTGCAGCGAATTTAACACCGCTTCTTCAACGCCGTATTGCCGCGCCGCGCTCAGGCATTCGGTGGTTAACGCCTCTAATCCCTTTATCATCACGCTGCGACACATTTTTATTGCCGACACGTCACCAATACGTTCGCTCGCGGCCTGTGCGCTGCATCCGAGCTTTGTTAATACTGGCGCAACGACGGTGGCCTGTTCGCCACCCAGCAGCAGCGGCGTCGCCAAACGTTTTGGCGGCACGGGCGCCATGACGGCAATATCAAGATAATCACCCTCGCCTTTGGCGACTAACTCGGCAGCCTTGCGTTTGGTATCAGGCGCTACCGAGTTGAAATCTAGCAAGATTTGCTCGCGAGTAAGCAACGGCGCGGCCTGTTTTGCCACTTCGAGCGCGCTGGCGGCGGTCACCAGCGAAAACACTAGATTCGCGCCATCGAGCGCCTCAGCCAGCGAATGGGCTGGCCGCACGCCTATCTGCACGGCGCGCGCACGCAAATTGTCAGCTTCAGACGCTGCATTAGGCGCTGGATTGGAAGCTAAAAACTTTTTATCCCAAACGACGACCTCTGCAACAGCCGCTAAATCCTGAGCATAAATTTGCCCGGCTTCGCCAAAACCTACAATTGCAATGCGCATCGCGCCTTCCTTATACTTTGCCTGCCCAAATCGATCCTGGAATAGCCACGCGGCCATCAAACAGCAGGCGCGCAGTGCGGATCAGGCCGCTTTTAGTGACATTCCCGGCCGCGTCGCGCGTTAACATGACGCCAAATTCGCCGGTCGGATGTTCCACCGCCAAACGCTGTTCGCGAGCCTCGCTGACCGCCGCCAAATCTTGCGTAATCGAACCGGGTATCAGGCACGCTGTCGCCACGCTGACGGCGCCCAATACGCCAATCGAGGCATGACAACGATGGGGAATAAAGGTCCGCGTAGTCAACGCGCCGCCGTGAGTTGGCGCGGCAATCAGCGTCATTTTGGGCACTGTTCGCTGCGCTACGTCGCCGAGATTCATCAAAGGTCCGGCCTGTAAACGGATCGATTCCAGCCGTGCTTTCAGCTCGTCGTCGTTATCGAGCTGTTCACGCGTTTCGAGCCCACTGCGCTGCAAGTCGGCGGCACGAATCAGCACCACCGGCATGCCGTTATCGATACAGGTGACCTCAATGCCATCAAAACGGTCGCGCGCGTTGCCGGTCGGCAATAATGCGCCACAGCTGGAACCCGCAATATCTTGAAAATTAATTACTTGTTCGGCTGCGTGACCCGGCACGCCGTCAATCTGCGTGTCACCTTCATACTCCACCGCGCCGTCGGGCGTGGCGATCTGCGCTTCGGCGATTTGCTCGGTGTTCACCATAAAAATGCGTACGCGCGTGACCTCGCCCTGCACCGCCACCAGCCCTTTTTCTATGGCGAACGGCCCAACCGCCGCGAGAATATTGCCGCAATTTTGGCCGTAATCGACGCTCGCCTTGTCGACATTAACCTGCGCGAATAGGTAGTCAACGTCTGCGTCGGGTCGCGATGAGCGTGAAATAATGGCGACTTTACTGGTCAACGGATCGGCACCGCCGATGCCGTCGATTTGTCGCGCGTCGGGCGAGCCCATGACTGCCAGCAATACACGATCACGCAAGGCAGCATCGGCAGGTAAATCGGACGCCATAAAGCAGGCCGCTTTCGATGTGCCGCCGCGCATCAGCACACATGGCAGAAATGTTTGTTTCATAGGCTGTTTTTCAGCTCCTCGAGAGAATCGACGTAGCGCAGCCCTTTTTCAGCCAGCTGTGGACGCATCTGGTAAATATCCAGTCCGAGTTCACCCGCCGCCAATCGCAGACGTTTGCCCTCTTCGGCATCGGCACGTTTTTGCGCCGCGTCGGCCACGTCGGCTGCGCGCTCACGCGGCACAATGACCACGCCGTCGTCGTCAGCGATCACGATATCACCCGGATTGACCAGCTGGCCTGCGCAGGTGATCGGCACGTTGACCGATCCCAACGTGGCTTTGATGGTGCCCTGAGCAAATACCGCGCGCGACCAGACTGGAAAATTCATCTCACGCAAGGTTTGGCTGTCGCGGATCCCAATGTCGCCCACTAACGCCACGACGCCGCGCGCCTGCAATGAGGTCGCCAACAGGTCGCCAAAGAAGCCGTCGTGACAGTCGGAAGTCGGTGCCACCAGCAAAATATCGCCCGGTTGACACTGCTCGACTGCGACGTGAAACATCCAGTTATCACCCGGCGAAACCAGCACCGTTACGGCACTGCCCGCCACGGAACGATTCTGCTGAATAGGACGAATACGCACGTCGAGCAGGCCGCCGCGGCCCTGCGCCTCGTGGGTGGTCGCCACACCGTAACGCGCAAAACGGGCGACTAAATCGGCGTCAGCACGTTGAATATTTTTTACTACTACACCTTTTTGATTGACCAGACTCATGACAAATCCCCCGTCACGCGCGGGAACAGGCTTTGATAGCCTTCGCCGTGGCTAATCACCTGCGAGGAGGTAATGCCCACGTTGCGTTTGGCCTGCACGCCGCGCTGTTGCGCCACGCGAGTGTAATATTCCCACAGGTGTTCCTGGCCCTGCATGCACTGGATCGCCGCGTATTTCTTGTCCCAGACGGGTGTAATGTCGAGCAGCACGTCGGGTTTCCAGTTGCACTGCTCAGGCTGGTGCGGCTCAAAGCAGTAAACCGGCGGCGCGCCAACAATCGTTTCGCCCGGACGATAGCCTTCCGCCTGCGCGATAATGCGCGCTTCCTGCGTCAGGTTGGCGGCCAGCGGATGGTCGTAGTTATAAGGATCTTGAACCGAATGGGTCAGGACAAAGTGCGGCTGAACCTTGCGGAACACGTCGGCGAGGCGGAACAGCGTCTCTTTATCGGCACGCAGCGGGTAATCGCCGAGGTCGAAGAATTCAATGCTGGCACCCAGAATTTCGGCCGCGGCTTCCGCTTCGGACTGACGATTCTGCTTCACCAGCGCTTCTGTCATGTTGCCTTTGCGCCACAGTTTGGCCGATTCGCCGCGCTCGCCGAAGGAAAGACACACCACGTGCACGTCGTAACCTTGCGAGGCATGCAGCGCAATCGCGCCGCCCGCACGCCAGACAAAATCAGCGGAATGGGCACTGACAACCAAGGCACTTTTTTTTACATTCGTTTCCATCGTGTTTACCTGCATTTGCTGTTTTTTTTATCCTGCCACGGCGGACTGTGAGCGGATAATGCCTTTCATTGCGTGAGCTATGATTTTTGTTTATGTTGTGATTCACGCCGCAGAATACGAGTTATTGAAATGAGAAATATAAAAGAAGAAATACCTTTAAAAATTATGCAGATAAGAGCATTTTGCATGATTGCGGAGCGCGGAACCGTCTCGCAGGCGGCGAACAATTTATTTCGCACCCAGTCTGCGATCACCCGATCAATACGTGATCTCGAACACACTTTAGCGACACCTTTATTCGAGCGTCACGCGAGCGGCATGATGCTGACCGAAATTGGCAAAGGCGTGTTGCCGCGGGCCAAACGCGCCATTCAAGAGCTGCATATCATCCCTTCGCTGTTGAATAAATTAAAACAGCGCGACAGTGGCCGCGAAGAGGCGGAACCTATCTGGCTGTTCAACCTTCGGCGGCTGCAAATATTTCTGGCGCTATATCGGCTGCATCACACCCAAAGCGTGGCGGATTTACTGGGAATCAGCCAACCGGCGGTCAGCGCGGCATTGAAAGTGCTTGAACGAGGCGCGGGCGTCATGCTGTTTCAGCGTACGCCAAAAGGGATGATGCCGACCCCCGCCGGACGCGAGATCGCGCCATTTATCAGCCGCGCGCTGAATGAAATCCGCCACATTCCCGAAGATTTGGCGGCGCAACAGGGCGTGCTGACCGGCACGGTTCACGTTGGCGCACTGCCGCTGTGTCGCAGCACCCTGCTGCCGTTGGCGATCACCCATCTTGTGGCGCGTTATCCGGGCATAAAAGTGGTCACCAACGAGAGCGCCTTTAGCGCGTTAGTGACGGAGCTGCGTTCTGGCGACATCGATTTTATCCTCGGCGCGCTGCGTCAAAATGATGCCGTGTTGGATATTCACAATCAGGTGTTGTTTGACGAGGAACTGATTTTGCTGGCCCGCCCGCAGCATCCGCTGGCCGGACGCCCGCTCACCGCCGATGATTTGGCGCAGACGCAGTGGATTTTGCCGCGCGACAACACGCCGGCACGACATTTACTGGACAGCGCGTTTCAGGCCTTAGGCATGAACGAGCCACAGCCGGTAGTGGAAACGGGTGATTTAGCGATCGTGCGCGGGCTGCTGCTCAATTCAGATATGGTGGCGGCGGTGTCGTCGCATCAGCTGGAATATGAATTGCGCGCCGGAATTCTCGCGCCGTTGCAGCTTAATTTGCCCAATACTCGCCGCGAAATCGGTTTTACCTTTCGTCAGGGCGCGCTGCATTCTCCGGCAACTCAGGCTTTGCTGCGCAGCATCAGTGAAACGCTACAACCGCAACCCTAAACAAAATTCATACGCTAAACCAGCGCGGTGGGCCTCAGGGCGCAGCGCACAAGCCGCGCTGGGCTAGTTAATACCCTTATCAACAATGTTAAACTCATCACAATATAAACCCAACTCATACCTCTAAAAGCCTTTTTTGACAGACACTCTCTTCGACCGCGCTTAACGTGTTGCTTGATGACTTCTTTCTCTCACCACAACGATAGCTGCCGCAGGCGGCACAATAGAGAGCGTACCCGATGACAGCAAACAACCTGATCAATGTGAAAACATGGATTGATGCGCGGCCCATCTCGCCTTTTCAATGGCGTGTTTTGGTGCTGTGCCTGATTATTATCATGTGCGACGGCTATGACGCCGCCGTGATGGGCTTTATCGCGCCCGCTCTGATTGAGCACTGGGGAATTAGCCGTTCCGCGATGGGTCCTATTCTGGGAGCCGCAATGTTTGGCGTGGCGCTCGGCGCGCTGATCGCCGGACCGATGTCCGACCGTTATGGCCGTAAAAAAGTCATTTTACTTTCGGTGCTGATGTTTGCCATCTTCAGCCTTGCCTGCGCCTTTGCCGCCTCGCCGATGCAAATGGCGATGCTGCGTTTTATTGCGGGTCTCGGATTAGGCGCGGTGATGCCAAACTGCGTGACGCTGCTGTCGGAATATATGCCCGAGCGTCGTAAAGGCATCATGATTACCCTGATGTTTAGCGGTTTTAATATCGGTTCAGGACTGGGCGGATTTATCGCCGCCGGTCTGTTAGCTCATTACGACTGGCACGCCGCGCTGATTTTCGGGGGTGCCTTGCCTTTGCTGCTGCTGCCGTTTATCGGCTGGTTATTGCCGGAGTCCGCCCTCAATCTAATTGTTCGCAAAGCGCCGCGCGCGCAGATTGCCTCGATTCTTAACAAGATGGGCGGCAATTTTAACGCCGAGCACGCCTTTATTCTCTCTTCGCCCGGCGTAAAACGTAATAGCACCATTGCCGAGCTGTTCCGCCACGGCTTTGCGCGCGGCACTATCATCCTGTGGCTGACCTATTTTATGGGTCTGTTCGTGATTTATCTGCTTAACGGCTGGTTGCCAACCATTATGCGTTCCGGCGGAATTTCGCTGGAACAGGCCGCCATTATCGCCGGACTGTTCCAGCTTGGCGGTCCGCTGGGTGGCATTATCGTCGGCGCAATGATGGACAAACTGCGCGCCAAATGGGTCATCGGCGTGGTCTATCTCATCGGCTGCGGCTGCTTGATTATTCAGGGCGTGTTTGGCCTGAGCGGCGTGGCGCTGGGCGTCATCATCTTCATTACCGGCATGTGCATTAATGGCGCGCAAAACGGCTTGCAGGTCTACTCTCCCGCCTACTATCCGACCGAAATTCGCGCCACCGGCGTCAGCTGGATGCACGGCATCGGGCGCATTGGGGCGATTCTGAGTTCTTCGATGGGCGGCTTGTTAATGGGCGCCTTCCCGGGGCAATCGGCTATTTTCTTCGTGCTCGCCCTGCCCGCGCTGTTCGCCGCCGTCAGTATCGTTTCACATCGCAACGTTCAATTGGATATGAAAATCAAAGGAGCGGGACTCGGTGAAATCCCGGCCCTGTCAAAAACCATGAATCATCGTTAAAGATTGGCGCAAAACAGGCGGCTGACGCGAGATAAAGTGTCAGCCGCCCATCAAATGAGTTTTCATCCCGATGTTATTAAACCTGCCGATTTGCTTTTCCATTCTCAATAACCTCAAATAAATCCTGCCATTTATTCAAAAAATCACTCCTCATCCCGTTGAACTACCTAATTATTACAAAATATTACATATTTGCATGAAACTTATTTAGAATTATTAAAGCAAATGATTATCATTGGCCTTCTCAATTAACATGCTGCTTAACATTAGATGCCTCGTCGCGCGGTTTTTTAACTCACACCATGCGAACGCAAACGATTACAAAAGAAGCGGCATGACAGCAGATCACGTTTATTTCTGACAGGAAATTTTATGTCTTTGAATCGCAGGGAAACGCGCGTTGACTCACGCGCGACGGGCATCCGTAAAGTCTTCACGGTGTCGTTAGTGGCTGTGGCAGTGCATGCTCTTTTAAACCCGGCGCTGGCCTTGGCGGCAACAACCGCAACATCTTCAACTACGACATCGTCAGCTACGACGACGACATCCTCAGCCACGACGACGAACAGCGCGCCAGACACCATTGTCGTGGATGCCACGCCTTCCAACGATCTCAGCGGGCAACAAAATCAGGATTATCAGGTACAAACCACGCGTGCCGGCACCAAAATGCTGCTGACCCCGCGCGACGTGCCGCAGTCTGTCAGCGTGATCACCCAGCAGCGTATGCAAGACCAGCAGCTGCAAACCGTTAATGACGTGCTGAATAACACCACCGGTATCACCAGTAATCAGGTCGATAGCGAACGTTCGGAATACTATTCACGCGGCTTTAAAATCACCAACTTTACCTTCGACGGCATTCCAACGGCGGTAGGCGACTCATGGAACTTTGGCGATGCCGCCTCCGATACCTCGATTTATGACCGTATCGAAGTGGTGCGCGGCGCAACCGGCCTGATGACCGGCGCGGGCAGCCCGGCGGCATCGATTAATATGGTGCGCAAGCATGCCGACAGCAAAGAGGCTACCGGCACGATCAGTGCAAGCTACAGCAGCTGGAACAAGCAGCGTTATGTGGTCGACGTTTCAACGCCATTAAACGAATCGGGATCGGTGCGTGGCCGCGTGATTGCGGGCTATCAGGATCAGGACAGCTGGCTGGATCGCTACCATAAAAACACCAAATTCATTTACGGCGTGATTGACGCCGACCTGACCGATAACACCACCTTATCGCTTGGCTACGACTATCAGGACGCAGACACCAAAGATCCGACCTGGGGCGGCCTGCCGATGTTTTATAGCAACGGCGCAACCACCCATTACAATCGCAGCCTGAACTCGTCCGCCGACTGGACCTACTACCACACCACCGCGCGCAAAGTGTATGTCGATTTGGACCACAACTTTGCCAATGGCTGGAATTTCCATCTTAATGGCACTCACGCCGAAAACACCTTCAGCGACAAATTGCTGTACGTCGGCTATCAGTATTTCCCGGATCAGGATACCGGCGAAGGGGCTGACGGTTACGGCAGTATGGACCGCGGCAAACGTGAACTGACCTCGATTGACGGCTACGCCAGCGGCCCGTTTGAATTGCTGGGTCGCCAGCATCAGTTGATGATGGGCGTGAGTTACAGCCGCCAGCATAATGTCACTGACAGTCAGGACGGCGTGACCGATCTCGATAACTATGATATCTCGCCAAGTGCGTTGGGGACCTTTAACAACAACTGGAACGGCAATATCGCCGAACCGGAATGGCAAGGCTGGTATGAAAATGCCAACGACGTGGTGCGCCAGAAATCCGTTTACAGCGCCGCCCGCTTCTCGCTCGCCGATCCGTTATCGCTGATTGTCGGAGCGCGTTACACCCAATACAGCACCGATGGCAGCAGCGGCGATATGGCGAAAAACAACATCACCCCTTACGCGGGTCTGGTGTATGACATCAACGATACCTGGTCAGCCTACGCCAGCTATACCTCCATCTTCCAGCCGCAAACCTATCGCGACAGCGCCGGTCATTATCTCTCGCCGGTTACCGGAAAAAGCTATGAAACGGGCCTGAAATCCGCCTGGTTCGATGGCCGCCTGACCGCGACCATGGCTATCTTCCGCATCGAGCAGAATAATGTCGGTACCGAAGAAAACGGCGTTTACGTCAACAACAGCAGCGAACAGGCCTACACCGCGACCAAAGGCGCGCGCAGTAAAGGCGCAGAGTTTGAGCTGAATGGCGCACTGACCGACAACCTGCAGATGACCTTCGGCGCAACGCGTTATGTCGCGCGCGATTCGGATGGCCGTTACAACCCGGATCAGCCGCAGACCTCTTTCAAGCTGTTTACCCGTTATCAGCTGCCGATGCTGCGTGACCTGACGATTGGCGGCGGCATTAACTGGCAAAACCGCGTGTTTGAAGATGTCAGCACGCCAGATGGCAACACCCAGCGCGTTTATCAGAGCAGCTATCCACTGGCTAGCCTGTTTGCCCGTTATCAAGTGACCAAACAGGTCGCGGTACAGGCGAACGTCGATAATCTATTTGACCGTACTTATTACGCTTACATGAGCAGCTATGTTTACGGCGAGCCGCGCAGTTATTCGGTCAGCGTGTCATATCAGTTCTAAGGTGTAATAAATAGAATCAACAAGCTCTGCATCTGCAGAGCTTTTACTATAAATTTCAATTAGACTCGTCACTTCTCTACCCATCTCTTCTTTACCCGTTAATTCATTACCGGGTAATGAATAACCGTCCAAAATGGGAACAATATGATCTGGCTAATTGTGAAATATGCCCTGACAGCAGGCATCGTGGTGCTGGTCTCCGAGGTGGCGAAACGTAGTGACCGCCTTGGCGGATTAGTGGCCGCCTTGCCGATGGTTACCGTTTTAGTGCTGATTTGGATGAAGATTGAGGGGCAAACGCAGGAAAAAATTGCCAGCCATGCGTGGTATACCTTTTGGTACGTGGTGCCAACGCTGCCGATGTTTCTCTGTTTTCCGCTTATGTTCCAACGTTGGGGATTTTGGGCAGCGTTGTTGGCGTCCTGCGTGATGACGGTGGTTATTTTCTGGGGTTATGCCCTCGTGCTGCGCCGCTTTGGCATTAATCTGCTGTAATAACCGTTTTATAATGGTTAATGGTAATAAAAAACCCCTCTAACCCGATATTTCTTACCTGAAAACATCGGGTTGCTTTTATTAGTTAATAATTAAAACAAAACTTGTAAAGTATTTATTAGTAAGAAAAACGCATTAATTTAAATACAAACAACACTATTATAAAATATTTTGGGATTTGATTGACCTTGTGTTTAAGGTTTTAATTAATGACAGTGCTATCTTTTTAGACCACCCCCAAAAAATATAAAAATTAAAATATGCCTCACTATCTGACAAAGGAATTTCAAGAGTTTCCGCATGGCGGATATCTAGCTCATCGTTTCGATTTTTTTATAGACAGCGACAGTTTTTTAGCAATTTTTTCAGAAGTCGATATTGCTGCTCCCGAATATCATATGTTTAGAAACGAAGAGGTAGGATTTATCATTCCTTCATGTTGTTATGATGTAAAATTCGACCGTTTAGAAAATTTCGAACAAGGGAATTTTTACGCCTTACCTACTAGAGGGCAATCTTCAAAGAGCTTTAATTTTTCAACAAGACTAGCACAAGCTTTAATAACCATAATTACGTTGCATTATAAAACCTATAGAGCCAAAGCTTATTTTGCAGTAGCTGAGACTCACAAATTAAAACGCTTTTATGACCGCGTTTTACAGCAGCCTCAGCATGATATAGGATATGAAATCATCACGGGCTTAGGTGACGGAGGAATGGGTTATGCACTCAAAACAAAATATTTCCACGATTAAGCAAATGACTACTGCCGAACGTAAAGCAGAAGCCATGCGACAGTTGAAAGCTTCTTTTGAAAGGGCTGCTCGAGAAGGTACTTTGCGTACGCGTCAAACGAATGTTTAATAACCTCGTTTAATAAAAACCCACTGATGTGGGTTTTTTAACGGCAAAAATTTGTGATGTCTACCTCACGACAATTCATCCAACGTTTGCAAAGCCTGCTGCAACAGCGCGCGTTCAGTTCCCTGCAATGCATTCAAAGGCTTAGGCAAGCACGGAGCCTGAACTTTTCCCTGCATCTCTGCCATCGCGGCGACTACGCGCAGGCTGCCGTGACGGGCGAAGAGTGCCCATAACGGATCGAGTTTTTGACTAAGCCGATTAACGAGTGCTTCATCACCCGCCATCGCTGCGCGGGCAAGCCGCCGCGTATAACGTGGAAAAAGTCCGCCCAGTACGGAGTACCACACGTCGCATCCGGCCAGTAATCCTCGCGGAGACTGCGCGTCGCCGCTGATTCCCAGCGTTACCGTAGAAGGTATGGCCGAGCGAAGCCGGGTCAATCGGCGTTCGGCTTCATCACGCGTGGCAGGTAAGGAACCGAGTTTGATTGACCCCATATTGGGCAGCTGCGCCAGTTCAATCAGCAGCTCGTCGGTGAACTCAAATCCGGTGGTCGAAAAATTGTCGTAGAGACAAAGTGGAACAGAAAGTTCTCGCGTAACAAGACGATAAAGCTCAAACACCTCTTCGCTACGCAGTTTTTGATAAGAAACAGGTGCCATAAGCACGCCGCTGACGCCGGCTTTCTGCGCATCGTCGGCGAGCTGTAATACTTCTTCAAATCGGACGCTGCCAATACTGGTAATCACCGGAAGTTTGCCCGCGGCCTTAACCGCCCACTCTGTCGCGTGCTTGCGCTGTTCACGAGTGAGGTAGGCATAGCTGCCGGTTGAGCCCAGCGCGCCAATAGAATCAACATTGGCTTCGAGCAAATTTTCAATCAGTAAAGTAAACGCTTTTTCATCGATTTCACCGTCTTTCAGTGGCGTTAGTGGAAAAGCGCAAAGGCCCTTAAGCATCTTTTACTCCTGTTAATCAAGCAGCGTGGGGAAACCTCATCAGCATTATTCCGCTCTGAAATTTTTGATATAAGATGAGCGAAACTGAACTTTTGGTAATAAGCAGTACAATTAACATACCTTGCACGGGCAGCATAGGTCTGAAAAGGCCTAAGAAGGGGATTTTTAGCATCAAAATGATGCAGGCAAGCCTGATTTTCTGGTATAAGCTTTTGGGTAGGTAGATGAATCAAAAGATGGTGATATGAAAAGAAACAACGACGAAAAATTGAGTGATATTGTAATGGGCAAGGCCATTCTGGAACTGCTCGACGGCGACGAAACGCTCTCTCTCCCTAATCTGATCGCAAAACTGCGAGTAATGATTGAAACGGAAGAGCGACAAGACAGAAGGCAAGCGTGTGAAAGCGCCATCGCCCTCATCATCGACAGCATGGCAGACGCCTATCAATCAGCCAAAAATGACGACTATTCTCTGCTTCAGGGTGCTTTATCCTCTGAGGATCTCGTGTCGCCCGGCGGTCATAAATTGCACTAAAAGTTTAAGAAACTGTTTATCCGGTTCCTATCTCTTTTTGGCAGCGATCAGCTCTAACGCCTTAACGAAACTCTCCTTTCCTGAACCAGAGGCCTCATCGGCATGTTGTTTCAGCAGGCTTGAGATGTCGTTTATGCCAAGGGGCTTTCTTTCCATAATGAGAAGCGAGGCCGCGTTGCCAATAGTAGCGAGAATATCATCGCCGTAACCTGCGTTTTTAATTGTCATAAAGCCTCTCCCTATGTTTGAAAACTTTTATAAACCTGCGGCGAATTACGGTATCGCGTTGATTAATTTATCCCGCAGCTGCTTCACTTTAACGGTGAGTTCGGTCAGCTCGTCGCACGGCGTGCCCATTACAGAAACCATATCTGCCGGCACGCCAGCGGCCTCAGTTTTAAGCTTAAGGCCCTGCTCGGTCAGTGAGATCAGCACTCGCCTCTCGTCATTGCCCACATCCCGCCTTCTGCTGATAATTCCAGCTTGTTCAAGCCTTTTCAACAGCTGACTCAAGGTGCCTGAATCGAGCTGCACACGTTCACCTATTTCAGAAACGGTGACGTCATCTTTTTCCCAAAGCGCCAGCAGCACGATGTATTGGGGATAGGTCAGGCCGAGTGGCTTGAGTCGCGACTGGTAAAGCTTGGTCATCGCCAGGGATGCAGAATAAAGTGCAAAGCACAGAAACTGCTCAATGATGACAGGTGCCTCGCTTTCTGCCGGAGTACTGCACACCTTTTTATTTTCGTCTTTCATATCATCATTTATCCCAACTCATCACACCCTATTACAGGGCTGGTAATATTGATCCAAATTAAATTGAAGTCAATGTAATATTGCCTAATCCTAACAACCGACTTATTCTGCTGTAGTTTTTCTTTATGGAAGAAGCCGTTAACGTCATTTTTTGCGCTAACCCCTTTTGCCGAATAATTAACGCTGTATCTGCATAAGTTTAGGCTTTTACCTTGAACATCATCGAAATCATTATGGCCTCCGGACGTTCGGCCGTTGATATTGCGCTATATACGCTGATTCCCGTCATGGTGGTCATGATGGTTATCATGAAATACCTTGAGTCGGTCGGCATTCTCGCCAGAATTATTAATATTACCGCACCGTTATTAAAACCTTTTGGTTTAACCGGCCTGAGTCTCTTTGCCTTAATACAGCTGAACTTCGTCAGTTTTGCTGCGCCCGTTGCCACCCTTGCGATGATGGAAAAGAAAGGCGTTTCCGACAGGCATCTAGCGGCAACCCTCGCCATGCTGTTTGCGATGGGACAGGCCAACGTGCTTTATCCACTTGCGCCGCTTGGCCTGCACTGGCTTTCGTCGGTGGTTATTTCCGTTATTGGCGGCCTGATTGCGGGCGCGATGACGTGGTATGTCTTTGGTCGAAAACTGCCGGTTAAAGAGGTTATTTCGGCGGAGGATGCCGAGGTTCATTCACCACAGAATAATGGCCTGCTTTATATCATCAACAGCGCGGGGGCAGAATCTATCCGGCTTGCGCTGGGCGCCGTGCCGATGCTTATTCTTTCGCTTACGGTAGTCGGCATTTTAAAAGCGGTTGGCGGTATTGCATTACTTGAGCACGCATTGTCACCCTTAATGCACAGCCTCAATATTCCTACCGTGCTTATCATGCCCGCGCTGGTCAAATGTCTTGCAGGCGGCACCGCCTATTTGGGCGTCGCCTCAGAGCTGCTAAAGAATGGCACCTTGAATGCGCATACGCTGAATGCCTCGGCGGGATGGCTTATCCAGACCTTTGATTTACCGGGTATCGGAATAATGTTAGGCGCAGGGTTTAGAGTCGCGAGAGTAGCGCGTTTCGCCATGCTTGGCGCACTGGTCGGGATTGCCGCCAGAGGTATTTTGCAGGCCGTTATTTTCGCCTCGCTCTAATCTCTGGACATTTTAATACCGCCAAGCAGATGCAGGTAAAATCGCATTATTCTGGATTTTTCAGAAGCTATTTTGCAGCAGGTTATTATGCCTTAACATGAAGGAATGCCAATAATAAACGTTAAGCGTAGTGATTATATTAATAACAAGGGTAAGTAAACGATGGAGATTGATAAAGAGTTCAGAATGCTGTTTTTTTATTCCGTATTGGCTTATCTCGTTATTTACGGTTTTGAACTCACACACTTCACCCTTTCTATTGACGAAGAGTTTATCAATAATAATTATTTTCACGGTCGATATATCAATCGACCGTGACGCTACCTATCGTGCTGGTTATCTCCCGCCTGCTGTATATTGCCGTGAAATGGCACGGTCGAACAAAAGAATGCGGTGCTTGATGACGCCAATAAAATGCCTGTCTGGCCAAGCCGGAACGCGATAGAAATCAACGACAATATTTTAATCGTCAAATTGAGTTCCAAGTTTAATACCTACAATATTGAAAAGCTCGACAGAAGATAATAGTTGAGTCCTGAGGAGAAAATCCTCAGGTTTTTTCTCTAGCTAAATCCTAAAGACTCACACTTAATTCATTAGCCTGTTATTTAATCATCTCGTTTGATTTTTAATCACATCCCCTCGTGGCATTATCCTGCTATTTCCCCCTGCGTAAAATACTTAAGTGAAATAACGATTACTAAGCGACCTAATTAAATTTTGTGATCAAATCCGCCCTTTTAAAATATTTCCCCGGCAAAAATTTTATTTATTGCCAATAGGGCGAAATTTTTGCCTTATTCATAAAGCGACATATAATAATTTTGTTAACGAACGATTTATTGAGAGTGTAATTTCTCAAGCAATGATTGCAGAGTTATTAAAGACAAGGGAAGTATATGATTAAATTAAGAAAAAAACGCATCAAGCCGATGCACATCAATGATATTACTATCATTGATGATACCAAGCTCAAAAAGGCGATCACCGCCGCTGCGCTCGGTAATGCAATGGAGTGGTTTGATTTCGGTGTCTACGGTTTCGTCGCATTTGCGCTGGGGCAAGTGTTCTTCCCGGGCGCGGATCCGGGTATTCAGATGATTGCCGCGCTGGCAACCTTCTCCGTGCCGTTCCTCGTACGACCTCTGGGCGGTCTGTTCTTCGGCGCGCTCGGCGACAAGTTTGGTCGTCAGAAAGTGCTGTCGGTGACCATTATTATCATGTCCGTCAGTACCTTCTGTATCGGACTTATTCCCTCCTACGATTCGATTGGCATCTGGGCGCCGATATTACTGTTGCTGGCAAAACTGGCGCAGGGCTTCTCCGTTGGCGGCGAATACACGGGCGCGGCTATCTTCGTGGCGGAATACTCGCCGGATAGAAAACGCGGCTTCCTCGGCAGCTGGCTAGACTTCGGCTCCATCGCCGGTTTCATCCTCGGCGCGGGCGTGGTTATTCTTATTTCCAGCATCATCGGCGAAGAAAACCTCATTGCGTGGGGCTGGCGTATTCCGTTCTTTATTGCCGCGCCGCTGGGCCTGATTGGTATTTACCTGCGCCACGCGCTGGAAGAGACGCCAACTTTCCAGCAGCACGTCGACAAAATCGACAGCGATTCGCGTAAAGAGATTGCCGAGCCGCCAAAAGTCTCGTTCCGCGAGATCCTGACCAAACAGTGGAAACCCCTGATTATCTGCGTCGGGATGGTGATTGCCACCAACGTCACCTATTACATGCTGCTGACCTACATGCCGAGCTACCTCTCGCATAGCCTGCACTATTCAGAGGACCACGGTCTGCTGATTATCATCGCTATCATGGTCGGTATGCTGTTCGTTCAGCCAATGATGGGCATGCTCAGCGACCGATTTGGCCGTAAGCCGTTTGTTTTAATCGGCAGCGTGGGGCTGTTTATTCTGGCGATCCCGTGCTTTATTCTGATTCAGAGTAACGTTATCGGCCTGATTTTCCTGGGCTTGCTGATTCTAGCCGTGTTGCTTAACTGCTTTATCGGCGTGATGGCTTCTACCCTGCCCGCGATGTTCCCGACCAACATTCGTTACAGCGCGCTAGCGATTGCCTTTAACATTTCAGTGTTGATTGCAGGCCTGACGCCAACGTTCGCGGCGTGGCTGGTTGAATCTACCAATAACCTGTTTATGCCAGCTTACTATCTGATGGTGGTGGCAGTGATTGGTTTCGTCACCGCAATCTTCATGAAAGAGACGGCCAACCGACCGCTGAAAGGCGCGACGCCAGCCGCTTCTGACCGTGCGGAAGCGAAAGAAATCCTGCAAGAACATTACGATAGCGTAGAGCAGAAGATTGAAGCTATCGACGAGCAGATTGCCGAGCTGCAAAAGAAACGTTCTAACCTGATTGATCAGCACCCCGAGATCAACGGCTAACGTTTAGCATAGTTAACGGAGTTTCAAGGCCGGTCAGCGATGACCGGCCTTTTTTATGGACGCAAAAAAACGCCCAATGCGAGGCATCAGGCGTTTGATTTTTTATGACTTACTTTTTAACTGTTTAACGTACTGAGAACGGCTTAGCTTACTGATTTGATAATCAGCAATTTACAGCGCCATATCCGCTTTCGCAGGTTCAGGTTTGCCCGGAACAGCGGCTTCAACAGCGCCTTGAACCGCGGCTGTAGCGCTAGTTTGCGGCATGTTGATAACTGGTGGTTTGGTCAGTTGCAGCGTCGCCGCTGTATCATTCCAAACACGCTGAGTCAGCGCAGCGTCGTCATTCAATTTCTGACCGAAGCTTGGCACGATCTGACGGATTTTGCTCTGCCATTCCGGTGACTTGAACTCGGTTGGGAACAGTTTTTCCATCACGCTGATAGCAATCGGTGCCGCAGTAGACGCGCCCGGTGAAGCACCCAGCAACGCAGCTACGGTTTTCTGCTGGTCAGTGATGATTTCAGTACCCAGCTTAAGAACGCCGCCTTTATCTTCATCTTTCTTGATGATCTGCACGCGCTGACCGGCCTGAATCAGCTTCCAGTCTTCTTTTTTAGCGTCTGGATAGTACTCTTTCAGTGCTTCAAAGCGGTCGTCATCGCTCAACATAACCTGACCAATCAGATACTTAACCAAGTCAAAGTTATCCAGACCCACGTGAGTCATTGGCATAAAGTTGTGCGTGGTCGTGGTGCCCAGCAGGTCAAACAGTGAACCGTTTTTCAGGAACTTGGTGGAGAAAGTCGCGAACGGCCCGAACAGCACCACGCGTTTTCCGTCGAGATAGCGCGCATCGAGGTGCGGAACTGACATCGGCGGAGCACCAACAGAAGCCTGACCGTAAACTTTTTCCTGATGACGCGCGGCAATTGCCGGGTTTTCAGTCACTAGGAACGAGCCGCCAACCGGGAAGCCAGCGTAGTTATCCGCCTCTGGAATACCGGTTTTTTGCAGCAATTTCAACGCGCCGCCACCCGCACCAATGAAGACATATTTCGCGTCAACGCTGCGCTCATCGCCGCTTTTCGCGTCTTTGATCGTCACGTGCCATGAATTGTCGCCGTTGCGCTTGAAGTCGGTGACTTCTGACGAGGTTTCAAGCTTGAAGTTACTGTTTTTCTTCAGACTGCCAATCAGCTGACGGGTAATTTCGCCGTAGTTAACATCGGTGCCGACCGGCGTCCACGTCGCGGCGACTTTCTGCTGCGGGTCACGCCCTTCCATAATCAACGGCGCCCATTGCTGGATCTGCTGGTGATCGGTTGAGAATTTCATGCCCTGGAACAGCACGGTTTTCTGCAACGCGTCATAACGCTTGTTGAGGTATTCGACATTTTTGTCGCCCCAGACAAAGCTCATGTGCGGCGTAGAGTTGATGAAAGAATGTGGGTCGTGCAGCACGCCGCTTTTAACATTCGAGGTCCAGAACTGACGCGAAATCATGAACGCTTCGTTGATTTCCAGCGCCTTGCTGACGTCGATTGAACCGTCTTTACGCTCAGGCGTATAGTTCAGCTCCATGTTGGCCGAGTGTCCGGTCCCGGCATTGTTCCAGCCGTTGGAAGACTCGAGCGCCACGCCGTCAAGCTTTTCGACCATGATCTGTTTCCAGTCAGGTTGCAGCGTTTCAAGCCAGGTGCCGAGGGAAGCACTCATTACGCCACCGCCGATCAACAGTACGTCGGTTTTCTCTGGTGAAGTTTCAGCGTGGAGCGCGGTAGAAACAAGTAATGCAGAAAGAGAGAGCGAAGTCAGTAGTTTTGTGGATTTGTTCATTCCAGGTCTACACTTTGTTATTGTGGGTCGGAAAAAAGTGCGGGGAATTTAAAATATTGTTACAGCCAAGTTAATGTGTTTTTAGTTATTTAATTAATAATCGCAAATTTTAATTTTTTTAATTACTAAACCTACACTCAACAACACAAGACCCTCTCTACGGCGGTACTCTATGTCATTGATCTTCTCCTTCACGTCGTTTCGCTTCGCAATAGACACCTTATGATTCAGGCCCAAAAGCAAGATCCGGCGCGTCGACGCCCGCTAAAACTCTCTACGCTGGTGAGCCTGATGTTCGCCGCCGTAATCGCGACCGTGCTGTTGAGCGTCAATTTTCTCTACTATATACAGATAGATAATTTCATCAGGGCGCATTTGAATGATAAAGCGCTGGCCGTGGCGCGCACGCTGGCCGATTCCCCTGAAATTCAGCACGCGCTGACCCTCTCGCCGACCGACAATATTATTCAGCCGATTGCCAACACGGTGGTTAAACGCAACGATTTACTGTTCGCGGTTATCATTAATATGCAGGGCATTCGTTACTCGCATCCTAATCCGCAGTTTATCAATCACCATTTTATTGGCGACGATTTCCTCCCTTCCCTGCGCGGGCTGGAAAATCTCTCCGTCAATCATGGCGTACTCGATGAGGCGTTACGCGTTTTCACCCCCGTTTATAATGCCGAACATCAACAGGTTGGCGTGGTGGCGATCGGTATTTCAATAAGCGAGGTCAATGCGCAAATCACCCGCAATCGCTGGAATATTTTCTGGACCGTGCTGGTCGGCGCGCTGGTCGGTTCATTAGGCATTTTAATTCTGGTGACACGGCTGAAACGCATTCTTTTTGGCCTCGAACCTTATGAAATTTCAAGCTTATTCGAGCAGCGGCAGGCAATTCTTGAATCGACCAAAGAGGGCGTCATTGCCGTCGACGAACACGCGCGCGTGACCCTGATTAATCAGGCGGCCCGCACGTTGCTGAGTGAAACCACGACCGAAGCGCCGCTAACTGGCGAGAGTATTCCCGAGAACTCGTTAATTCTCAGCCACCTGCGCGACGCGTTGCACAACGGCACGGCCTGGCTCGATGAGAAGGTCAGCACGCGAGGCAGAACGCTTATCAGCAATACTGTGCCCGTGCGCAGCGGCCAGCGGATTATCGGCGCGGTCTGTACTTTTCGTGATAAAACCGAAATCAGCCAGCTCATGCAGCGGCTCGACGGCATGGTAAACTACGTCGATATTTTGAGTGAACGTTCGCACGAATTCATGAACAAGCTGCACGTCATTCTTGGCCTGCTGCACCTGAAAAATTATCCGCAGGCCGAGGCGTTTATTTTGCAATCGGCCAACAGCTATCAGCATGAAATCGGTGCCTTGCAGCAAAAGATTGGCTCGCCAATGATTGCCGGTTTCGTGTTGAGTAAAACTAATCGCGCCGCCGAAAAAGGCCACCAGCTCACGCTGAGCGACGCCAGCTCTTTGCCGGATATCGGCAGCGAACAGCAGGTCGCGGTGTTGATTACCGTGCTCGGCAATCTGATTGAAAACGCGCTCGAAGCGCTTGCAGATCAGTCAGACGGCGAAATTCACCTGCTCCTGCACTATCAAAATGGCTGGCTGGCCTGCGAGGTCGGCGATGATGGCCCCGGCATTCCGGAAGACTATTTGCCGCACATTTTCGATAAGGGGCTGTCGTCGAAAGGCAACGATCGCGGCGTCGGACTCTTTTTAGTCCACCAGCAGGTTCGCAGTCTCGGCGGCCAGATTGTGGTTGAATCAGAACCGGGCGTTTACACGCAATTTTTAGTCCAGCTTCCGTGGGGAAAAGGAAATAACAGCGTATGATCAATGTATTAGTGGTTGATGACGACGCCATGGTCGCCGAGCTAAATCGGTGTTATGTCGATCAAATAGAGGGTTTTCACTGCTGCGGCACGGCGTCGACCTTGCAGGAAGCGAAAGATCGGCTGGCCCACAGTTATCCCGTGGTCGATCTGATTTTGCTGGATATTTACATGCGTCATGAAAACGGGCTGCAACTTTTGCCCGAGCTGCGCGCCTCGGCACGGCCTGTCGACGTGATTATTATCTCCTCCGCCGCCGATGCTGCGACCATCAAAACCTCGATGCATTACGGCGTGGTCGATTATCTGATTAAACCCTTTCAATTTCCGCGCTTCCAGGAGGCGTTGACCCATTGGCGGCAGAAAAAACAGCTGATGGAGAATCAGCCTTTTTATCAGCAGGCCGATGTCGATCGCCTGATTCACGGCAGTGCGCCCGCCGATAACGAGCAAAAACGGCTGCCAAAAGGGCTGACGCAGCAGACGTTACGCACGCTGTGCCAGTGGATCGATGCTCATCCCGACATGGAATTTTCCACCGATGAGCTGGCCAACGAGGTCAATATCTCACGCGTCTCTTGCCGTAAATACCTGATTTGGCTGGCGCAGATGAACGTCCTGTTCACCAGCATTCACTATGGCGTCACCGGCAGACCGGTCTACCGTTACCGCCTCCAGCTCGAACATCTCGGCGTATTAAGGCATTACTGCGAATAACACTCTGATAAATCACCGAAAATTAATCTAGATCATGTAGCCGCCGCTGACTTCAATGGACTGCGCATTGACCCAGCGATTGCCTTCCGACAGCAGGCTTGCGATAGCCTGTCCGATATCATCGGGCGCGGCGATACGTTCCAGCGCGGTTTGCGCGGCAAGCATAGTTTCAAACTCGGGGTATTGATCGAAAGCGCCGCTGGTCATGTCGGTACGCACCGCGCCCGGTGAAATCGCGTTAGCGCGAATGCCGCGCGGTCCAAACTCTTTCGCCATATAGCGCGTGACCACTTCCATCGCGCCTTTGAAGGCCGCATACGGCGCAGCGCCCGGAGTGGCAACGCGGGTGGTGGCGCTGGTCAAATTAATAATCTGGCCGCCATCGGCAATCATGGGCAGCAAGGCCTGAGTCAAGAACAGCGGGCCTTTCAGATGCACGTTCAGCAAATCGTCAAATTCACTCTCTTTTAAGGCATCGATAGCCACGAAGTTGCCGAAACCTGCGTTATTTACCAGTCCGTCGAGCTGCGTGCTGCCCCACGTCGTTTCAAGCGCTTGAACCAGCGTGGCTTTGAACGGCGTAAAAGAGGCGATATTCGCTACGTCGAGTTGCAGGGCAACGGCTTTACCGCCAGCAAATTGAATGCTTTTCACCAACGCTTCAGCTTCTTCTGCATGGCTGCGGTAGGTAATGATTACGCCCATGCCTCGTTTGGCACATTCGATTGCCGTACTGGCGCCAATGCCGCGATTTGCGCCGGTTATCAAGATTACAGTCATGTCTCTTTCCTTACATTTGGGTGTAAAGAAAGCATACCGACCCCGGCTTGCAACGACCTGCCCTATCCTGCCTGAAAACTGCCTAATACTACTTTAATCAGGTCAACTGCTTTCAATCAGGTCAACCGCCTTAAATCAGATCATCAGCGATTCTGCTGCGCCTACTTCTTCACGCAGTCGGCTAATATCTTTTAAAGGAGGAAGGCCAAAGAACCGCGCATATTCCCGATTAAACTGCGTCACGCTCTGATAACCCACCTCCAGCGCCACGGAGGTGACATTCAGCTGACGGCGCAGCAGCAGCGTTCGGGCGTGCAACAGCCGCACCCGTTTTTGATACTGCAACGGACTCATCGCGGTCACAGCTTTAAAATGACGATGAAACGCCGAAACGCTCATCGCGTGACGCTCGGCCAGCGCATCAATGCTGAACTCCTGCATGTAATACTGTTTTATCCAGCTGATCGCGTTGGCGATGCGCCCGAGCATGGTGTCGGGAGAGGCGATGTCTCGCAACATCCAGCCGTGCGGCCCTTTCAATACGTGATACAAAATCTCGCGTTCAAACACGGGTGCCAGCACGGGAATATCTTCAGGCTGATTCATCAGGCGCAGCATGCGCACCCAGGCATCCAGCAGCTCTGGCGTCACCGAGGCCACCGAAAACGCACCCTGCACGTCGTCCGAATGAACTCTTGGCGGCGCATCGGCCAGTAACTCTGCCACCCGTTCGGGCTGCAACGTCAGGCTGACCGCCAGATAAGGTTCACGCGCGGCCGACGGAAATACCGCGCCCACGGCCGGAAGATCGACCGACATGACAAAGTAGGACGCGGGATCGTAATGGAAAACTCTGTCACCCACGCTCATGGTTTTACTGCCACGCAGGATCAGGTTGATCATGGGTTCATAGACTGCTGAAAGCGCGTGCTGGGGAATACAGCCCTGCACCATCGCGACGCGCGGAATGCCGGTTTCGGTTCGCCAGTTTCGGGCGTGGGCTGCCAACAGGCATAGTTCGTCGAGCAAAGCTTGCTGACTCATCATCTTTCTCCTCGCCATTGCGGTTTCGCGAGCATAGAGCAGAAATAGGCAACAATCGAGCAGGAATGCTGAATTCCTCTCAGACCTATTCGTTTAGTCTTTCCTCACCGAAACTTAAGAGGAAAGATAATGAAGACGTTAATGATTTATGGCGCGACCGGTTATACCGGCAAGATGATTGCCCATCAGGCGAAGAAAGCGGGGTTGAATTTTGTTGTTGCAGGCAGGGATAAACAGAAGCTGGGCGAGCTGGCCGAAACCCTTGGTGTCAGCGCTGCGGTGTTTACGCTGGAAGATCCCAAGCTTGTCCGCGAGCAGCTGGTTGATATTGCCGTGGTGCTGAACTGCGCGGGTCCGTTTGCCAAAACGGCAGAACCGCTGATCAAAGCCTGCATCGAAAACGGCATCGATTATCTGGATATTACGGCAGAAATTAATGTTTATCGTCTTGCCGAATCTTTGCAGCAATCGGCCACACAAGCGGGAAGCATGCTAATGCCGGGCGTGGGCTGGGACGTGGTGCCGACCGATTCGCTCGCCGTCACCTTGTCACGTCAGGTAAAAAATCCGCAGCGATTGCGAATCGCGCTGCAAGTGGCGGGGTCGATGTCACGCGGCTCGGCGATTAGCGCAGGAGAGATTTTCAGTGCTGGCCTGCTTGCCCGGGTCAACGGTGAATTGACCACCAAACAGGACGCCAGCATGGGAATGTTCGATTTTGGTCTCGGCGCGGTCGAATGCGCGCCACTTTCGTTCGGCGATTTGGTCACGGCGTGGCACTCCACAAGCATTCCAAATATAGAAATGTTTGTTCATGTGGCGGGCGCGGGATTTCCAGAAGGTGACCTTTCGCTGCTGCCTGACGGGCCGTCACTCGACGAGCTACAATCAACGCCCGCCCGCGCGGTGGTTGAAATCACCGGCGCGGACGGAGAGGTCCATCGTGCGATTATAGACACGGTGAACGGCTACGCCTATACCCCGCTGGCAGCGATCGAAGCCGCCAAACGCGCGCTTGAAGGCCAGCGCGCGCCCGGATTCCAGACTCCCGCGAAAGTCTTTGGCGACGACTTTGCGCTAAGCATTCCGGGAACGCGAATAACGGTACTGAACGGGCAAGGTAATCACTAACAGGCAAGCGACGACCAGACCGATGCCGAGCCAGCCGAGCGGCGGCAATCTCTCGCCAACTATCACTACCGCCAAGATGGCGGCCACCACGGGTTCAATCAGCGTGATGGTGGTCGCCATGCTGGCGGAAATGCGCGCCAGCCCGAAGCCGTAACACAGATAGCCAATGAACATTGGCACCAGCGCCATGTAAGCGCCTACTGCGGCGTTGTTCCACGAGGCGAGCAGCGGCGCGCCCGTCAATGCCAACACCGGCATGAGCAGTAAACCGCCTAATCCAAATGTGGCACCCATCGCTGCGCGAGAGGGAATTTGCTGCTGCATCAAGCGCCGCGCGGCCCACGAATAGAGCGCGTAAGTGAATCCGGCCACCAACCCTAAAATGACGCCTGCCATTATCTGCGAAGATTCGGCAGATTCGCCCTGCCCGCCTTTTTCGGCCACACTAAGCAACAACATGCCTGTCACGCCGATTGCCGCACCGAACATCCAGCGGCGAGAAAGACGTTGTCCATCAAGGCGATACTCGATTAATGCGGATAATAACGGTGCCGATCCAATAGAAATTACCGTGCCGACGGTCACGCCCGCCAAGTGCATCGAGGCATAAAAAGCGAGCGGATACACGACGACTGCCAGCGCGCCAATCAGTAATAAATTCCAATTTTTCAGCAAAGTAGGCGCATATTTTACAAGACTGTTGGCAGCAATCGCGGCCTGCAATAGTCCGCCCACGCCCATCGCCACCGCGCCAATAGCCACGGCGCTGACCTGTGGGGCAAAGGTGGCCGCCGTGCCGGTGGTTCCCCACAGCAGCGAGGCAAAAAGCACGGCAAAAATCCCGACAGTTCGTTCACTCGAATTTAAGCTCATGCCTCCTCCATCATGGTCGCGGCCATCGCCATCGCCTGACGCACGCAGTCGCCGTTGCCTTCGAGACCGGCGCGAGAAATGCTGCCTTCGAGCAAGAAGGCGAAATGTCGGGCGGTCAGCGCGGCGCGGGCTTCATCACCTGAAAACAGCTGGCAAAGATGGTGCGACAAAATGGCTTCGACCTGCTCTTTATGACCCCGCACCGCCGCTCTGCCGGGAGATCCGGCGGGCAGTTCTGCGGCGGCGTTGAGCAATCCGCAGCCGCGAAAACCCCGCTCGTAGGCAAACTCTGCGTGATCTTCATAGGCTAAAAAAACTGCCAACACTTTCTCGCGGGGATTTTTGGCCTGCTGCTCGCGCTGGGCATAAAACGCCAACCACTCTTCATGACGGATTTGCAGATAAGTGGCGACCAGCGCGGCTTTCGATTCAAAATTGTTATACAGACTTTTCTTCGCAACGCCGGCTTTTTTGACCAGACTGTCGATGCCGGTGGCAGCAATGCCATCGTTATAAAAGAGGACCCGTGCAGCATCAAGCAGACGATTTCGTGCGCTGTCGGGAAGAGTATTGGCGGGCATGAAGAGCAACCTCAGGAAGTCGAAGTAGGTAGACCAGTCTACCTACTGTCGGGTTGCAGTCAAGAAAGGAGAACGAAAAATAATAATCCAAGCTAAGTTACTAATGGATAAGCTCATGAAAAATAGCGTTAATCGATGGCCTGCGTTGGGACCAGCCGAAGATGTGGAGACGGCGATTTTACCCTTATCTCGGCGTTTTCCAGCCAACCTGCCCTTTCAGGTTTGCGGCAGCTGACGCTGATATACCCTTCCAACCAACGACGCGTTTTGTGCATCAACAGCAATCGGTCTTCGTCTGCTTCAATTTCCGCCATCATTTTCAATTGTTTCACTAAATTGGCGGTCGTGACTTGCTCGCTGTTGAAGAGAAGGTTTAAGGCCGCTTCGCCCATCATTTTATTACCTTTTACTTCATCAGAAATAAACAATTTCTACCTCCTAAAACGTTAATTTTAAATAAGGTAACGCTTGTCTAACGTTTTTAATTATAGTCTATACCGCCCTTTTTTGAGCCAATCTGTAATAAAGTTTTGTGCATATGATAAATAGGTATTATCTATTTTACTTATCAATCCCGCAGTTCGCTGATAACGTTGAATATTCTTCAACTCACGAGTAAATAGCTGTTTTAAAATGAGAATTTTCCGCTACATCTATAGCCGATAATTTGGACAACTCAATCATATGCTTGCGTCACAGCAACCTTTGATCAGATGAGCTAAATTACTCGCCATTCGGAAATATCCAGGTAATTGGGATTTATCAAGGACAGATTATGCATTTAGCCAAGATGTTTACCAAACGCCCTTTTAGGCTGGTTTTATTAATTATCATCGTTCTTGCCGTCTATAAGCTTGCACTCTTCTCACCTTTTGAGCAGTCGATTATTAAAAGAGTGGCGGTTAATAACTTAGTCACTCTTTACATTACGCAGGCTAGCGCTGGTGCAACTACGCGTTATTCCTACCGTTATTATCTCCTTGACGCAAGTAAAAATGAGGAGGAGGTAAATAAATTTATCTCTAACGAAAAACAGCAGCCATTTCTTATCACTGATGGTGAAAATGCTTCTGCCGTCATAAAAGAGAACAGCATATATTTAAAAATTAAAGGAACGATTTACTCTTATCAGAGCTCTGCGGCATATAGTAATAAGATTGGCACCTTCTCAATCCCCGTCTATCTCACCGCATCCCCGTGGTAATGTCACTCGGTTGGATAAATGTTAATAAAATCGGCCTGTAGAATTATTATTAAATTTTACAGGTCCGATTATTTTTTTAAAAAAATACGTCGTTTAAGGCTGCATTAAACACGGTTTTGTATAAGTTGTAGTGAGTATATCGTCAAAATCCCTTAAACCTGAGCCATGCCGCCGTCGACGAACAGTTCGATGCCGTTTACAAAGCTCGAGGCGTCTGACGCTAGGAATGTAACGACTTTAGCGACTTCTTCGGGTTCGCCGACGCGACCTACCGGGATCTGCGCGGCAAAGGAATCATATAAACCCTGGCGTTCGCTCTCATCCACTAATCCACCCAAACCCGGCGTTTTGATTGGGCCCGGGCTTACTACGTTGACGCGGATTTTTCTGTCTTTGAGATCCAACGCCCACGAGCGGGCAAAGTTGCGCACGGCGGCCTTACTGGCGCTATACACGCTGAAGCTTGCCGTGCCTTGTATCGAGGTGGTGGAGGCAGTCAAAATAATCGATGCCCCATCCACCAGCAACGGCAGCGCTTTTTGCACAGTGAACAACACTCCCCTAACGTTGGTGCCAAAAATTCGGTCAAAATGCTCTTCGGTAATCGCGCCTAAAGGCTGCATGTCACCGCCGCCTGCATTGGCGAAGAGAATATCTAGGTGTCCGGCCTTGCGGGCAATTTCAGCATAAACATTATCTAAATCAGTGAGTAATGAGGCGTCGGCGCGAATTCCCGTAGCGGCCTGACCAATTTTTTCTACCGCTGCATCCAGTTCTGCCTGACGGCGTCCGGTAATAAAGACTTTTGCGCCCTGCGTCGCCAACTCCTGCGCCGCCGCCAGGCCAATTCCCGTGGTGCCGCCGGTTACCAATGCGATTTTACCTGCCAGTTGATTGTTCATGCTTTACTCCACTCGGTCATTTAGATGGATAGTTTAGATGTCTTGTTTAGGATTTCGGTTTGCCTTTCCCACTCGCTGCCTGTTTATTTAAAGCAGCTCGTCCGGGCTTGAAATAACAATAGACTCGTAAGGAGTTTGGATAAATCATGTAAAATGAAAATGATTATTCACCGCTGTAGATAATAGAAATCCTAAAGGCGAAACTAATGAATCAACTGCAAGCGATAAAAGCCTTTGCAAGAGTGGTCGAGATGGGCAGTTTTACGCGTGCCGCCGATTCACTGGATGTTCCAAATGCGACGCTAAGCAAGATGGTAAAAGAGTTGGAGAATCATCTGGGTACGCGATTACTTCAGCGCACCACGCGCCGCGTAACGGTTACGCCTGAAGGACAGGATTATTATCAACAGACGTCGCGGGTGATTAACGATCTCGAAGATATTGATTCGGCACTTAACGCCACGCACAGTAAGCCCAGAGGTAAATTACGCATCGATATTGGGTCTTCAACGGCTACTGATATTCTTATTCCCGCGCTACCGGATTTCATCGCCCTGTACCCGGATATTACGCTGGAGCTTGGCGTATCAGACCATTCAATCGATCTCATCGGCAATCACGTAGACTGCGTTATTCGTGGCGGTAATCTGGATGATTCCAGCCTGATTGCTCGTGCGCTGGGTCATGCCGAGATGATTACCTGCGTCTCTCCGGCCTATTTAAAACTTTACGGCGTGCCGGCTTATCCTGATGAGCTAAAAAATGGCCATCGATTAGTGAGTTATGTTACGCATCACAATAGCCGCGCGGTGCCTTTTAAATTTATGCAGGACGGCGAGTTAATCGAAATAAAGGCCGAGCAACGATTTAACGTGAACGAAAGTAATGCACATCTGGCGGCAGCCGTGGCGGGTATCGGTATTATTCAAACCTTCACCTACTGTGCAGCGGCTGGATTAAAAACGGGGGAGTTAATAGAAATTCTTCACGATTGGCGACCGCCGGTTTATCCGTTTCACGTGGTGTATCCACAAAACCGTCATATGACCCAGCGTCTGCGGGTATTTATCGATTGGTTGGTAACGCATTTTCCGCCGCGGCTTAACGGCACGCTAGCAAAATAATCGTCTCTTATTCGCTGTCTGGAGTCGTTAACTGAAAAACGAGCTTCCCTGCCCGTTTTTCATCTATTGCTTGTCAGTAAATCATGTCGAATATCAGGTTCTAATACGCAGACGCGCTTCGAGCAGGTCGGCGATTTTAGTCACCACGTAAGCTATCACCATGTAGAACAGCGCGGCGAGAATAAAGGCTTCGAGATAGTAGAAGTTCAGCGCGGCGGTGAGCTGAGCCTGCGCAAAAATATCAACTACTTCAATAGCAAACGCCAGCGACAAGGCTTTCATGATGACCATGAACGAGTTGGCGAGGTCTGGAATGGCCGAGACGATGATCTGCGGAAACAGCACGCGGCGAAACAGTTGGCCGTTGCTGTAACCCAAAGAGTGCGCCGCGTCGGATTGTCCGCTGTCGAATGAGTTTAACGCCCCTTTCACTACCTCAGCCTGAAACGCCGCCACGCAGGCGCTTAACGCCACCACGATAATCACCCAGTTTGGCAACGAATGACCGTTCACTTCGATACCAAACAGACCAGCGACAAAGTGCAGCGCGGGCGGCAAGCCGTAATAGGCCAGAAAAATCGCCACTACCATCGGCACGCCTTTGAAAACCACCTTGTAACCCGTTACAAGGTGGCGCAGCACGGGAATTCGGCGGTGTTCGATCAGCGCAAACAGGCCGCCGACAAGCGTCGAAAAAACGAAAATGGTCAGCGCCATCGCCAGCGTAACCGGCACCGCGTCGAGAATGCTCCAGAAATCCGGTAGCAAAACATCCCAATCAAACATGTTTAATCACTCTCTCTGTCAGACGCTCGGCGTGAGCTTGATGTTGGCCTGCGCCGTTTTCGACGTGTATTTTGCGCTGCGACGTTCGAAAACACGCACGATAAGCCACGCGATCAGACACAGCAGGGAATACAACACCGCCAGCACCAGATAAGTGCCGAACTGATATTGGTTGTACGCGCGTTCCATGATCAGATGCGCCGTCGCCATCACGTCGGCCGCGCCGATATACATCACCAGCGCCACATTGTGGATCAGGTAAATGACCGAGTTGCCATAGCCCGGCAAGGCGATGTGCAAAGCTTGAGGAGCGACAATGCGCGTCAGTTTTTGGCGAAAACTGTAGCCCATGCTGTCGGCGGCGTCATGCTGGCCGCGCTCGACCGCCAGATAAGCCGGACGCATAACTTCCGACAAATAGCCGCCGTGATAGAGGCTCAGCCCAACCATCGAGGCGATCGTCGCCGTGAAAATATCTTCAATGTGGAATAAACCGGCCAGCATCGGCAGGCCGTAAAATGCCACAAACAGCTGGAGCACAACGGGCACGCTACGCGCATAGGAGACGTAGAGGTCGGCGAGTTGGCTAATCACCGGCACTCTGCGCACGCGAAACGTCGTTGCGACAAGAGCCAGGCAGAAACCGGCGATGAGAGCCACAAACATAATCGCGAGCGTCAGCGGCAGCGCCGACAGCAGCTCGGGAATCATTGTAGTGAGATCCACGTTAATACACTCCTAAATGCAATTTCAGCCTCGACTCTTGTTCGCTGGCCCTTTCAACGCGGCCAGCGAGAGTCCATTACTTTAGTGCTGTGTTTATATAAGATATTGATATTTATATAAATAAGTAATATTTCTACAAATAAGTAATATTTCTATAAATAGGTAATTACTTCATGTACTTGACGACGTCTTCACCGAACCATTTCTGGGCCAGCTTATCCAGCGTGCCGTCAGCCTTCAGCTCAATCAGTACCTTGTTGATGTCGTCGTTCAGCGCCTGATTTTCGGCAGAACGGTGAATCAGCACGTAGGTGTTGTTAATGGAAACCGGCTCGCTCGCCACGATATCCAGTTTCTGATTGTCGATAACCGTCTGCTCGCCAAGGTTGGATGGCAAAATCAGCGCGTCATATTTGCCGCTCTGCACTTCTTTCAGGCGATCTGGATAAGGGATGCCGGCGCTTGAAGCTTTAATATCAATCTTGTAGCCCGTATTGTCCTGCTGCCACTGGTTGACGAACTTGTAAACGCCGCCGCCCGCAGTCACTGGCACGATATTTTTGCCGACCAAATCTTTCATGCCATTAATATTGCTGCCTTTATGGCTGTAGATCTTCATCAGGCTGGCGCCCATTGGCGTAGCAGGGATCAGAAACTGCTTGCTGCGCGCCGGATTAGTGTAGAAACCGCCGGTTGCCATGTCATATTTACCGGTCACCAAACCCGTTTCCTGCGCGATGTCTGCCGCGCCGACCATCTGGAATTTATACTGTGGCAGCTTGGCGTTGATGGCTTTCAGCACGTCAGGCTCGTAGCCCTGCGGTTCGACGCCAATTGCGCCCCATGACAAAGGTTTAGACTCCGCTGACGTAGCGATTTTAATGGTGCGAACGGCGGTATCGGCGAAGCTTGCGCCGGAGGTCATCAATAAAGCCGCGCCGCTTAACAGCGCCAGACCGAAACGACGGCGCAAAGTAGAATGAGTTGCCTGCATGTGCTGATATCCTTTTATTTTAATGAGTTAGCGTAATTAAACGGTGTGTTCAGAATTCAGAAATTGCGCAAGTCGCGGATTTGCAGGCGTGTCGAACATTTCTGTCGGCGTCCCCTGTGCAGCCACAACGCCTTGATCCATAAAGACGATTCGATTGGAAACGCTTTTGGCAAACTGCATTTCGTGCGTGACCAGCAGGGACGTAATGCCGGACGAGGTAACATCTTTAATAACTTTCAACACTTCACCCACCAGCTCGGGATCCAGCGACGAGGTCGGTTCGTCAAACAGGATCACGTCAGGACGCACCGCCAGAGCACGCGCAATGCCGGTACGCTGCAACTGTCCGCCAGAAAGCTGCGAAGGATAGTTGTCCTGTTTAGCAATTAACCCCACGCGCTCGAGTTCTTCCAGCGCGATTTTGCGCGCCTCGTCGCGTGATTTGCCCTGCACCACGATCAGCGGGTCCATCACGTTTTGTAAAACGGTCATGTTTTTGAACACGTTGAACTGCTGGAACACCATCGCCGTGCGCAAACGAATAGTCTGGATCGCCTGCTTATTAGGAGACTGATAATCCATTTTGAGCTGGTCAAAGGCGATACTGCCCGACTCAGGCTTGGCTAAATAGTTGATACAACGCAGTAACGTAGTTTTACCGGTGCCGCTCGGCCCGATAATAGAGACTACGTCGCCGCGATTTACCGACAGATTAACGCCTTTCAAAATTTGGGTGCTGCCATACGAAAGCTTGATGTTATTGAGTTCTAACATTTTATTGAGTGTCCTATGATTTTCCGCTGTCGGCATGGCCGAGAACGTGCATCAGGCGATTGGCCCAGCCAAAAATGGAAATGGCGTGAATAAGATCAAGAATTTCAACGTCGTTCATTCCTACGGCGCGCAATGCGGCGACATCTTCCTTGGTCGCTTCGGAAGGTGCTGCAGACAGGCGACGGGCAAACTGATAAATCGCCTTGTCGCGAGCGCCGAGCGTGGCCGGTTTATCGAAATAGAGAGCCGACACCACTTTCTCGTTTTTGGTTAGCTGCACGTGACGACGGGCGTGAACCACGGCGCAATATTTACAGCCATTAACCATCGACGCGCCCAACGCGCCCAACTCACGGTCCGCGCGATCGAGACCGCCATCGACATACATGATGGCGTTGAACAACACGGTTCGCGCCACGTAACTCTGCGGGTCATGGGCCAGCGTGCGCACATAGTCAGAAACTTTCTTGTTCGACGGCGTAATTTTCATCGCCTCGAGCTGATCGGCTCTGGCCGTTTCAACCTCGACGGGCGCAATATGAGGGTGCCAATTTAACGGCTTTAAGGTCACTAAAGGGATCATGCCAACCCCATTAGGCGCAGGCCGGTAATGACGCGAGTTTCGAAATTAACGAAAGCGATCAGTTCTGAAAGCGCGACGATTTGTCCGTTATTCAGACCTGCCTCTTCCAGACGGGTAATATCGGCTACGACGGCATCGGCAGGCGTCAGCGTGACGAAATCTGCGTGACGGGCGATGGCGCGCAAAGGCTGGGGTAAATCGTTTGCCCCTTCGGCGAGATCCAACAATTCAGGCGACGGGTTTAAGGCCGCCAACTGTGCTTTATATTGGTCAACCAATTTTTCATCGGCGTTCAGTATCGCCATGCGCAGCGCTAACGCGACACGCAAATGGGTAGCCAGTCCCTGATCGTCATCAGGTGTTAATACCGACACGCGGCACAGTTCTGCACCCTCGACAAATTCGGGACGAAAACGCCGTGCCTGATAGAGGGCATCACTCGGTGAAAGGCCAGCGGCCTTGTCAATTGCGTCAATCACAACGCGTTCTCCTGTTTGAGTAAAGGGGTGGAATCTGTCCATTCGTCGCCGAGTAATTCCGGATTTTCGTAGGCAATCAAATTAGCAAAATGAGTGTCGACATCGTCGGCAAACAGCGAGGCGGCAATGCCGCGAACCAGGCGATCGGCACCGGCGCTAACTGCCGGAATATCGCCAGAAACCTTGCCGTGGCTGAGCATGGCGGCGTCGTTGAAGCAGTGAATGTGCGCCAACATCGGGCATTCGCCGGCGACGCGCTCCTGGAATTCAAACGCGGGGCCGAGGTCTGGCGCTTCCAGCATGTTGACGCGCGGCGTGCCCATTTCGGGGCGATAACGGCCATCGGCCCACGAGCGGATGTGCGACGCCAGTTCGGAAAACTCCGGTCGACCGTTGAAATCGTTAGAGAAACCGGTGGCGGCAATCAGAAAATCGTAACGCAGTGGACCCTGAGTGGTCTCAATCAGCAGCTCGCCCGCGTCTTCTTTCACCGCGACAATGCCGCAGTCGAGCAAAAATCGTGCATTGTCATGACGCGACACGCGCAGGGTTGAGGCGCGCGGCGGTGGAGTTTGGGTCGAGGCGGTATAATCGACAAATTTCCATTTCCAGCTGTCGGGCAGATGCTGCATGCCGAGCACCACGCCCTGACTGCCAATGCCGGTCATCTTGTTAATGCGCGGCATCTCTTTTCGGCGAATCAGCAAATCGACCGATCCGGCACCCGTTTCGAGCGCGGTTGCGGCGTTATCCATTGAAGACGCGCCCGCGCCAATCACCGCCACGCGCTTGCCTTGCAGCGCCGAAAAATCGATGTCATCGGCGGAATGAGACCAGAAACGGCGATCGACCCCTTGCAGGAAATCAGGCACGGCAAAGCCGCCAAGACCGGAACGTCCCGTCGCCAGCACCAAACGGCGAGTGAGTACGCGGCCCGTTTCTGAACCTTCCAGCTCCAGCGCAATCAGGTCGCCGACAGCGGAAATACCTGTCATTCGCACGTTGTTGCGGATTGGTAGGGCCAAAACCTGGCGATACCAGACCAAATAATCCATCCACATATTTTTCGGGATCTTGTCTAACGCTTCCCAGGCTTCACTGCCCTGCTGAGCGGTAAACCAGGCGCGGAAAGTCAGCTGCGGTAGACCAAGCGCCGGGCCGTGCAACGACTTCGGCGAGCGTAGCGTTTCCATGCGCGCAAACGTCACCCACGGGCCTTCTAGACCTTCAGGAGCGGCGTCGTAAGTCACTACATTTGTAATGCCGGTAAGAATGAGTTTTGCCGTGGCCGCCAATCCGCACATTCCAGCGCCGATGACAACCACGTCACGCACGGCTTCGCCATTAAACGAACGCGCGGGAACCCATGGCTTGGCCGGAAGCTCCAGCAGCGCCAGATCCTCCTGCAAACGCCTTTCCAGCGCCGCTAATCCGACTCTATTTTTATCTTCTGAAGGTGTAGTATCCGTGGCGGACACTGTCGGTGCGGACGCTTTTTGTCTAAACATAAGACCCCTGATGTCGGCATAACAAACAATGAAATCGTCTAATCTATTATATGAAAAACGCATTATGATTGAGGTTGTATGCGAATTCTTAATACTAATTAATAATTAGCTTATACAAAAAATGCAATTGGTTTTTTTTTAAACAGTCTTTTTTCTTTAATCTTTCTGAAATCTTTTCAGTAAAATAGTGCAGTTTTTCAGTAAAATAACGCAATAAAATAAGGAATTTTAATGCCGAAAATGACCTCTTTAAGCGATCTTGATCTACGACAACTCGAGGCATTCTCTGCAGTTATCTCTTCAGGGAGTGTGACGGCGGCGGCCAAGGTGTTGCAGCGCTCGCAGCCGGCCGTCTCACGGCTGATTCAGGATTTGGAAAATGCGATTGGATATCCGCTGTTTTTACGCAACGGGCCACGCATTCACCCGACCGAACAGGCGTTGCGACTGCACGAATATGTTGAAACGGCGCTGATTTCACTGCAGCAGATTCGCCTGCGGGCCAATGAAATCTGGAAACAGGAAAAGAGTCCGTTGATGATTGCCGCCACGCCGTCGATGTCTTCGGGTTTACTGCCTGCGGCGTTGGCGAGTCTCAGCCTGAGTGATTCGGTGCAGATCCTTTCCGATTCCGCCGAGCAAACGGCGCACGCGATTATTACTGGTCAGGCCGAATTGGGGATCAGCAGTTTGCCGCTGGAGCATCAGGGCGTGCAGGTGCATTGGATTGGTCAGTCCCGCTGCGTGCTGGCGCTGCGTGACGATGACCCTTTGGCGCAGCAAGAGCAGGTTTCTTTGGCGGATTTAGAGGCGCGAAAACTGATCACCCCTTATAACCCGTATCGGCTGCGTCGGCGTTTTGAGCAGGCGTTACGGCAGGCCAAGGTGCAGCCTGCGGGCGTGGTGGAAACCAATTCGTCGGTGAATATTCTGGCCTGCGTGCGTGCGGGAATGGGCGTCGCGATCCTCGAACCAGTGACCGCTTATGGCCTGCCCGTCGCGGGCGTGGTGCTGAAAGAGCTGGATGTGGAAATTCCGTACTATTTCGGCGTGATGACACCGCAATCGAGACCGCCGCGTCAAAGCGTGCTGGTGCTTATCGACGCATTGAAACAGACAGCGGCTGAAATGCTGCCGCATTTTGCCTGCCTCGGGCCAGAAGAACATGCTCGCGTGATGCAATCGCTGCATCAGGATTAACGTAACAGCGAGCCACTAAGTCATAACCCGTGGCTCCTTGCTCATCCAAAAACGTTTTTTTTATATCACCGGCTATTACCGTTAATCAATGTTCAATGACTTTCGGTTCGATAGCGTTGAGATCGCCGGCTTTAGGCTCAAGCGCTTCTAAAGCGGGCGTAGCGAAAATGCTCCGACATACTTTGCTATTGCCCCAACATTGCTCGTACGGATAGCCCACCAGCTCTTCAATGACCACGCGAACCTCCGGTTTAATCATCACGAGGCGCCCGCCAGCCTTGATTCTAGCCACTTCCCCCAGCACCACGAGATGCGCCTTGCGGTTCAGTTTCATTTGATAGCTGAAAACGATGCCCATCAATGCCAGACCGATCACGCCAACGCTAAATACCACCGCAATGGCTGTAACCGCGCTCTCTGGTTGAGTGACTGATTTCGAATGAAAGCCATAGAAAGTCAGTATGGCGCCCATGTTGAACACGATAACCGATCGCATTAATTTGCCCGAGAAGGTCATGGCACCGGCGTAGATTCCTTCGCGACGACGGCCGGTAAACACCTCGTCAATGTCGGCTAAAAATGTATAAACCGTCCAGGGAATGTAATAAACGCCGCCCGTTCCGATGCCAAACACTACGGTAATCGCGAGCATCGCCGCCGTCGCATACTGGCGTGGCAGGTGCATAAAGTGCAACAGGCTGTAGCAGATTACCGAGAAAATCACGATGCCGAGCGCCAAAATGTAAGGCTTGCTAAAGCCCTTCTTCACACATAAACCAATAAAAATGGCGGTTGAAAAAAGCTGTAGCAGGGAGTTCAGGCTGTTCAAACCGGCGACCATCGCGGGGTCGTATTGCAAAACGAAAATGATGAAGTAGGTAAATAGCGAAGCAAATAGCCATTCAGCGCCGAATCCGCACAGGTACATCCCCAAATGTTTGCGGAACACCCGTAAATGGAAAATCGACTGCATATCTTTCACCAGCGTTGACAAGGTCTTCGCCAGCGTCATTTTCTTCTCATCAACGGGTGTGGTTTCCTCGACCGGACGCTCCCACGATGACAAATAAAGCATGGCAATGGCGCAGCACAAAATCACGCCATACGTCAGCGCGGTATAGAAAAACGGTTCGGCGGAGTCTTTGCCATAAAGCAAAATAAACTGCCCCGGAATCAGAGCCGCCAAAAAATTCGCTATCTTGCCGAAAATAGCTTTAAAGCCGGTAAGTTTAGAGCGCGCCGAGAAATCGGTGGTCATTTCGGTCGCAAGGGTTTCGTAGGGCACCATAACCGAGGTGTATATCAATTCGAAAATCACATAAGTGGTCAGGTAATACCAAAAACCAAAGCCTTCTACCCACAGTAGCGGATAAAAAAGCATTAATGGAATGCCGAGTAAGATAAAGAAGCGGCGACGGCCAAAGCGTTTTCCGAGCCGCGTTTTGCCAAAATTATCAGAAAGGTAGCCCATCAAGGGATTGCTTAGCGCATCGATAATACTCGCGATGGAAAAGATTGCCGAGGCCTCTAATAACGTCAGGCCACAGAAGGTGGTATAGAAATAGAGCAGCCAGATCCCGGCAATGGCTAACGCTCCGCTGCCCAATAAATTCCCACCGCCATAAGCCAGTTGATGCCTGAATAAAATCGGTTTTTCTGCGTTCATCGGGTGTCCGCCAAAAAGAGAGAATAAAATGAACCGGCGTTTCATTTTTTGATGGCAGATTTATATCTTTTGAACAACAGGAAAAATGTGAGGTGGTTCAAAGTCAGGTTAAGCAGCCGGCTTTATCGACCACTTTTGAGATCTACGTTACATTCTTATGATTAAATTGACTTAAATAAATGAAATGGTGTTTCAATTATTTTAAATGCGCTATAGAACTTGTTGAACGCTTATTCTTTTTAGTCCGAGTCATGAGGTGAGTGATGGCCAAAGGTGCCCAGATTCAGTTAAATTTTCATACCGTGCAGGATGCGCAAACGGGGGCCAACGTCACGCGTTTAACGTCGCCGGACGTATTGTGTCATCGCAATTATTTCTATCAGAAATGCTTCACCCGTGATGGTAATCGGCTGCTGTTTGCGGGCGAGTTTGAGGGTCATCGCAACTATTATCTTCTGGATTTGAAAACCCAAAAGGCGGTGCAATTAACCGAGGGCGCTGGCGATAATACCTTTGGTGGTTTTCTGTCGCCCGACGATCGTTTTCTTTATTACGTTAAAAACGAACGCACCTTGTGTCGGGTATCGCTGACTGATTTTACCGAAACGCCTATTTATCAGGTCCCCGAAAATTGGGTGGGTTATGGCACTTGGGTGGCGAACAGCGAATGCACACGTTTAGTCGGCATTGAAATCGCCAAAGAAGATTGGACGCCTCTTTCCGATTGGCAAAAATTCCAGGCGTTTTATCACAGTAACCCGCAGTGTCGCCTGATTTCAGTGGATATGCTGAATGGAAAATCGCGCGTTATTCATCAGAAAAATGAGTGGCTTGGGCATCCAATCTTTCGTCCTTTTGATGATAGAACGGTCGCTTTTTGTCATGAAGGTCCACACGACCTTGTTGACGCACGAATGTGGCTGATAAATGAAGATGGCACTCATCTGCGTAAGGTGAAAGAGCATGCGGCTGGCGAAAGCTGCACTCACGAATTCTGGGTGCCCGACGGCTCGGCGCTCATCTATGTCTCTTATATGAAAGGACAAAGTGAGCGTCACATCCGTCGCTTCGATCCCCAGACGGCAGAAGACAGCAGCTTGATGACCATGCCAGCCTGCTCGCATCTGATGAGTAACGAAAACGGCACGCTTTTGGTTGGCGATGGGTCGGGCACGCCCGTAGATGTAAAAGATACCGCCAGCCATGAGATCGAAAATGATCCGTGGTTGTATATTTTCGATACGAAAACTCGCCACTATGCGCCGCTGGCGGCCCATAAAAGTTCCTGGCAGGTCCTCAACGGCGATCGTCAGGTGACTCATCCGCACCCTTCTTTCTCGCCCGACAATCGCCACGTGCTGTTTACCAGTGACTACGAGGGACTTCCGGCGCTCTATCTCGCTGAAATTCCGGCGTCTTTATTAACCTCATTAGGCAAGGAGTAAAGGTGTTTATTTACCATAAAGATGTTCCCTTACAGGATCTTGGCGCAGGCGTAAGCCGTCGCGTATTGGCACACAGCGGCTCGATGATGGCGGTCGAGGTTTCTTTTGAAAAAGGTGCAGTCGGCCCAATGCATAATCACGTTCACGAGCAGCTAACTTACGTGCTGAGTGGCCGCTTTGCCTTTACCATCGGCGATGAAACCCGTGAAGTCTCGGCGGGAGATACGCTCTATAAACAGCCGTACATTATGCACGGCTGTGTCTGTCTTGAGAAAGGCGTGCTGCTGGATACCTTCACCCCGCAACGACAGGACTTTTTATAATAGTGACTATCCAGCGCTGAATTTTGCTATTGGATTTTCGCTATTAATGAACGCTGGCTATTGGCCGTTAGTCGACTTTAACCCGCATTACCAAAAACGGCGGTTTACGTAAATCTTTGCCGCCGTTCAAATCAGCCAGTCTATTCCATTGACCGAGCGTGATGTATAAATAGTGATTTTTATACGCCAGACCGTCGGGCCAACCGAAATTCTTTTCGTCATGCGCGATCAGGGAATAATTCCCCGCTGGATCGCGTTTTACTAACGACTCCTGCTCGAAAGCACCAAAATAAATATTGCCCTTTTCATCCTCCGCCAGACCGTCATTTGCCGGATGCTGTCCTTCGAATTTGACACTCTTCTCTATATTGCTTTCAGACTGAGAGAAGTTACTTAATATCGCCGTCGGCACGCTGTACAAATTACGGCCGCTCAACGCTGTCCAATAAAGCGTTTTATTATCCGGACTGATGGCAATACCGTCCGCGCCGCCAAGCGGGAAGGTCTGGTTTTTAAAATCATATTTATGCGGTTTGCCTTCTAAAAAGGCCACAAAGCCTGCGTCGGGAGAGGTGGAATAATGGTTTACCAACACTTCTTTTTGATTGTCGGTCGCAATATCTATCACCACCAGCGAGAAATGCTCTTTAAAACCCGAGTTGGCGATATAAACCGTTCCTTGCGAACCGTGAGAAAGATCGACACGCAGATCGTTGTAGTGTGAGCCTGAGTTCAGCACAGGTTTACGAATGATCAGCTTATGCACCACTTTATTGGTTTTGGTATCGATACCAATTACCTTCGCAGCGCCTTCGGGAATTTCTTGTTCGCCCGCCCTTTTGCCGTCATCCAAAATCCACAGCACGTCATTTTTATCAATATACATGCCGTGCGGTGACACCAGCCAGTCTTGATAATTGCCGTTTTGCACGCTGCCCAGCTTATTATCGGGGTAAGGTTCGACCTTATTATTCTTCAATTCTCCCAGCGCGTACCATGAATGATTATCGGCATGGCGCGGAAAGCCTAGAAATACGCGATTGCTCGAGCTGACTGCAATACCCGAAGGATCGGGCACGGGCTGAGTTAATCGACCAATAATCTCTGGCTTGGCGTCGGCCAAGGCAAACTGAGGGGTCGCCAGTGAAGACGCGGCCATTACCGCTAATAAGGTCGTTTTCAATAACGCGGCTTTTAATTGCATCGCTCTTCCCTTCTCTATAATTCACAGAATAAGAAAGTATAGACAAGGGAGCGTGTTTTTATAGCAAAGTGCCAACTTAGGGTAATTATTCAGAATCAACGCACGGCAAATCGTTTCGCGCCTATCACACAGGTTACTGCGCCGAGGGTAATAAGCAGCATCATCGCGCTGACGGATTCATGTAGTAGTAAAGAGGCGAGACCCAGCGCCATAAAAGGTTGCACCAACTGCAATTGACCGACGGCGGCAATTCCGCCCTTAGCCAACCCGTGATACCAAAATATAAAACCAATTAGCATACTGAAGACCGAAACATAGACAAACCCCATCCACGCCGAGGTCGAAATTTGGCTAAAGGTTGGCGGCACGGTAAACCACGCCATAGGAATCATGACGGGCAAAGAGAGCAGCAATGCCCAGCTTATCACCTGCCATCCGCCTAATCTGCGCGTCAGTTTGGCCCCTTCGGCATAGCCTAATCCGCAAACGATAACAGCGGCGGTCATCAGCAAATCACTTCTCATCGTGCCACCGCTATCATTCGAAAGCGCATAGCCGGCCACCAGCGCCCCACCGACAATCGCAAATAGCCAAAATGCGGGCTGTAAACGTTCTCCGCCGCGCAGTACGGCGAAGGCGGCCGTGCAAAGCGGCAATAAACCAAGGAAAACAATAGAGTGGGCAGAAGAAACCTGTTGTAACGCGAGAGCTGTTAGCAGCGGAAATCCTACCACTACGCCCGCTGCCGTGATGGCTAAAGAGAAGAGATCGGACAACGCCGGGCGACGCTGACGGCCTATTACCAGTAACATCGCCCCGAGCGTGGCGGCAATAATGGCTCGCGCGCTGGTTAAAAACAGCGGATCAAAATCCGCTACCGCCGCGCGCGTCGCAGGTAATGAACCGGCAAAAATCATCACGCCAATAAATCCCGTTAGCCAACCACCTTTTATCCAGTTCATCACGTTCTCCTTGTTAAGTGGTGGACAGTTAACCATTGGCGTGGGCATGGCAGCCAGATACAATCCGGTACAATTAGTGGAAACTGTATTGTTAGAAAAAGCAGTACAGTCAGAATAGTTAACGAGGAGCAGCGATGTCGCGCGGCCAGACCCGAATCACCACCGTAATGGAGCAAGTACGCGTGCAGATTGCAGCGCGTGCCTATCTGCCTGGCGCGCGCCTGCCCTCGGTACGTGCGCAGGCAAAAATATCGGCGGTTTCCATCTCGACCGTCGTTGAAGCTTACGAAAGATTGGCCGCCGAAAACGTCTTGATTTCACGGCCCGGTGCAGGTTTTTTCGTCACGGGTCCGGTCGCGCCTCTGGATCTGGCGCAGCTTGTCCCTTCAACCGAACGTGACATTGACTCACTTTGGATTTCGCGGCAATCGCTGGAGGCTGACCCTTCGGTATTAAAACCCGGCTGTGGCTGGCTGCCGACTTCGTGGATGTATGAAGATGGCATGCGGCGCGCGCTACGTAAGGTGGCGCGGGCCGAAACGGCACTGCTGACCGACTATGCTGCGCCGAACGGACACTGGGGGTTGCGTCAATTTTTGCTGCGACGACTGGCGCAGGCGGGGATCGAGGCGCAGCCGGAGCAAATTATGCTTACCGATTCCGGTACGCACGCCATCGACCTGATTTGCCGTTTTCTGCTGCAACCCGGCGACACGGTATTGGTCGATGACCCTTGTTACTTTAACTTTCACGCGCTGCTCAGAGCTCATCGGGTCAATATTATTGGCGTGCCTTATCTGCCAAACGGCCCCGATTTGGCCGCTTTCGAATTGGCAATCAAGACGCATTCGCCGCGTCTTTATATCACCAATTCGGGTATTCATAATCCGACTGGCGCGACCCTTTCACCCGTGACGGCCCATCAACTGCTGAAAATGGCCGAAGCCTCCGATTTAGTTATTGTCGAGGATGATATTTTCGCCGATTTCGAAAGCCAGCCCGCACCAAGGTTATCCTCTTTTGACGGCCTATCACGCGTGATTCATATCGGTAGCTTTTCGAAAACCGTTTCTGCTTCTTTGCGCTGCGGCTATATCGCGGCGCGGGCAGATTGGGTTTATACCCTCGCCGATTTACGCATTGCCACCAGCTTTAGCAACGGACAGTTAGCCGCCGAAATCATGCTGGCCATTCTGACGGACAGCGGGTATCGCCGCCACATGGAGGCATTAAAGAGAAAATTGGCAGAGGCGATGAAAGAAACGATGAGAAAACTCGCGAAGCTGGGAATTACACCTTGGCATATTCCTCAGGCAGGCATGTTTCTCTGGTGCAAACTGCCTACAGGCGCGGATGCTGCCGCCGTCGCGCGTGTCTGCATGCAGCATGGCGTGGTATTAGCGCCCGGAAACACCTTCAGCCAGTCCGGCAACGCCACCCATTTTATGCGCTTTAACGTTTCGCAATCGGCGGATCCAAAAATCTATCAGGCGCTAGAGTTGGCCCTAAAGAGTGAAACGTAGCATTAAAGGCTGGAAAGCCGTCACCGTTTAAAAACGTTTTCATTCGAAAGGTTGAATACAAACATTCGATAAGCAGGCACGCCCGATAACGAGTAATTAATTATTCAAACTGCCAGTACATGGGTGAGCCGTAGACTTCGACGAAGTAGTCGATGACGGCGCGGACGTTGAGCGGCGGGTGGCGGGCGTTGGGGTAAATGGCGGCGATGTGCTGCGGTTCGGTCTTGATGGCCCCCTCGAAATCGGTCATTACTCTGACTAACTCACCCTTTTTTATACTGTCGCCGATAAGCCAATCGGGGAATAACACCATGCCCATGCCGCCCAGCGCGGCGGTCAGCAGCGATTCGGCATTATTGGAGGTCAGCAGCGCGGCAATCGGATAGTGGGTCCAACCCGCATCGGACTTTCTGAATAACCAGCGATTTGGCCCCGACGAACCGCTATACACCAGACAGCGATGGTGCGCGATATCAGCAGGCGTAGTTGGCGCGCCGTGCGTTTTCACATAGCTCGGCGAGGCCACTAAATGATAATGCTGATCGCCAAAAATTCGCGCATGAAATGAAGAGTCGGTTAGCGTGCCGATACGAAACAGCACGTCGGAGGCGTCGCGGTGCGGGTCGATATAGTCGTCGGTTTGTGTCAATTCAATCAACAGCTTTGGATAACGGACAGAAAGCCCCGTCAGCCACGGCGCAATATGTCGCTGGCCGAAGAATACCGGCGCGTTGATACGCACTAAACCAGCGGGTTCCAGCGAGCGGTCTTGCAACTGCTTGCGCGCCTCGCTCAGCTGTTCGGTCATCGTGCGCGCATATTCAACAAACAGCCTTCCGGCTTCGGTAGGGATTACGGCGCGAGTATTACGATAGAACAGCTGCTGGCCGAGCGTATCCTCAAGCTGCAAAATGACCCGTGAAATCATCGAGGCCGACACGCCCTCACGACGCGCGACCACGGAAAAGCTTTGCGCATCGAAAACGCCGATAAAAAACAGCAAGGCGCGAAAATTTATCGCGTTGGCATCATGCATTATCTCGATTCCCGCAAAAGTGTTTCCTAGATTATACCGTTTTTCATCATCCCCGACTGCTATATGATGCGCCCCTAAACTATTTGGAGACTGTTTTATGCAGCTGTTATTTATATTACTCGTCGTTGCAGGCGGGATGGGATTATCCGTTGAAGCAGGGTTATTAGGACCTTTAGGCAGTGAAGTCGGTGATTTATGGGCAACCTTCAGTATTTTCGGCGTCGGCGCAGGGCTGACTTTTCTACTGATGCTGTTTTTCAGCCCTCGTAACAGCCCTTCCTTCTTTGCGCAGCCGGGCTGGCAATTACTGGGCGGTATTTTAGGTCCGGTTTACGTGGTGATTTTAACTATCGCCGTACCAGCAATCGGCATCGCGATGACCATGATCGGTATTTTGGCCGGACAGGTATTCAAAAGTCTGGTTATCGATCATTACGGGCTATTCGGCACCGCGCATCGCAAAATCGATAATAAACGCATTATCGCTTTGGTGTTTATCATTGCCGCGCTGATTCTTGTGGCGAGAGGGTAAGGAATTATTATGACTATTTTGATGACTGTTTTTATGATTGCGCTGGCGGTGGTTGGCGGTGCTTTTCTGAGTATTCAGGCGGCGATTAACGGACAGCTCGGCAGTAAGGTGGGTGTGTTCCGCTGTGCTTTTTTAACATTTTCGCTTGGCGCTCTGGTTACCGCACTGTTGATCTTCTTTTTCGAACCGAAACACGCGGTCACGCTGCTTGATGTACCGAAATGGCAGCTGCTGGGTGCGCTGTGCGGCGTGCCTTATATCGTGATTATGGTGCTGGCGGTACAACGCATCGGCGCGGCGGTTGCAACGGTTGCAGTAATCTTCGGTCAGCTGGCGATGAGCATGTTGATCGATAACTTCGGCTGGTTGGGCAATCAGGCGATTCACTTCTCGATGACCCGTCTTGGCGCGGTGGTTTGCTTGGGTATCGCGCTGTACTTTATCTATTCGAGCAATAAAACCAGCGAGTTAACCTCGGAAGACGCTCCAATCCGCGACTAATTTTTTCGTCGTGGTTTTATTGTTTACCCGGTTGGCCAAAAAAAAACCCGCGTTTCTATCAAGAGCGCGGGGTTTATTTTTTATCATTATTACCTTTCCGGCGACGACTTGTTAGCCCAAATTGCCGGTAAGACGGTTATGGAAATCGCTGCTACGCAGGTCTAATCCTTCAATCTTTACCTCACAACCGTAACGCTGATAGCGATAAACGATGCCGTCTAACGCGGCGACCGTTGAGGCATCCCAAATCTGCGCGTGCGTTAGGTCGATAATGACCTGTTTAGGATCGTGCGGGTAATCAAAATGTTCGAACAAATCGTTGCTGCTGGCAAAAAATAGCGGGCCGCGCACGGTATAACGCACGCTGTCACCCATTTCGCTCAGCGCGCGTTCGGCGTGAATCACGTGGGCGATGCGACGTGCAAACAGCATCATTGCGACAATCACGCCCGCCAGCACGCCCAGCGCCAGATTGCTGGTCCAGACAGTAATCGCCACCGTCAGCACCATCACCAGCGTTTCAGACCACGGCATGCGTTTCAGCGTTGCCGGTTGCAGGCTATGCCAGTTAACGGTTTTAACGGCGACCACCATCATGATACCCGCCAGCACCACCATCGGAATTTGCGCCAGCACTTTGCTCAGGCCGGTAACCAGCAACAGCAACACCAGCGCCGCCGCGACGGTTGATACACGGCTGCGCGCCTTGCCCAGCTCAACGTTAACGATGGTCTGACCAATCATCGCGCAGCCCGCAATCCCGCCGTAAAAGCCGGCAAAAATATTGGCGATGCCCAAGCCCCACGATTCGCGGCGCTTGCTAGAGGGCGTGTCGGTAATATCATCCACCAGCTTGGCGGTCAGCAGCGACTCCATCAAACCTACAAACGCGATGCTCAGCGCGGTCGGCCAAACGATTTGCAGGGTTTGCCAGCTAAGCGGCACCAGCAGTTGGGTCAGACCCGGCAGGCCTGGCGACATCGGGCCTTCATCGCCGACGTTCGGCATTCTGTAGCCCATAAATAGCGCGACGCCGGTTACCACAATGATGGCAATCAGGGGCGAAGGCACGCTTTTCAGCACTTTTGGCAGCAACAGCACGATGAGCAAGGTGACGGCAAACATCACCCACACCAGCGACGACTGCCCCCAAACGTGAGGCACCTGCGCGAAGAAAATCAAAATGCCGAGCGCGTTGACGAAGCCAATCATCACGGAGCGCGGAATATAACGCATCATGCGCGACAGTCCGGTCAGACCAAAAATAATCTGCACCACGCCGCCCAGCACCACCGCCGGTAAAATATATTCAACGCCGTGCGCGTGTACCATCGGACCAATGACCAGCGCGACCGAACCCGCCGCCGCCGTCACCATGGCCGGACGCCCCCCCAGAATCGACAGGGTAAAACAGAGCACAATCGAAGCAAACAGGCTGACTTTCGGATCGACACCGGCGATTACCGAAAACGAAATCACCTCGGGGATAAGCGCCAGCGCGGTCACCACACCGGCCAGGCATTCGCGGGTCATTAATCGCGGCGATTTCAGCACGTCGAGCACGCGCCCTTCATTATCCTGCTCCGCCTGGGCCGAGAGGTTTATATCGTTATTCATTGAGTTTCATTAAACGGGGAAAAGTGCTCTAACTATAAAGGAATCTGAAAGAGGATCAACGATTCAGCGGCATATTGCATTTTAGGAATAATATTAAGCGCATATTTTTTCTAGCGTTATCAATTACTGACAAATATAACGCCTTTCATAATTAGCCGCCTTACGACCCTGACCGCCTAAATACTGGGGGTATGCTAGACTTTCTAATTAACGCAGTCAGTTTCTCTATCGGTTTGCTTTATTAGAGCATTTTCGTTTAATTCATTCCGCCTTTCATTTGATAACCACGACGAGACGAACATGAATTCAATTCCACCCAACGATCCGCAGCAAGATCCTCATGAAATCGTGATCGAACTTGCTGAAGAAGAGTTATCGGTGACGCGGGAGCAGGTTAGCGATGGTCGTGTGCGTGTGACGCGTTCAACGGTTGAACACGACGAGGCGATTAATCTACTCCTTAACCGCGAACGGGTTGAAGTGGTTCACGTGGCGAAAGGCCAGCGAATTGAGGAAATGCCTGAAATCCGAGAAGAAAATGGCGTACTGATTGTGCCGGTAGTTGAAGAGGAAATCGAAGTTATCCGCAGACTGGTGCTTAGGGAAGAACTGCATATTCGCAAGATATCCGAGCAGGTTCCCTATGAAGACGTGGTCACGCTGCGTAAGCAACAGGTCAATGTGGATAAAAAGGAAGACGAAACATAGTCGACACTTATTACGAGGATTGAATCATGGCACACGAAAAGATTGTAACGATGTTCAATACTGTGGCGCAGGCCGAGGGCGCAAAACGTAACCTGAGCAAAGCCGGGTTTTCGGAAAGTGACATAGACATTATCTCGGGCGAACGCCTGCGTTCGGAAGGCCATGAAGCGCGTCATCCCGGGCTTTGGCAGCGGCTATTTGGCGATACTGTGGATGAATCTCAGGCCGCCGTTTATGAAGACGCCATGAAATCCGGCGGCGTTGTGCTGACGCTAAAAGCCAAAGAAGAGGAGCTGCCGCGCGCGCTCGGTATTCTTGATGCCCATGATACCGTCGATATGCCGAATCGCGGATTTGGCAATCTGACCACCGATTCTCCTGCCGACACGCAGTACGGCGCTGCCGATAAAGAATTTGGCGGTACAGATAAGCCGTTTGGCTCAACGGATAAAGAATTTAGCAGTACAGATAAAGAATTCGGTGCGGCGGATGTCGCCGACAACCAGTACGGTAATGCCGATATTACCTCGCCGGCGATTTCTGATTCGCGTCCGCTGACCGAAGACAAGAAAGAGCTCGATGCACTTGAGCCCGTTCAGGACTCCTATACCGTTGATAATCCTCATCATGATGACAGTTACCCTGACAATAAAACGGTTCCCCTTCGCGCTTCGTTAACTGGCGATGAAAGTGAAGCCGACGTGCTGCGTCTGGCCGAGGAACGTCTTGAGGTCGGAAAGCGTCTGGTCAGTGAAGGTTCAACCCGCGTTCGTCGATACACCGTGACCGATCAGGTGTCGGAAGATATCTCGCTTCAGGAACAGCACGCCGACATTTTCCGTCGTGCCGTCAATGAGCCAGGCGCGTCAAATAGCATTGATTGGTCAGAAAAAACCGTCGAAATTGCCGAGTCTCACGAGCAGCCGGTGATTAACAAAACTGCGCACATTAAAGAAGAGGTTGTGGTGCGCAAAGACGTGACCGATCGCGTTGAAACCGTTAAAGATTCTGTACGTCATCAAGAGGTTGATATCGACCGCACCTCGCCGAACAGTTTTAGGGAAGGCGCGGCAGATCGCGGCAGCGTGCTGGATGACGAAGACGATACCACGCGGATTCATACAGACACCGAGTTTGCCAGAGAGCTGGATAATATTTCTCCTGCGGGCGGCGCGCCACGCACAACGGATCCTGATTTCGATCGCAGTACGGTGGATAAAGATCGGCTGGAAAGCGATCAGTATGACAAAGAGAGAATGGATCAATCGAAAGATGAGGGCATGACGGATAAAATCGCCGACAAAGCCACTGATTTGAAAAACAAATCGCAGGACAAGTTTGGTTCACGCTAATCAGTAATCCTACTAAATCCTACTAGTAAATAAAAAAGCCCGCTATTTCGCGGGCTTATTACTATATGAAAGTCAGGTTTCTATGAAAATCAGGCTGTCGCCGGGGCTTCTAGCGAAGCCATATCAATCACGAAACGATAACGTACGTCGGCTTTTTCCATTCGTTCGAAAGCCTCATTGATTTCATCCATGCGGATCATTTCACAGTCAGGCAAAATATTGTGCTCGGCACAGAAATCCAGCATCTCCTGCGTTTCTTTAATTCCGCCGATAGGTGAACCCGCCACGCGACGACGCCCCATTAACAGCGGCACGGTGCTCAGCTCTTCAAGCGGTCCGACCTGTCCGACCAATACCAGCGTCGCGTCGACGTCAAGCAGCGCCAGATAAGGCATCAAATCGTGTTTTACCGGCACGGTATCGATGATCAAATCAAAATGATTGGCAGCCTGACCCATGGCGTCGTTGTCGCTCGACGCCAGCAGACGATTTGCACCCAGCGCCAGCGCGTCGGCTTCTTTATCTTTGGTGCGGCTGATAACCGTCACGTCTGCGCCCAGCCCGACCGCCAGTTTGACCGCCATGTGGCCCAACCCGCCCAAACCAATTACGCCTACGCGGCTGCCTTCGCCCACGTTCCAGGTTTTCAGCGGCGACCAGGTGGTAATACCGGCGCAGAGTAACGGCGCGGCTTTGGCGAGATCCAGCTGGTCGGAAACGCTTAGACAGAACTCTTCGCGCACCACTAAATGCTTGGAATAACCGCCCTGCGTCGGCTCTTTGGTCACGCGATCATAGCCTGCATAAGTGCCGGTCATGCCTTCGCGGCACAGCTGCTCTTCGCCTTTTTTACACTGATCGCACTCTTGGCAGCTGTCGACCATACAGCCCACGGCCACGCTATCGCCGACTTTAAATTTGGAAACCGACGCGCCAACCTGCGTTACGCGGCCCACAATTTCGTGGCCCGGCACTATCGGATAGTAGCTCCATCCCCAGTCATTGCGGGCGGTATGCAGGTCAGAGTGGCAAACGCCACAGTACAAAATTTCCATCGCGACATCATTTGCACGCAGGCCACGTCTTTCGAATTCGAAAGGGGCCAAAGGCGTTTCAGTATCGTAAGCAGCAAATCCGATCGTTTTCATGTTCAAACTCCCGACATAGGTCGATTCGGTGGATAGTTACCCGAGTTGTGATTAAGGAAGGCAGAATTTTGGAATTATTAGAATGGTGGACCCTATAACCATAGCCTGATTTTCAGCAGATGTGGCCTATCTCGTCCTGAAAGGGCTTATGAGCCGAGCTCATTAATCTTTCAGATTATGGTTGATAGAATACGGCCACTTTTTAACGGCTACTTTTCTGAATCAGCATATTCGGGGCGATAAAGCAGGCTTTCGATCCACGCCCGTAAATCTTTTGGACGTTTTACCGTGGCCGCATCATGAGAAAAAATATGCTCGGCAATGCGCACTGCCGTGGTGATTTCTACCTCGAGAATATTTTTTTGCGGCGGATAGAGCATGCTTTGCTCGCGCTGACCTGCGCTAACCTGATCGGCACAGCCGTGCGCGGCGGCGATAAACATCTCATCGGTGATGCGTTCAGGCCGCGTTGCGTAAACCGCCAAGGCCAGCGCCGGAAAAATGTAGACATTATTGGCCTGACCAGGATGGAAGGTTTTATCGTCAAGCGTCACGTCGTCAAACTGCACGCCGCACGCCACCAGCGCGTTGCCGTCGGTCCACTGATAAAGCTGTTCCGGCGTGGCTTCGGCGCAGTCAGTCGGGTTCGACAGTGGGAAAATAATCGGCCGTTGGCACTGTTTATATATCGTTTTGACCACGTGCTCGCTAAACATTCCGCCCACCGTGCTGACGCCAATCAGAATGGTCGGCTGCACCTGCTCTACAATTTTCTGAAAATCGTCTTTTGGCGAAAGCTGTTTCGCAAAAGGCTGCTGCGCCTGATTTAAATCATCCCTTTGCTCGCTGATTACGCCGTTGACATCAAAAAGCGTAATTTGCGCACGCGCGCCCTCTTCGTCCAACCCCTCGTGCTGCATCGCCTGCACCAGCATCTGCGCAATTCCTGTGCCCGCCGAACCTGCACCGGCGAACAAAATACGCTGGTCGACCAATTTTTCACCCTTGATTTTCAGCGCGGTTAACAAACCGGCCAGCGTGACGCTCGCGGTGCCCTGAATGTCATCGTTGAATACGCAATACTGCTCACGATAACGTTCAAGCAGGCGAATGGCGTCGCTGCCTTTCCAGTCCTCAAAATGCACGCAAACGCCCGGAAACACTTCATTGGCGGCGCGCATAAATTCGTCCATCAGCGCATCGATTTCACTCTCATCTGGAGGAGCTTCGCGCAGGCCAAGATAGTGCGCATCGGCGCGCAACGCCTCGTTGGTCGTGCCGAGATCAAAATGGATCGGCAGTAAAGCCTGCGGAGGAATCGCGGCGCAGGCGGTATAAAGTTGTAGCTTGCCTATCGGGATGGGCGCGCCGTTAAGGCCAATATCGCCAAGGCCGAGAATACGTCCACCGGAGGAGATACAGATAAAGCGTACTTTTTCGGGCCAGTGCGACAACACCTCCTTCATCCGCCCTTTCATGTTTTTATTCAGATACATGCCCTGCGGCTGGCGGAATATTTGCCCATAGGTCAGGCACGCTTTGGCGATGGTCGGATCGTAGATTATCGGCATAAATCGGGCCGGGTCGCGCATCATTACGGCATAGAACAGCGTCTGGTTACGATCGCTCAACTCTTGCAGATAGATAAACTGTTCCAGCTCGTCAGGTTTGGCCGCCAGATGTTCGAGCACGCGGGAAATCTGCCGCTCGAGGTTCTCTTCTGCGCCGGGAATCATCCCTTCAAGCTGATATTTTTTGCGTTCCTGCTGGTTAAAAGCCGTGCCTTTATTTTTCGCCGGATTTGAAAGTATGTCGTTGTGTTTCATTTCTACTTCTCCCGGTTACATATAACCTATTGTTTACCTTAAATATTAATGAATAAACAAGTGTAGTCGTTAAATCAACTTTATGCTGAAAGGCGGCTTTCCGGTAGATGATTGTTTGTTTCAGAAAGCGAATCAGCAGCTATGCTTGTTTCTAAATGCTTTCGATAACCGTACAAACCAAAGGGACAGGAATTTAGATAAAATGCTCGATGCCGACCTGACGCTGCTGCTTTCGCGCGGGCAGTTTGCCACTACGATGGGGTTACACATTATTCTGGCGGCGTTTGCGCTGGGAATGTCGCCGTTTCTGGTGTTTCTGGAAGCACTGTGGCTGTGGCGTAAAGATCGCCACGTTCTTGAAACCTATCGTTTTTGGCTCAAGCTGTTTGCGCTTTCAGTGGCGGTAGGTGCCGTGTCGGGCGTGGTCATGGAGTTTCAGTTCGGCACCAATTGGGGGCCTTTTGCCAGACAAACCGGCGGCGTGCTTGGCCCGCTGATGTTTTATGAAGTGCTAGTGGCGTTTTTTCTGGAGTCGGCGCTGACGGGGGTGATGATTCTGGGTATGGATCGCATCGGCCCGAAACTGCACTTTTTTGTCACCTGCATGGTGGCGATTGGCGCGCTGATTAGCGCATTCTGGATTTTGGCCGCCAATTCGTGGATGCACACGCCTACCGGTTTTATCCGCGATGCGGCGGGCAATTTTCATCCGCAAAGCTGGCTGACGATTCTTCAGGCGCCGTCGTTTCCGTGGCGCTTTATGCACATGGTGCTGGCCGCGCTGATTGCCACGGCCAGCTTGGTGGCGGGCGTCGGCGCGTGGCGCTTGATAAAGGGTTTGCAACCGGCGAGCGCCAAAAACATGCTCTCTTTTTCGCTCTGGCTGCTGCTGTTTCTTATGCCGCTGCAAATCGTGATAGGTGACCTGCACGGCGAAAATACCTTGCAATATCAACCGCAAAAAGTGGCGGCGATGGAAGGAAGCTGGCATCAGCCGCCGCCGGGTGAAGGTGAACCGCTGCGGCTGTTTGCGATCCCAGACCAACAGGCGCAGCGCAATCGGGCGCAGATAGCGATCCCTGAAATCGCGTCACTTTATCTGCGCCACGATTTACACAGCCATATTAAGAGCCTCAGCGAATTTCCTGCGCAGGATATCCCCCACGTGGCGACGGTGTTTTATGCGTTTCGGATGATGGTCGGTTTAGGATTACTGATGCTGGCGGCCAGCCTTTGCGCGGCAATCCTCAGATTTCGGCGGCGGCTGTTCGACTCACCTTTATTACTCAAATTTCTGGTGCTGCTAACGCCCGCAGGATTTTTTGCCATGCTGGCGGGTTGGGTGGTGACGGAAACGGGTCGCCAGCCGTGGACCGTTTGGGGCCTGCTGCGCACCGAACACAGCTTCTCGGCGCTGCCCTCTTCGTGGGTTATCGCCTCGTTTATCAGCATCCTGCTGATTTATCTGGTGGCTTTTATCTCGGGGATGGCTTATTTCCTGCATTACGTTAACTCGCCGCAGCCTTACAAACAGGGGGAGGCGTCATGAGCTTCGATGTCGTCAATCTTTGCGCCGCCGTGGTGATATTTTCGCTGCTGATGTACATCTTGCTGGACGGCGCAGATTTGGGCGTCGGCATGCTGTTTGCCCTCTTTACCGATCAGGACGATCGACGGCGCCTGGTTGCCTCGATTTTGCCCGTGTGGGACGCCAACGAAACCTGGCTGGTGCTGTTTGCCGGTGGCCTGCTGGCGCTGTTTCCGGCGGCTTACAGCCTCATGTTTACAGGACTTTATCTTCCCCTCTTTATTATGCTGCTGGCACTGTTTGGCCGCGCCGTCGCGTTGCAATATCGCAGCCATGCTTCGTCGCGCTTTCGCTTGATGCAGGATGTGGTATTTATCCTTTCGTCGCTGCTGGCCGCTTTTTTTCAGGGAATCATGGCGGGCGTAGTGATAGACGGCCTGCTGCCCAGCGGACCTCTCGCGTGGATTGCCCCTTTCCCCCTACTTTGCGGCGTCGCGGTGGTCGCAAGTTATCTATTATTAGGCTGTGGTTGGGTGCGTTGGCGCTTAAGAGGCAACATAGGCCAGCGCGCCAGCCGTCTCGCGCTGCTATTTTTGGGCCTGACGATCGCCGCTTTCGTCGCCTTGGGCTGTCTGCATCCGGCTTATCCCGCCATGGCGTGGCAGTATGCGGGCGGCAAAATTTTACTGCTGGCGAGTCTGGCGCTGTGTTTTGTCGTCGCGCTGCTGCTGTTTAGCCAGCGTTTGATACTGCCGCTGATTGCCGCGCTGCTGCTGATGACCTGCCTGCTCGGCGTGGTGGTTGCCGCGATTTATCCGTGGCTGATCCCGAACGTTATCACGCTGCAACAGGCTTCCGCCTCGCCCGCGACCCAGTCTTTTATCCTCACTGGCATTGCTATTGTCATGCCACTTACGCTGATTTATAACAGCTGGTCGTTTTGGGTGTTTCGTGGAAAGGTCGAATAAATTCGCAGATTCAAAGGGTTAAACGCGCGCCGTTTTCCTCTTCGCCTCGCCTCTTTTTAGTCGTTACTGTTATAGAATCGATTAAAAAAAGTACTGGATATTTGAACAGGTAGTTGTATAATATTTCTACTGCCTGCTAGGGTATCGATAAAGTCCGTAAGTGGTGAGGCCTATGATGATTTCGACAGAACACCTGAATTCTCTGAATCAGTCAGTCACGATGAGCAGCCGCGAGATTGCCCGTATGATTGGTATTTCTCACGGTGAAGTTAAACGTTTGATTAAAAGTCTGGAAACGGCACAGCGCCTTTCGCAGCCGATCACGGTTAGCCATTATGAGCGTGATGGAGAGATGCGTCAGGAATACTGGCTGAACAAACGAGACTCGTTGCTGGCCGTCGCTCGCCTTTCGCCGGGCTTTACTGCCGAACTGCTGGATAACTGGCAAGAGCGTGAAAAAACGGCGCACCTGCCCGATTTTACCAATCCGGCGGCGGCGGCGCGCGCATGGGCCGAGCAGTTCGAGCAGCGTCAGGCAGCCGAGCAGCAGTTAGCGCTCTCCAGCCCAAAGGCCGAATTCTTTGACCGTTTTGTGCAGGTTGAAGACTCAATGGGCTTTCGCCAGCTGTGCAAAATGCTGAAGGTTAAAGAGCCTGACTTCCGTCAGTTTTTGCTTGAGCGCAACATCATGTACCGCGCCAGCGGCGTGTTGACGCCACATCAGCATTATATGCAGGCGGGCTACTTTACGCTGCGGGCAGGCGTGGGTGAAAACCTGCACGCCTTCTCGCAGGCGCGTTTTACTTCGAAAGGGGTGAAATGGGTCGCTAGCCTGTATGCCAATCATCTGATTGAGCAGCCAAGAGATGCTGTCGCCTGACAGTTTCCCCTCTTGTCTAAGCCTCTAATGTCTAAGCGTCTAAAAAAAGCCGATAATTTTCATTACCGGCTTTTTTGCATGCTAGAAAGGGGGATTAATTACAGCAAATAGTGCGGCTTCAGCAGCCTTTTCTTGGCGACCAAAATAGTCACGGTAATTGAGCTGATTGCCACCAGCACCAGGAATATCCCGACAGCGGCCATCGAATTAAAACCAAACTGTTTATACAGCAAGAGTCCGGCGATGCCGCCCAGCATAAATGAAATCAAAGTCACTAAATGGGTGACCAACTGACTACGTTGGGCCTTAATCTGTTTTGAAGGGTCGCGTCTGAAAATGGTGGCGACGACAGAACCGAAGGCGATACCAATGTCGGTTAACGTGCCGGTTATATGTGTTGAACGCACGCGGCCATTCGATAATTGCGTCGAGGTTGAATTATGTACGCCCATCAGGAAGGCGAGAAAAATAATGATCTCCTGATTATTTTTATGCGAGAAAAACATTATTTCAAACACTGATGTTCCGACCAGCAGCATCCCTTCCATCAAGAGAATAAGGCTAAAAATAGTTCGAATATTATTCTTGGTACCGCTAATTGCCAGTAGCCGCGAAGTGACCGACCCCACCACGAAGGCTAAAATGATCGAAGAAAGAAAAAGGATATCGCTAAAATCGGTATTGGAAACCTCAGATGAAAGCTGTGAAGTATTGCCCGTCATATGCGACGGAAAAAAACCGAAAGCGCCCAGCGCCATCGCGTTAAGTGTACCGGCGGTCGTCGCCAGCACCAGCGCCAGGCGGCGATCTTCCGTGTGCGTTCTGGCCTTCTTTCTTTTAATCAACATTCTCAACATATGCCGCCCCTTTTGATTCAATAGCCGTGCTTTATAGCAAAGATGAATTCATCAATACCTACCTCTTGTAACACATAAATATAGTCGGTTACCGAGTATTATTAGGTTTAAAGTGGAATCAATCCTGAATTATTTATTTTAATAGGATTAGTTCTAAGTTTAATTAAAGTATTGTAAATTTTATGTCAATTAATCAGTGGATAACAAAACACAAACTCTTAATTTAATTTTCCACTTTAGGCATAAGGTAGCCCATTGTTTACGCTCTTTATTGCATACATCATCTAGAGATAACTGCAACGTTTTATTAGTTTATTAATCCTTAAGCCAGCCATAAGAAAAAGTTATATTTGAGGTGGCGCAAAGTTAATAAATAAAAATTGCAGATTATTTTTATAATTATTTAGAGTTAGGCTATCAAGAATTTGTATCTTAAAAACGATAATAAAAAACCCGCCATTTCGTGGAGAAAGGCGGGTTTTTTGACGTCAACGACCGTTACATCACGCAGCTTTTACGGCGCGGATTTTTTTACCGCTTTCTTCGGCTTCGGCATCTTCAACATCGACATTTTTGGCGTCTGCTTTAGCAGGCTTCTCAGCAGCACTTGCTTTGTCTACGCTAGCTGCAAGGCTGGTGGCATCGGGCACCTTGCTGGTACGCAGAATATGCTGGACCGCGTCTTTTTGCTCGGCAAGGAACAGCGCCATATTTTCGGCCTGCTCTTCGTCTAGCTGAAGCTTGCTTTCTAACAGCCAGTCGGTGAAAGCTTCTGCCATGTCGAGCATTTTGTCGTAGGCGTCTGCTTCTTTCTTGCTGGCAAATGTCATTTTCTCTTCACCTTTTCTGACGACAACAAATTTTGTTTCAACAGCCATGACGCACCTCTCTATACTGTAATTATATACAGTATAGCAGCAAGCCTTTCGAGATGCAGCATCCGTTTCACTATTTGTTGCACACGTCGCGTTTTACTCGCTCGGCGTCGTCGTTGTCGCTGGTGTCGTGGTTGTTGTACTCGGCGTCGTGGTCGTCGCTGGAGTGGTCGTTGTGGTTGTAGCTGGAGTTGTCGTCGTGGTACTCGGCGTCGTGGCTGTAGTACTTGATGTCGTACTTGGTGTCGTGGTTGTCGTCGAAGTCGCGGAAGACGTCGCCGGGGTGGTGATAGTGGTTGGGGCTGAAGGCACCGTGCTGGTCGCGGCGGGTGTCGTTGTGGTCGTCGCTGGCGTGGTCGCTGCTGGGGTCGCCGTGGCTGGCGCTGTCGTCGCAGGTGTCGTCGTCGCTGGCGCAGCAGGGGTCGCTGGCTTGGCGGCAGGCGCTGGCTCAGGATCGTTTGAAACGGTCACTACCGGCGTCGCTGGACGTTTTTTAAACGCAGGCGCGGCGTTGGTCACAGAGTAATTGACGTGCTGAACGGTATTGGTGGTTGAAGTCACTTCAACTGGCGCAATGGTGACGCGACCAATCAGTGAACGCGCATAGCCGCCAATCTTGTGTTTGGCCGCAGGCAGATGCAGAACCACGGTTTGTCCGGCGGCAAGAATACCGGCGTCGGTACCGTCAACGGTGACATAAATAGGCGCGCCGTCGTCAGCCAACGTGCGAATGTGGGTGACAGTTATCGCGGTTGGACCGCTTGAAAAATCGGGAGCATCGGGTTGAGAAGGCACCAAAGCTGCATGAGCAGCGGAACCGGCAGCCGAGGTGGCAGCGGTAATTTTTGCGCATCCGGTCAGCGCGAGTGCTGCCGTAAAGGCAACCAACGTATAACGATTAATCATGGACAACGTCTTCCTATCGAATGTTTTGCAACTAATGGTTTGTGACCTACGTAACAATATAACTGATAACGAAAGGGAGATGAATGTCAGACTTTCCGAATACGTCAGGGGACGTCTCCCTGTCCCCTGCTAAAAAGGCGGAATTAACCGCCTCGAAAAGGTTATTTCAGAGCAATACGCGCTACGCTGTCTGGACCTTTGGTGCTGCTATCTTTGTTGAAATCCTGTTTCAGAGAAACGTACAGCGTCTGGCCGTCTGGAGATACCAGCAGGCTGTTTGGATGTGTCTCGAAGGACCAGCTGTTTTTCACGGCATAAGTGGTGGCATCAAGCTGCAACACTTTTTTCGATTCGCGCTGGCTGATGTAAATTTCGTTGCGGGTCGGGTTAAATTTAATGCCCAGCGCATCGCCTTCGATACGTTTGATAACTTTGCCGCTGCGCTCGTCAAATACCAGCGTAGTTTTGGCTTTGGAATCGTCGGTCACGAATAGGCGGCCGGTTGCCGGATCTTCTGCCATGTTCAGGAACAGATAGGCTTTGCCGTCAGCTGGCGTCAGGCGCTTGGCAATTTTATAGGTGTGCGGATTGATAACCAGGATTTCGCCGCCGCCGTTTGCAGCATAAATTTTATCGGTCGCGGAGGAGTAAATAATCCCGGTTACCCATTTGCCCGCGTTGGCGATACGTTTTTTCAGCTTCATGGTTTTGGCATCGACCACCCAGATCATGCCGTTATCGCTCACGCCGCCGATGTACAACAGGCCGTTATGCAGGAAGATTTCGCGCGCCGGAATCGGGTCGCCATCTTTTGCTTTCTCATTAAAGTTCAGGTGCTGCAATACTTTACCGGTTTTGGCGTCAACTTTTGAGATGCCGCCGTCCAGCGAGTTGGTGGTGTAGAACACGCTACCGTCAGAGTCTGCAGCCATCGCGAAGTTTTTAAGATCGGTATGCGTTTCGGCGGTGGTTTTTAACGTTGTTGGATCAAGGCGATACAGCATGCCGCCGTTAACGTCTTTAAATGACTGCGCGCTGGCAACATAAAGCGCTTTTGATTCAGAGAGATATGCCATCTCGTACAGGCCATCGCCTAATACGCGCTGGGTAACCTGAGTGTTAACAGGTTTTGGCGCAACCGTCGTCGCGGTAGAAGCATGGGAAGCGGCGGCATTTTTTGCCGGCGCCTGACAGGCAGTCAGACCAAAAGTGGCGATAACGGCAACCGCGACCGCGGCTTTACGTGCGCTGAACAAAGATTTCATTCTTGACTCCATCAAGGATTAAACGGCCCCCGCCAGAATGATCCACGACGAAAGCTGATAAAAAGAATGAGAATCATACGCAATAGCAAATACTAAGTAAATGCAGCAAATCTTACGAAACGTTGCCCTTTCCCACATTAAAAACAGGGAGTTAAGGGCGGGTACCTGTCCAACTTTGTCCCACCTTATGGGATGCTGTTGAACATGATAAGAGGTAATCATTTATATCGTGTTTGTAATTAACCGAAAGCATGCACGCACGTTTATAATTTTGTCATATATTAATTAACAATTTTATTGTCATGAAATATAACCGTAGGTAATGCAAGAAAATAAAAGCCGATATTGATTGACTCAATGAGTCGTCAATTATAATAATAACACCCTCTCCCGCCGCCAATATAATAAGTTATTTTTAATGTTAAATTAATAAAGAGACAAAAATGAAGGAGTCATTGCTTTCCGTATTTGCGGTAATCTTTTTATTATCTCTGGGTTACTTTTTCGGCAATAGGATAAAAGCCTCTTATCGTCAGGCCTGCCTTTCCTGCTTGTCAGGAATCGTTATGCTGCTGTTATTTGTCATGGGCGTGGAGTTTGGTCAAGTATTTATTAATAAAGAGACCAGTGTAGATATTGTAATAAACGCACTGCTGCTCTCTGGTTTAATTTCTCTCATTACTTTTTTATTGCTTATAAAACGAAACAGCGTCGTAGAGAGAGGCAAAGGTTTTGCCAGCTTCTTTGCGCCATTTTATGGCTGCGCTAAAGCAGGCGGTTCGTTTTGCTTGGGTTTACTGGTTTATCCCTACATCCATACTAAATTGGCAGCGAGCCATATTTCGAGTCACTATTTGCTATACCTGCTTATTTTTCTGGTCGGCATGGATTTGGTGAATTTTAAACTTTCGAGCATTAATCGACGGCTTCTCGCCTTACCTGCGCTGACCCTCGCCGGAACGCTTATTGCCGTGCTGATTTTTGCGCAAGTAAGACCCTATTCTTTCGTCGAATCAATGGTCGTCGCGAGCGGTTTTGGCTGGTTTTCACTGTCTGGTCCGATGGTAAAATCATTGGTCTCACCCGAAATGGGCGCAATGGCCTTTATGACCGATTTTTTCAGAGAGATGTTTAGCATTATTTTTCTCTATTTTCTGGGTAAAAGGCAGCCACAAAGCGCGATTGGCATATCTGGAGCGGCAGCGCTTGATTTAGCGCTGCCGTTTATTAAACAAAACTGTCACGAGGAATATATCAAACACGCCATTATCAGCGGCTTTGTGCTGTCTCTGCTGGCGCCCCTGTTTATCGCCTTCTCCGTTTCTTTACTTTAGAAAACAGAGAGAAACAGCTTAAAGCTTCACTTTCATTAAATCTTTAAAACGTGTGGTATAAGCCGGTGACAACATCTCGCGCTTCATTTCCCAGGATTTTTCTATGCCCTGTCCGGCAAACCAGACGCGGGCGTCGCTGTCGCTGTGTATTTTGTCGAGCGCGGCCATAAGTTTTTCACTGTTGGCGCGCGGCGGATTCTCATTAAAAAGAGTGAGTTGAGCCACGCCCTGACTGTAAAAGTCGCCGAGCATCACGCCGCATTTTTGAAACCGATGCCCTTCCTGCCAGACGGCGTCCAGGCATTTTGTCGCGGCGGCAATAATGTCTCGCGTATCCTGAGTCGGTGTTTCGACGCGCGTTGAAGCCGTATTACCGTAGTAAACTTCACCGGGTGTAAAGGGGCTTGTTTTAACGAAGGCGGAAATATGGCGACAATATTGATGCTCTTTGCGCAGCTTTACAGCCGCTCGAGAGGCGTGTGAACAGATGGCTTCACGCATCAGCTGGTATTGAGAAACGCGATCGCCAAACGATCGCGAGCAAACAATCTGCTGCTTGGTCGGCGCCATTTCTTCCATTTCCAGACAGGGCTCGCCACGCAGTTCGCGCACCGTGCGTTCAAGCACGACGCTAAAATGTTTGCGGATAAGCTCGGTAGGCGCATCGGCGAGCTGGAGCGCGGTGGTAATTCCCATCGCCTCAAGCCGTTTTCCTATTCTGCGACCTACGCCCCACACATCCTGCACGTTCACCAGCGCCATTAGTTTTCGTTGACGAGCCAACAACGAGATGTCGACGACACCTTCCGCCTTAGTCCACTTTTTCGCCGCGTGGTTAGCCAGCTTGGCCAGCGTCTTGGTCGGACCAATCCCGACCCCCATCGTTAGGCCAGTCCATTTATAGACCTTTTCTTTTACTTCGCGGCCAAAATCTTCGAGATTCTGACAGTTACTGACGCCGGTCAAATTCAGAAAGGCTTCATCAATAGAATAGATCTCGACGGCGGGCGAAATGTCCTCAAGTATGGTCATGACACGATGCGACATATTGGCGTACAGCGCGTAATTGCTGCTAAAAATCACCACATTTTTCTGTTCACATTCGCGGCGTATTTTAAAGAACGGCGCCCCCATTGGAATGCCGAGCTGCTTGGCTTCTTTGCTACGCGCAATGACGCAACCGTCGTTGTTCGAGAGAACTACCACCGGACGCCCTTTCAAATCCGGCCTGAAGACAGTTTCGCAGCTGGCATAAAATGAATTTACGTCAGCAAGCGCGAACATTATTGAAAACCGTTAATGCTGAAAGTCACCACGCCGAAAATTTCGAGTTCGTCGCCGCCGTCGTGAAGGAGTATGGGAGGAAAGTTGGGATTCATTGATTCGAGCTTAACTATGGGATGGGTGCAGAGACGTTTAACGGTGTATTCGCCGGCTATCGAGGCAATAATAATATCGCCGTGTTTGGGCTGAAGGCTGCGATCGACCACCAGCATCGAACCTTCGTAAATACCGGCATCTATCATTGATAGCCCCGTCGCCATCACAAAATAGGTTGCTGCGGGATGAGAAATGCACAATCTGTTTAAATCTATATCTTTTTCAATATAGTCCTGCGCAGGGCTGGGAAAGCCCGCAGGCACTCTATCTTGAAAAAGAGGAATCGTAAGCTTAATAGGCGAAATCGCCGGGCGTGAAAGAATCATAATAGGCCTCCATGTTATACTGGTTATTTATACAGTATAAGCATGGCGCGCTGATTTTGTGAAGGGTGGCGCCGCGTAAGGTTTATCGTCGAACCTAGGCTAAAGGGCTAATGAAAAAGAGGAAAGGTAAGATTATTCACTAAATGGCCTGGCAAATAGCGTAAAAGGCTAAGTCGCGGCACCTTATTGAAAGAAAAGATATTTAATAGATTTAAAAGGCGGAATATTGAGAACGGATGGCGGGTTATAAAGCAAAACGCTAAGAATTTTTTTACCTCTTAATAAGGGTTATTGAGATAAAAAAATTCTATCAGGATGATGCGCTTATCGGCGCGTTCGGCTTATTCGTGTACAACTAACGTAAAACCTTCGGCCTCTTGCGGCTCGACAAAGTAACGCGAGATGACAGCAAACTGCTCATCGGTGGCCGAAAAATCATGCTCACCCGCCTCATTTCTGGTGTGCAAACGCGCTTTGCAGACTTCATCCGCGACGTTTAAATAATGCAGGCGATTATCGGCACCCGTGGCCGTAATAATACTCATCATCCATTCCCGACTCGCCAGCGTATTGGCTGGAAAATCCAGCACGATGGAAATCCCCGCCGTCAACAGCGTAATCAGATGCGGTTTCATGGCATTTTTGAGTTTTTCGGCACAGCGCGCATAGTCAGCGACCGAATGCATTTCGTCACTATAAAGCTGCGACAACCAACGATCTTCGCTGATAATAATCGTCCCCGCCTGCGTCGCTAACTGCGCCGCCAAAGTGGATTTTCCGGAGGCTATTTTCCCGCACAGCAAGTGCAAGATAGGCGCGGCCGGAATTGTCGGATCGTTAACGATATCTACCATAAAAGCTGATCTCCATAACGTGTTTGTTTAGATATCGACTATAGCCTGTTGTCGCGTTTGACGCTTAATTAATGCTTTTTATTAATATAAAGAAAGTCATCGTGGCCTCAAGATTTACCCTAAATACCTCATCAACAAAATTGCTTTTATTAATCTTTAATAATTACAGACGACTTTTTCTTGATGTACATCAATTATTCTGGGGGCTGCTCCAGTAGATTTATATACTTAACTGTATATGAGGTTTTTATTTTAACAAATTAAAATGGATACATCTTCGCATCATTAGATGTTAAAAGAAAAATTGCAGAGAGTGCTGACAAGGAGTTAATCGTGAAATGAAAATTTTTATTGTATTTATATTTATACTGTTTTTTTCATCCTGCTCATTAAACAACTCTAAATCCACAGAACAAGCTTTGTTTGATAAAGTCATTGCAGCTTCAAAAGATAACGACGGCAAGAATTTATCAGACGTGGATTATGATCGAGTGTTGAAATACATTTCTAAGGGTAAGACACGCTGGATAACCCTTTACCCGATATTAAATAAAAAGCCATTTTTGGATACAACGTTTTTCCAGGAAGGTCTAAACATAGCTATGGCCTATGCCTTGCCTAAAAGCCCATTAGAAGTATTGAAATATGTTGATCTTAAAAACATTGATGATATATGTGGCGCACCGTTTATCGAAACTACATTTGCTGAAAAAAAGCGTTATCTTCTCAAAAGCATCAAGGCGATTAATAAAGTAACTTCTGGGGGACAAAAGGAATATGTTTGTATCTTTAACTTAAATATAGCCTTTGTTAGTGCTCTCTTTAAAGTAAAGTAGGAGCGTTATCCGGCCTACCATCGACCGGTAATGTAATATCACAGAACTGCACCTTACTCAGTCGTGTATCCAACTTTTGGGGTGCAGTCTAGTCACGTATAAGCACGATTTAAAAGCGTATTCAGCTTTTATGCTTCGCCATTGCGAACGCGGCGGGGAGATCGAGGCGCTGCCAGAATGCCTGTTCCGGGGTTGAACCCGAGAGCGGATAACCGGCCGGCAAGGCGCTATTAATCATCAACTGACGGCGCTGCGCGGCCGACAAATTAGGTAACGCAGTCTGCAACAGCACTTCGGCACCTTGCGGAACGGAAACGCGCGTCGCTTTTTCGGAATACTTCGGCAGGTTATAACTCATTGAGAAGCGGTAGAATTGCTTCATATCTGCCGAACGATAAGGATCGTCTTTGGCGTCAGTTTTAGAACATTCGACAAGCGAAGTGCCGCACTCTTTTTCCAACGCGGTGCGCAGCTGATCGCTGGCTTCCTTAAACAGCGCCTGATAACGCGGATCGTTTAGATAATTCGCAACGTTGCGCTGGGTAAGCATGCGCGAGCCCATAATATCGAGCGGATAATGCACGCCAAGCACGATGCGTGAATAACCGTAACGCGCGCCGCGTTCAACCAGCGCGTCATAACGTTCGGGAAGCATTTGCGCCAGCAGCAGGGCATCGGTGTAACCGGCATTGGTGTGGCCACTCGGGAAAGAGCCGCCGTCAGCGGTATACGGCTGGTTGTCTTTCACTACCGCGTCATCTGGCACCAGATGAATAGTGTTGCCTTTAATCAGAAACGGACGGTCATAGTTAAAGTGCTTTTTAGCCGCGCTGGTGCTGACTTCGCTGGCCTTGATAAGCGCGGCGGCCTTGCCGATTTCGCCTTTATCATAGGCAGTCAGGAAGGCTTTACCAAGACGCGGTCCGAGCGCGTCGGCAAGAAAGTAGAGGTAATTTTGCCCTTCGGCATCGGTCAGCGCTTTTTGACGGGTGGCCTGCGAAGCGTTGAGATTGATCTCGGTAACGGTTTGCAAATTGGCTTTCAATACGGAATCTGGCAGCGAACTAAAGCCAGATAACAGCGCAATACCGGCTTGCTGATTGGCTTTGGTCTGGAAATCGTAAGCGCTCGCTTTCAACCATGCGCGGTCGGCTTGCGTATCCGTCTGTTTGGTTTTCTCTAACTGTTCGCGTTTGAGCGACGGCGCGTTGCCTTTCAGCGCATTGATCGTCGCCTGCGAAATCTGATTTTCAAGCGCGTCATAAGCCGTGCTGGCCGACGCAGCCGTGGTGCCGTTTGCCAGCGCCGCGGCCTGCGGTAGTGAAGTTGCCTGCGCCTGTTGAGCCATCAGCAGGGTCATCGCAACGAGCGTTAACCGAATTTTCATTAACTTTCCCTTATAATCAAACCATTAGCCTGTAGTCGTTCAACGCTAGCACTACAAGGTGACAGTTTTATTGCAGGGAAAGTTTTTCATGATCACGCTAACGCTGGCTTGCCGGAAGAGGCTTGTGCGCCGAATCGTGGTCAATCTTGACCGGCAATCCTTCGCGGGCAGAGCGATAAATCGCCTCCATCAGCAGGTGGTCCTGCACCCCTTCTTCACCAGGCGTATGGAAAGTTTTATTGCTTAACACGCCGTCGGCAAAGTGGTCGATTTCAAGGGTAAACTGATTTTTTGGCGAAATGCGGATTTCGTTCACCTGCTCGCCGCTGCCATGCCGCTGGGCGACATACATTCGCTGGCCCGCGTAGGCAAATGCATTTTCGAGTGAAACCCACCCTTTTTCGAGGCGAATTTCCATATCTTTACACTCGTGCGCGCCGTAGCTGGTCACACAGTTGGCTATCACGCCCGACGGGAAACGCAGCGTGAAAGAGATAGTCTCTTCAACTTCGGCGTAACGCGCGTCGCCTTCGGGATTCACAATCTGGGCATAAACTTCAATCGGATCTTCGCCCAGCATGGTACGCACGCCGTTCAGGCAATAAAGCCCGATATCAGGTAACGCGCCGCCGCCGGAGAGTGCCGCGCGGATCCGCCACTGTTCGCCAGAGCCATGAACCTGAGTATTAGTGGCGTGAATAATGCGTGGACGGCCCAACTCGCCCGACTGCGTCAGCCGCGCCGCCTCAACGTTAAATAATTCATACTGGCAGCGATAGGCAATCATCAGCTTCACGCCGGCCTGCTTGCAGGCATCAACCATTTCGCGCGCTTCGGCGGAATTATTTGCCATCGGCTTTTCGCACAGCACGTGCTTGCCCGCTTTGGCGGCGGCCAACACGTGGTCACGGTGGCGGCCATTTGGCGTCACCACATATACGGCGTCGATTTCTTTATTTTCCGCCATGCGCTCGATTTCGTCGTAGCCATAAATCGACGACTCCTCAATGCCGTACTGTTTGGCAACCACGCGGGCTTTTTCGGGACGACCGGAAACCAGCGCGACGGGCCGGGCATGCAAACTCTGGCGAAAAGCGGGCAAGATTTGATTTAGCGTCAATCGACCCAGGCCAATAACTGCAATGCCCAGCCTTTTTTCAGGCGGCAAAATCACCGGTGGCTCAGGCTCGGGGCGATCGGCCTCGCCCTTCCAGTTCTCGAAACTGACTTTGCCCTGCTCTACGCCGCCAACATCAATAGATTTAGGGTCGAGATTTTCGGCGGCAACAGGCAGCGTAGGTCCAGCAGGCGTGCCGGGGCCCGTATTTGATAGACGGTTTGAAAAGCGGGTGGATGATGAATCTGACATAATTCTTCTCCATTTTTTGCAAAAAAAAGTGCTCGTGAAAGATTTCGCGAACCTATTCAACGCCCAACATGACGGGATGACGGGGCGCGCTGCGGGATGGCGTGCTGGGTGAATACGCTGGCCACCGCCAACAGCAGACACCAGATAGCGATGAGAGGCAGCGCGTAGGCCGGAACATTTTGATTGAGAAACGCGCCGACAAAAGCGGCTACGAACCAGGCAAGCCAGCGCAGGGCCAAAGGCAAACTTTCACGCACGTTACCTTTCGCCAAACCGCGTCCGAGCTTGACCAGCGTGCCGGTAATAAAAGTGACGCCCGGCTCATTGCTACAGGCCTGATTGAGAAAACCCATCGCTACCACCAGCGACAGCACCACGCCGTACGGATAATCGGGGGCGCTGGCGGGCCAGGTAGCAAGAATAAACAGCGCGACGACAAACAGAATCAAAGGCGCACGATAGCGCCCCAGCCGATTTCCCAGCCACGCGGCGAGCGTAGTGCTGGCTAAAAAGGCGGCGATAATTCCGAGTAAGGGCAAGGCTTTTTGCAGATTACCCTGTTGTGAAAATTGCGCCATTTTAGAAGTATCGCCCGTCACATATACGCCCAGCAGATCTTTGCTGTGCAGATAAAAACAGGCGTCGACCAGCCCTGCGACAGTGACGATAAATATAATAAAGGTCGGTGATAATTCCTGAGAGTGGTCTTTATGCAGTTCTGTAGATGACAAAACGATTACTCCCAAAGAAAATGAAATAAATATTCTACGATAGGTAAAGTTATAGGAAATAATTGGCGATTGTGCCAGCAAAGCTTATTTCACTAAAACTTAGGGCTAATAAAAAACCTTAATAAACAGAGAGTAATATCTCGCTATTTATGATGAGAGATATATTTCATTTATGAAGAAATGTTAATAGCCTGAAAGGTTTATCGTCCCACATTAAGCACTTCCCCCAAAATCTTGCCGTTTTATCAACTCTCAAAAGAGCGGCTATAATTTTATCTTTGGCAACGTGTTGACCATGCTATTACGCAGTTATTGATAAATTTTCAACAAGTTATCAAAAATTTTGCCTTATCTTTATTGATACAAGAGGGCTAATGTTATTGCCAGACGAGATGTCATGACTAAACAATAGCGGATCAACAAATACGGTCCTCTATTTCGATAAATGTCCACAATCTACGGTAAATAAGGGAACCTCATGAGCTTATTCAAAACGCAAGACGGTACCAACATCTATTATAAGGACTGGGGCACGGGCAAACCGATCGTATTCAGTCACGGTTGGCCGCTGGATGCCGATATGTGGGACAGCCAGATGACGTTTCTGGCAGAGCGTGGTTATCGCGTTATTGCCTATGACCGCCGTGGTTTTGGCCGTTCGGATCAGCCATGGGAAGGCTATAACTACGACACCTTTGCCGCCGATCTCAACGGCCTGATTGAGCACCTGGATTTGCACGATATTACGCTGGTCGGTTTCTCGATGGGTGGCGGCGACGTGGCGCGTTATATTGGTAATTACGGTACCGATCGTGTCAGCAGCCTGGTATTACTGGGTGCCGTGACCCCTATCTTTATCAAAACCGCCGATCATCCGGAAGGTGTCGAACCTGCTGTTTTCGAAGGGATCCGTGACGGTTTGCGTAAAGACCGCGCGCAGTTTATCAAAGATTTTGCCACGCCATTCTACGGCCTGAATAAAGGCATGGAAGTTTCTGACGGTGTGCTGACGCAAACGCTGAATATTGCGCTGCTGGCCTCGCTGAAAGGCACGATTGATTGTGTAACGGCCTTCTCGGAAACCGATTTCCGCAACGATTTGACCAAAGTAGACGTGCCGGCGCTGATCATTCATGGTACCGCAGATCAGGTGGTTCCTTTTGAAGCGACGGGCAAACTGGCGGCCGAAATCATTACTCAATCCCATCTGAAAACTTATGACGGCGCGCCGCACGGCTTCGCGGTAACGCATCAGGATCAGTTAAATGATGACCTGCTGGCCTTTATCAAAAGCGTCTATTAAGAAACGCGTTGAAGCAAATAAGCGTGCTGAGGTAAAAGGATAGAGGTATAAAATCCTGAAGCCATAGAATGAAAAAGCCCCTCGGCTTTGAACAGCGGAGGGGCTTATTTACTATCAATTCTTTATTTTTCTATCAATTTTTCATCAGGCTATCAGGACTTTTTAGTTTGTACCCAAAAGCCGTGAATAAGTCCGGGGAAATAGCCGCAGAGCGTCAGAATAATATTAATAATAAACGCCCAGCCAAATCCTTTGCCAAGTAGTACACCCAGCGGAGGTAAAATGATGGTAAACAGTATTCTCCAAAATCCCATGGTGCTCTCCTTTTCGTCATTAAGCGTCCATCCTAAAGCCAATAAATCCCTGTAACAATAAGAGTTCTCCTGTTTAACGATTGCCTCGGGGGAGTCAGACGATTAGTATCGCATTGGCAATGCTGCAGACAGTGGAAAGAACAAGGGAGACACAGCCGATGAAACAGGATGTCGTATTACTGATTCTGGCGATTATTTTTATCGTTATCCTCTTTGGGACAGCGACCAGTATCGCCGTGCGCGCCAAGGGGCTGAAAAAACTTTATTGGCTGCTGTGCAGCTTTTTACTGGGTATTGGCAGCCTGTCGTTTATCTATTTTCTGGCTTTTCCCGAGCAGCATCGCCTTGCCGATGGCAGCGTTCAGGGTGAAATGCCGCCGGAGTTGGGCCTTGCAGGCTCGGTCGTTCAGCTCGGCATGTATGCTTCCGTGCTGGGTTTGGTGGTGACAGGACTGTGGCGCGGAGTGAGTCGTTTTAGCAAGCGCGAGCGTTAATGATTTAACAACCTTTAATGGCGCAAAGTGCGGCCAGAGTGAGTGGCGAAAGCACAGAAAAATGCTTGGCCCGCGGCTCATTTAGCTGTATATTTATCCAGTCAAATCGTCGTGCTATTTGAGCCTTTCAGAACGCGTTGTAGGTTACGAAAGCAAAACGTATTTCGAGCAACACATTTCCACAAACAATACATTTCCAAAAAATGATATCCCCAGAAACAATAGAGAGCGGCTATGCGGGTTGAACTGAGTTACGACAAACGAAACGTGGCGCGTATTCCTGACGCCGGTGAAAAGATCACTCGGGAACTGACTAAACGTGTTCATCGCATGTTTCCCGATGCGGAAATCAAGGTGAAAGCCATGCAGGCAAACGGCCTGAGCACCCACGGCGTCAGCAAGCAAGAAAAGTCACAGCTGAATCAAATGCTTGAAGAGATGTTTGACGAAGCCGATGAATGGCTCTCTCACGAATAAGCTGTTCTTATTTACTTACAAAGCGCAATTGAAATAAACATATCACTGCGACTGCTTATTATAAGATAGCCGCAGAAGATAAAATATTTTAACGACTTTGCGAAGTAATCGATGCCTAATCCCAAGAAAAACAGCGCCCAACCTCATTTTTATTCCAAGCGTTTTGCGTTGATTTGTTTGGGGATCGTCGTCTGTATGGCGCTGCTGCTGGGCCGCGTAGGCTATTTACAGCTGCTCAACCGCCCCATGCTTGAGCGTCAGGCCGACCAACGCTCATTACGCACACAAATTATTCCTGCCGATCGCGGCACTATTGTCGATCGCAACGGCCATCCTCTCGCGCTGAGCGTGGCGTCAAAAGATGTTATTGCCGACCCCTTCCGTATCGAACAGCTGCATAGCGATCTGAATAGCCCGAAATGGCAATATCTGGCCTCGGCGCTCGACATGCCGCTGTCTCAGCTCCAGCAGACCATTACCAGTGACCCTAAACGTCGCTTCGTGTTCCTCGGCAGAAAAATCGAACAAGGCATCGCCAAAGACATTGGCGAACTGCATCTTGGCGGCATTATTCTGCAACACGATGACAGCCGCTATTATCCAATGAGCGAGGCATCGGCCAATCTGGTTGGCGTAGTCGGTACTGATAATGAAGGTTTGACCGGCATCGAGCGCGGCTTTAATACTTTGCTCGAAGGCAAACCGGGCATGCGCGAATACCGTCAGGATGGTCACGGTAACGTGATTGGCATATTGAAAGACGTGCCGCCTCAGCAGCCACCGACGGTAAACCTGAGTATCGACAGCTATGTGCAATACGTGGTTTATGCTGCGCTGCGCAAAGGCGTGATGCTGAACCAGGCAGATTCGGGCGCGGCGGTGATGGTTGACGTCAATACCGGCGAAGTGCTGGGCATGGCCTCCTACCCTTCTTTCAACCCGAACAACTATGCCGGCACGCAGCCAAAAGATATGCGAAATGTGGCAATAAGTGACAGCTTCGAGCCGGGTTCAACGGTTAAACCTCTCGTGGTGATGTCGGGCCTCGCGCACAAGATTGTTCGTCCAGATACGGTGCTCGACACGCGCCCGTACACGGTTAACGGCCACTTGATTCGCGACGTAGGTCATGAATCGGCACTGACGATTACGGGCGTGCTGCAAAAATCCAGTGACATCGGCGTTTCACACATCGCGTTGGCCATGCCTGCGCAGGTACTGGTCGACCAGTATCACGCCTTTGGGCTCGGTAAACCGACTGACCTTGGTATCGGCGGCGAAAGCTCGGGATATTTCCCGCTGCACCGCGAACGCTGGGCCGATATCGAACGCGCCACTTTCGCGTTTGGTTATGGACTGCGCGTCACGCCGCTGCAAATCGCCCGTGAATACGCCACCATCGGCTCATTTGGCGTTTATCGCCCTCTCTCGATCACCAAAGTCACGCCGCCAGTATTGGGCACCCGCGTGATGGATAAAAACGTCGTCGAAACCGTAGTACACATGATGGAAAGCGACGCCTTGCCGGGCGGCAGTGGATTAAGCGCCGCAGTGCCGGGCTATCGACTGGCGATTAAAACGGGTACCGCTGAAAAAATGGGCCCGAGCGGTAAATACGACGGCGGTTATATCAACTATACGGCCGGTGTTGCCCCTGCGAGTAACCCACGCGTGGCGCTGGTGGTGATGGTCAACAACCCGCAGGCCGGACGTCACTTTGGTGGCTCGGTAGCCGGTCCAATCTTCGGCGATATTATGGGTCAGGTGTTGAATCACATGAACATCGCGCCAGATGCGCTGGTACCTGAAACGCCGCCAACCACGGTCGCTTCAAGCAGTAAGGCCGTGAAACTCAAAGAAAAAGGCGCGCTGTAATTTACGGTAGCTGTCATTTAAGGTAAAAGTGGCAGAATTTCACGGTGGCCGACTAGATTTATACCGTGAAATTTTGTACCTTTTCATTTAATTACCCTCGACAGAATATATTCTATCTTTATGAAAAGGTTATTTATTGTCACCCTGATTTTCATCGCCGTCTTTTTGCTGGTCATTGCATTGAACATGCGCGGCAGCGGTCCGTGGGGTTAGCCGTTTAGAGAAACAGGCAGGCTGCTATAGACCGTGAAAACGCCGTTAATCCAATGCCTCGCCGTGCAACCTGCTCGCTGTGTCCGCCTTCACGGCGAATTTGTGTATAATCAACTTATCGAAATCAATCACTGACCGGCTATGGCACAAGATATTCACCTTACTGTCGTTAATGCTCTCAGCAAATGGATTGAAGGCCATTTGGGAAGAGTAATCCATCTTGAGGAGCTGGCGGAATATTCCGGCTACTCGCTTTGGCACATGCAAAAACTGTTCAAAGAGTCGACCGGCATCTCTCTCGGCAAATATATTCGTGAACGCCGACTGGCGAGCGCGGTTTATCAATTGAGCAGCAGCGACTCAACCATATTTGATATCGCGATGGATTTCGGCTTCGGCTCGCAGTCACATTTCACCTATATGTTCCGCAAGCGTTTTAACATTACGCCTTACGAATTCCGCCAAAATCCTGATATTAAACTTGATGTTGCACCGCCACTGCATCTCATGCAGCAGAAATCGGCCTGATTCTGCTCAACTCTGTCGGACTAAAACCCCAGCTCGCTTAGGCCCGGATGATCGTCGGGTCGACGCCCTAACGGCCAATGAAATTTGCGGTCAGCTTCTTTGATCGGTAAATCGTTGATGCAGGCGTAACGTTGATACATTAGCCCCTGTTCGTTAAAGGCCCAGTTTTCATTGCCAAAGCTGCGGAACCAGTTACCCGAATCGTCGTGCCATTCGTAAGCGAAACGCACGGCAATACGCTCACCGTCAAATGCCCACAACTCTTTAATCAGCCGGTAATCCAGCTCTTTGACCCATTTTCGTTGCAGAAACTCGACCACGCCCGACTGCCCTGTCACAAATTCGCTGCGATTACGCCAGTAGGTGTCGGCTGAATAAACCTGACTCACGCGCTGCGGATCACGGCTGTTCCAGGCATCTTCCGCCAACCTGACTTTTTCAGTGGCGCTTTCACGCGTGAACGGCGGCAGCGGCTTTTTAAGCAAGGTTTCATTATTCTGATTCATCGGGTTTTCTCTTCAATGAAGTAGGTTTGTCATCCTAGCAAACGGCCAAAAAAAACACAGCCGAAGCTGTGCTTTTTCTTTGAAAGTCTCGAGCCTTATCTGAAAGAGAGATGAAAAGGCTGCAAGAAGCTCATCAGCTATAGCGAGACGGGCTTAGAACTGATAAACCAGACCCAGTGCCACGATGTCATCGGTAGAGATACCGGCTGCACGGGTAAAGTCGCTGTCATCCATCAGGTTGATTTTATAATCAACAAAGGTCGACATGTTTTTGTTGAAGTAATAGGTCGCGCCCAAATCGATATATTTTTCAATGTCCTGATCGCCGTAACCTTCGATCTCTTTGCCGCGCGATTGCAGGTAGGCCAGAGAAGGACGCAGGCCGCTGTCGAATTGGTACTGGGCCACGGCTTCGAAGTTGTCGGCCTTGTTGGCGTAACCGTCGATGTCGTCGTCGGCAGAGCCGATGCGGGTCATGTTTTCAGTGTGGGTGTACATCGCCGCGAGGTAAACGTTGTTGGCGTCATATTTAAGACCGCCGCTCACGGCCTGCGCTTTGTCGCCGCGGCCATAGTCCAGCTGGTTCTGGTCGTTGGTACGATCCGAGCTGCTGTAAGCGGCTGCCGCGCTGATGCCCCAACCCAGCGCGTAGGTGGCTGACAGGCCATAGCCGTCGCCGTTTTCGCCCTGTACGGAGCGTCCGGAAGTCTCGCCGCCTGGATTATCGTTTTTGCCCTGATACTGCAAGGCGAAGCTCAGGCCGTCGATCAGGCCAAAGAAATCGGTGTTGCGATAGGTCAGCATGCCGTTACCGCGTTGTTCCATGAAGTTGTCGGCACCGTAAGTGTCGCCGCCGAACTCTGGCAATACGTCAGTCCAGGAACCTACGTCATACATGACGCCATAGTTGCGGCCGTAATCCAGCGAGCCGCTGTTGCCGAATTTAAGCCCGGCGAAACCGATACGCGTGTAGCTGTTGGCGGTGCCTTCGGCTTCGGAAGTGTTTAACGCTGCTTGATATTCCCACTGGCCATAGCCGGTCAGTTGGTCGCTAATTTGAGTCTGCCCGTCGAAGCCGAAACGCAAATAAGACTGGTCGCCATCTACGCCGTCATCATTGGAAAAATAGTGCTCGGCGTCGATTTTTCCTAGCAGATCTAATTTATTGCCATCTTTATTATAGATTTCTGCTGCACCTGCAGTTCCTGCCATCATCAAGGCAGGGATCAACAGTGAAAGAACGCGAAGTTTCATTTGGTCTATCCTCATTAGGGTGTCGAGCCGTAGCCACGGATTTATACTTTGGAAATGTTTAAAAATTGTTATGCTCGACAGGCGGGCCTATTCTCAGGATTAGAGGTTTATTAATCCAGAAAGAAAATGATACGGACTTCGCGATAGTGTTTCATAAGTATAAATAAATGTATCAGCATGTAAATTCAGACTATCCATACTCTTTATTGTAAATAACAAAAATAAAGCACGTTGTGGTAAAGAATATAAATAATGATGATATTCAGTTAGATACTGAAAAACTAAATCGCACTAAGTGATAAATGAAAAATCGGCTAATACCCTATACTCTCTCCTGCTATCATCATTATTTGTTATTTATTACCTTCTTTATTCCCTATTTGTGGAAACGACAACCGACCTTTTGGTCGGTTTTTTTTGCGCATTCGCCTACCTCTTTCGACGTATAAAATATCCCATTAATATCCTTAATCTTTAAAAGGCGATATTTCGAGCAGCTTATCATTATTTTACGCCGCTAATTAATTATTATAGGCCGCTCGATAAAATAGGTACGCCGTGAGAATTCAGGCGATTCGCCAAGGCTTTGAAGAAATAACCGCACGCGATGATCAGGATTTTGTTAATAGTTGCTAGCTAAATAGTGAGCCTTAAAACGGCGAATTAACGACTAATTTATCCCGGCGTTGAACCTAAGTTAGGCAAGAAGGCGGCGGCAGATTCCGTTACTATAAGAGCAATCCCGCTGTAGCGAGCTTTCAGGGCCGCTACACTGGCACATTTCGACTCTCGCTCAGGTCTAAAGGAATCGCATGCAACAACCGGACAATCAAGACAACATCGCCAAGGCCCAAATGCTGCTGGCGACCCGCCGTTTTATCAAACTCGACGAGTGGCTGTTGTCACAAATGCGCGGTTGGCAAAATCAGAGTGAAGCCGGCAATGCTTACGGTCTGATCATGCATCCCGACACCCTGTTTTCCAAAGATGAAGGGGCGATTCAGCGGCTGGAAATTTTGCGTAACTGGGAGCAGCAATGTCCCACCAGCTATCACGTTCACTGCCTGCTAGGCATGTTCTGGCACGAACAGGCCTGGGTTATCCGCCGTGGAAACGGGCCTGAACACGAGGTCGAAGACAGCCAATGGCTCGGCGCGCAGCTGTGCTGTGACTATGCGGTGCTTGCGTTTCTTAACGCGATTGCCTGCCATCCTCGCCCAACTCACGCATTCAGGCACATGATGAATCTGAGCGGTGGCTTCGGCGAACCTTATTGGTTACGCGCGCTGTTCGCCGGTGAGCAGCCCAAACCGCTGCATGAACAATTTAATATCCAAAACAGCCCGGTGTGGCAGCAAGGCGCGGCCTACCTTTATGAGCTGGGCGTGAATCCGGCGACGCACTGGCCGCAACAACTTCCTGCGCCGCTGCAGCAGACGCGCCGTCAGGATGAAGAAGCGCTGGATTACTGGCTACGGATGGCGATGTCGGTGCGTCACAGCGACGTTGGCAGCATGGAGTCTTATTTGCTGTTTCATTCAACGTACTGGGGCGGCGGTGACGAGCAGCAGAATCAGATTATCGATGGCCCGCTGTGCGCGGAGTTTAGCGAGGCCGAGCGCAATCAGTTTCGCGCCAACGCGCTGCTCGACGCGCTGGCCGGAGAAATTGCCGATCGCGACTCCCCGCGTGCCGCGCAGTTGCAGCAGCGCCTCGCCGCCCTGCTCGCGCAACCTCTCGATCCTGATACCCGAATTGCCCTGTTAAATCTCGCGGGTACTTGCATCGCCTATTGGCAAGATGATGATAACGCAGGACTTGAGGTCTATTCCGAGCTGTTTGCCGTTGCGCCCAACGCTATGCCGAGCAAGTTTGCCGCCCTGTTTATTTCGCGCGCCGTACTCGCCAGTGAAGAGCAGCAAGGTTTGCCCGTGCTCACTTCGCTGCTGGTGCGCGCCATTAATCGCGCCGACGATGCGCTGCTCACCGCCTTTGCCGCCGCCGCCGTGGAGTTCGGGCTTTATGGCCTGCCGCAGGATACTTCGCTGAGCGAAGGTTTGATGGACCGCGCGTGGGCGTTGATGAAGCAGCAGCAGGCGGTTGAGAGTGTCAGCAAAGACCTACTGGTGCTGGCGCACGACATGGCTATAAATGATGATATTGAAGCGACCCACTATTTAATGACCGAAATGGCCCGTCGCGGCAGTGCGCTACACAGCTACGAGCTGTTCTTTTTCTATCGCAACGCCTGGCATCAGGACGTGCCCGAGTCGCTGCAAAATGAGAGTAACGCGCTGGACTGCGTCTTGAGCGCCGTGCGTTCGGGGCTGGTGCCGGCGATGTTTAGCTGCGCCAACGCGCTGCGGGAAGGGCTGGGCGGTGAAGTCGATTACGATCAGGCGATGCAGTGGTATCAGCGCGCCATCGACGCGGGTCACCCTTCCGCCGACTATTTCCGTGCCAGCTGCGCGCTGGATTTGGGGCCAGATGCAGACAAACGTCAGGCCGTTGAAATTACGCTGCCCGCGATTCTCGCCGACGAGCACCATCCCGAACGTTTCGAGGCGGCTTATACGCTCGGCATGGCGTGGATGCAGGGCGTCGGCACCAAGAAGAACAAATATATTGCCTGGCAGTTAATGAATTTCGTGCTTGAGCTAAATCCCGAATCCGACGTGGCGCGGCAGGCTATCGGCCAGCTTGAGGGTTCACTGCGCGCGCGCATGGGGTTGTGGCAGGATAAACGTAAAGTTGACGGTGCCGATTTTACCGCACCGTATCGCCAGAGCAGCGCGCCGCGCCTTCCTGATGAAGACGTTACGTTGCAATAGGCAGATTAAGACGACAGGAAATAACCTTTCGTTGACCTTTCTGCTAAAATACGCGGCCAGTTTTACCCAAAACTGGCTTTTTTTATTGAAAGCAAACCCTTTATCGATAAGTATTCGTTATATCCTCTAAACGGATTTCATAGAATTATAAAAAGGATTGACGATCAGATGCCTGCAGAATCGATTTTACCTCAATCAAACAGCGAAGCCCGGCCCGGTCGCGCGCAGCAGATGGCCACGCGGATTATTTTTCTGCTCTCGGGATTTGCCATGTCAGCCTGGGCGCCTCTGGTGCCATTCGTTAAGATACGCCTTGATATCAGTGCCGGTACGCTGGGTTTGCTGCTGCTGTGCCTCGGCGCGGGGTCGACCTTTTCAATGCCGCTGACCGGCTATCTGACGGGCCGATTCGGCTGCAAACCAGTGATTATTTTAGCGACGGTGATCCTCTGCCTCGATTTGCCGCTGCTCACGATAATGAACACGCCCGCCGGTATGGCGCTGGCGCTGCTGATTTTCGGCATGTCGATCGGCATGGTCGATGTTGCCATGAACGTTCACGCCGTGGTGGTTGAAAAAGCCAGCGGCCGCGCGATGATGTCGGGCTTTCACGGCTTTTTCAGCATCGGCTGTATTCTCGGCGCGCTGGCGGTAAGCGGCATGCTGACGCTGAATTTATCGCCTTTAATTGCCAGCCTGATCGTTATCGCGCTGGTGCTGCTGTCGCTAGTGCGAATCAGCAAGGATTTCTGGCAGGATACCAAACCTAAAAGCGGCGAGCCGATGCTGGTGATGCCGCGCGGCTGGGTGATTTTTCTCGGCCTGCTGTGCTTTGTGATGTTTCTGAGCGAAGGCGCAATGCTCGACTGGAGCGCGCTGTTTCTTACCGAAGCGCGAGGCATTAATCCGGATCACGCGGGTCTCGGTTATACCCTGTTTGCCGTCGCAATGACGATTGGCCGTCTTACCGGCGATAAAACCGTCAACTATTTTGGCCGTTTTAAAGTATTGCTGGTGGGCAGCCTTGCCGCCGCGTGCGGTTTGCTGCTGGCCGTGTGCGTCGATAGCCTCTATGCGGTGGCAGTCGGTTTTGTTATGGTCGGGCTGGGCGCCGCCAATCTGGTGCCAATCATGTTCAGCGCGGCGGGCAATCAGACCACCATGCCCGCCAATTTGGCGATCGCCTCGGTCACCACGCTGGGCTATGCCGGGATTTTGGCCGGACCCGCGCTAGTCGGATTTGTTGCACAATTCAGTAGTTTGTCGTTTGCATTGGGCTGCGTCGCCGCGCTCATGCTGCTGGTTACCGCCAGCGCTCGCGCCGTTACGCGCTAAACAAGGAAAAGCCTCACCACCATGCCAAGTAAATATTTATCGCTAACGTCGACCAATATTACGCGATTTTTCTGGATCTTCATTTTGCTGCTGGCGATGGGGCTCGGCCTTTACGGCTATAACTACACCAATGCGTATCTCAACGACAAGCTGCGCACGTTGCAATATACCGCCGATCGTTTGCAAAAACGTATCGATCATTACCGTTATTTGACCTATCAGATTTACGATAATTTTAACGGACAGCCGCTGGCGCAAATTCCGGCCAACGTGCAGGAAGTCAAACTGCGTCAGGATATGTTTTTCATTAACAAGCCGCGCCAGAAGACCGACGCGCTGATTTACGGCACGCACGACGCCGCCACGCTTGATTTGACCCTGAAGATTTCTACTTTTCTTGACAGCCAATGGGGCGCCAAAAATCAGCCCTACTCGATGTATTATCTGAACGGCCAAGACAACAGCCTGATGCTGGTCACTACGCAGGCGCTGCAACAGCAGGATTCGCGGCTAAAAGAGAACTATTTCTACGCGGGGTTGCAGGCGCGCCGCGCCGAAATGCTGCAACAGGCCAACACGCTCGACGAACGCGAAAGTTATTCCGACCTGCGCAAGTCGCGCAATGCCAACGACTATTTCTTCTCGCTGCGCACCACGTTTAACAATCCGGGCAACCTTGCGACGGTTATTGCGTTTGATCTGCCGATGAGTGATCTGATCCCGCTGAGCATGGCGCGCGACAACTTCGCGCTGACCAGCAACAATGACACGGTAAATGAAGGCGATGCGCCACAAGACCCTAACGCGGGCAGCACGATGTCGCTGCAGGGCTGGTCAATTTACCTCTCTGCCCCGCTCAGCAACTCGCCGTTGAATCTTTCTTATCGCATTCCGGTCCTCTCTCTGGCGGTCGATCTGGCCCACAATAATTTCTGGCTGATCCTGATTAACGTGATTCTGCTGGGCATGGCGATGGCGGGTATCTACCTGATCCGCCATAAGTATATTCGTCCGAGCGAAAACCTGGCCCATCAGCTGCATACTCAGCAATCGTTGAATCAGGAGATTATTGCCAATCTTTCGGTCGGCCTGCTGATTTATAATTTCAGCAGTCACAGCGTAGTGGTTAGCAACAAGATTGCCGACCAACTGCTGCCGCACCTGAGTCTCGATAAAATCGCCAATATGGCGGAAGAGCATCACGGCGTGATTCAGGCGACGGTCAATAATGAAGTCTATGAAATCAGGATGGTACGCAGCCAGATAGCGCCCGATACCTTCCTGTTCCTGATGCACGATCAGGACCGCGAGGCGATGGTTAACAAAACGCTGCAACAGGCGCGTCGCGAGTACGACAAGAATCTGCAAGCGCGTAAATTAATGCTGCACAATCTCGGCATTGAGCTGCATCAGCCGCTGATTGAGCTGCAAACGCTGGCCGATAAACTCTCCTCTCCCGAGCTGGTCGACGAGCGCATCAACATTGAAAAAACGCTGCAAAGTGAATCGCGCAACGTGCTGACGCTGGTCGATAACATTACTCTGCTCACGCGTCTCGAAACGCAGGATTGGCAGCCTTCGCAGCAGCGTTACTCGCTTTCGGCGCTGATCGACGAACTTTTACTTGAAGCGCTGCCGAAGATTAATCAGAAAGGCCTGGTGCTGCTGAACCATTTCCAGCTTAATCCTCTGGATAATTTCGTTGGTGACCCGCTGGCAGTGAAGAAAATTCTCGCGCTGCTGGTTGATTATGCGATTGTCGCGACCTCGCTGGGTAAAATTACGCTGACCAGCGAGCAGGACCCCGATCAGCCGGGCCAGCTGCTGTTCCACATTACCGACACCGGCAGCGGCCTGTCGAAAGAAGAACTCAGCAACCTTAATTATCCGTTCCTGAGCCAGACGCTGGTTGATCGTTTCAATCACGGCTCCGGCCTGACCTTCTATCTCTGCAATCAGCTGTGCAAAAAGCTGGGCGGACAGTTGGAGATTCGCAGCAAGATTGATATCGGCACGCGTTATACTGTGCGTATCAGGCAGACGCACGAGGCGGCGGAGGTCGAAACGGCGGATGAAGGGCTGCTGGAAGATGTGACGGTGCTGCTGGATATTACCGCCGACGAGGTGCGCGGCATCGTCACTCGCGTGATGAGCGGCTATGGCGCAATCTGTATTGTTGCCGATGAACGCCAGCCGACCCGCGAATATGACGTGCTGCTGACTGATAACGCGCAGAACAGCGACAAATATACGCTGCTGCTCACCAGCGACGAAATCGGTTATCAGAAGCTCGAAAATTGTTATGTGCGCGCCAATTACAATATTGGCAGCGCGCTAATCGACGCGACGTTGCTGCTCATTGAACAGCAACTGCTGGAAGAGGCCGAGAACGAATCGTCCCTTTCGCCTCTCCACGTGCCGGGCGATTTTGCACCCGGCCATACAGATTCCGGTACCGGTGGCGACGAAATTGACGCCTACCTAAGACAGCTGCTCGCCAGCGATTACTACCCGCTTTTCGTCGATACAGTACCGGAAGATATAGAGAAACTGTATAATGAAAATCAACGTCGTGATTTTACATCGCTTTCCCAGACAGCTCATAGGCTTAAGGGAGTGTTCGCCATGCTTAACCTGACGCCAGGTAAGCAACTGTGTGAAAAATTAGAACAGCATCTCGCCGAAGGTGAAGTGTTGATGATCTCAGACAATATTAATCAGATCGATTCTTTTGTCTCCAGACTGCTGCAGCAAGGTAGCTAAACACATGAACAATATGAACGTAATTATTGCCGACGACCATCCTATCGTCTTATTCGGGATCCGTAAGTCCCTTGAACAAATTGAGTGGGTTAATGTGGTTGGAGAGTTCGAAGACTCTACGGCCCTGATTAACAATTTAAGCAAGCTTGACGCGCACGTGCTGATTACCGACCTGTCCATGCCAGGTGACAAATACGGTGACGGCATCACGCTTATCAAATACATCAAGCGCCACTATCCACAGCTGTCGATTATTGTACTGACCATGAACAATAACCCTGCCATCCTGAGCTCCGTGCTTGATTTGGATATCGAAGGGATTGTGCTGAAACAGGGTGCGCCGACCGACCTGCCAAAAGCGCTGGCCGCATTGCAGAAAGGCAAGAAGTTTACGCCTGACAGCGTTGCCAAACTGCTCGAGAAAATCAGCGCCAACGGTTACGGCGACAAGCGTCTGTCACCAAAAGAGAGCGAAGTTCTGCGCCTGTTCGCGGAAGGTTTCCTGGTTACCGAAATCGCCCGCAAGCTGAACCGCAGCATCAAAACCATCAGTAGCCAGAAGAAGTCGGCGATGATGAAGCTGGGCGTCGAAAACGACATCGCCCTGCTCAACTACCTTTCATCCGTCAGCTCTACGCCGATCGATAAAGACTAGTTAACCTGTTGGACAACGGCGGATTTCGTCCCGCCAACTGAAAAAGGCACAATGAAAATTGTGCCTTTTTTACGTTTGGAGAGTGGGTTTTGTCCCGTGGGTTTTGTCGCGTGAGGTTTATCAGGTGGGAAGGACTTAACGCGATGTTAAAGCTCTCTAATAAGGCGCGCGGGATTTCCAGCGTAGATGCCTTTAACCGTGATGGGTTTTACGACTACGCTTCCCGCGCCAATGACCGTTCCATTGCAAATAGAGTCAGTCAAAATGGTGGCGCCACTGCCTATCGTCACGTTATCACCGAGGTTTATGGTAATCCAGTGAGAAGATTCGGGGTCGGGCGCGCCCTCTTTGAACAGGTCATTGGCGAAGGTAACGTTATGGCCGATAAAACAATTTGCGCCCAGCGTGACATTTTCACAGATAAACGTGTGCGACTGAATGCGGCTGCCGCGGCCAATAACGCATCCCTTCTGGATTTCAACAAAAGGCCCAACGAAAACGTCATCCTGAATGACACACTGGTAAATATTCGCAGGTGCCATGACTCTAACATTGCTCCCTGAGATGACGTCTCGAATGTCGCAATCAATTATCTGCATAATGTCCCTATTTTCGTTGGCGAGCCGTTAATCAATCTCCACGGGTGCGTGGCGTTTTCTGCGTACCTGCTGGCTGTAGAAGCTCAACGTTTTACGCAGTTGATCGAGCGTGACCGGTTTGGAGAGGCAGTTGTCCATGCCGGCCTGCAGGCAGAGCTGTTTCTGTTCGGCCAGTGCGTTGGCCGTAACGCCAATCACCGGCAGCGAATATTCAAGCTCGCGCAGGCGTTTAGTCAGACCATAGCCGTCGAGATTTGGCATGTTAACGTCGCTGAGCACGATATCCACCGGATGCACTTTCATTGCCTCGAGCGCGTCTAATCCGTCGTTGGCCGTGGCAACAATATAGCCCATCGAACCTAACTGATCGGCCAACAGACGGCGGTTGATAGGATGGTCGTCGACCACCAGCAGCGTAATGTCGCCATTATCTTGCGATTCAATCACTTCCGGCAGCAAACTGGTTTCCGTCTCGCGATTTAAATGATAGATCCGATTGAGCAGCAGGGTAATTTCCAGCGGTGTCGAGGTGCTGTGGATCCAGTAACCCGGGCTGCTTTCCTGCGGCGGGCCAATGTGGTCGATCGAAAATTCAATTTGCGCGCACAGGCTGCCGTGGTGAATCAGCGGCATGTCGGTAATCAGCACGTCCTCTGCCCTGCTCTCATCTTCAGGCTGCCAACGCTGGACGTCCGCGCCGTGATGATGCAGCAGCTGCATCAGATAGCTTTCAAGGTAGCCGTTGCGAATATTGACCCAAAGACGTTTTCCGGCCCAGAACGGCAGCGGCGGCGGTGCCGGATGTTCCTGTCCATAAACCGGCAAGCGGACGGTAAAGGCACTGCCGAGACCCGGCTCCGAATCGACCGAAATATCGCCGTCCATCAGGTTGATAAGTTTTTCACAGATAGCGAGTCCAAGCCCGGTGCCCTGGAAATGGTGCTGCACGCCGCTACCCACCTGGAAGAACGGGTCGAACAGGCGGGTAATTTCTTTCTGCGGAATGCCGACGCCGGTATCGCGGATCATGAATTCCAGATAGCTGCCGCAGGTGCGCGCATGCAGCACGATGCAGCCGGTGTCAGTAAATTTAATCGCGTTATTAAGGATATTCGACAACACCTGCTGCAAACGCACGGGGTCGCCGACGAAAATTTCCGGCACGTTGTGTTCGATGAAACAGTACAGCCCGAGGTGTTTCTTCACCACCAGCGGCAAATAGTTACCGGCGATGTGAGTGATCACTTCGCGGCAGGAGAACTCCTGTGGCTCGATTTTCAGCTGTTCGGATTCAATTTTCGAGAAGTCGAGAATGTCGCTGATAATTTTCAGCAGCAGCGCCGACGAGTTATTCATCGCGGTCACCAGGCGATCTACGCCCTGCGGCAGCCCCTGCGTTTGCAGCAAATCGAGGTTACCGATAATGCCGTACAGCGGCGTGCGCAGCTCGTGGCTGACGGTCGCGAGGAACATCGATTTCGACTGGCTCGCCTGCTCGGCGGCGTTCGCCATCTCCTGCAGTGACTCTTCCATTTTGACGCGCGCACTGACGTCAATCAGCACGCAAATCGCCACGTCTTCGTTACGATAGCGTGAATGAACGAAGCTCAGCTGGATGTTGTTGTTATCGCGAGTAATGATGTCGACAAAGCGGGTTTGCTGGTCGCAGATAATGCGAGTAATTCGCTGACGATCTTCATGGGTCAGCATGCTGATGTAGTTGTGCGCCAGCTCATTACTCAGAATATTCACGCCGTCGCTGATACGCAGAATCGAAATTCCGACCGGCGCAGAGGCGACAATTTTATGGTTAAACTGCTCGTGCTCCTCCAGACGGAAGGCGTTGTCTTCGGCGGGCAGAAACATCTTGCGCTCGAACAGCCACGCCAACACAAACAGCACCAGCGCCGAGACCAGATTCAGGATTACGGCATTCAAAATCAGTAGCTTGAAGCGTTCGATTACCGTTGAAAACGGCAGCGAATAAACGACGCTCATGCCCGAAGGCGGCAGCGGACGCTTATAAATCAGATCGTTATAGCCGTTCATGTAGCCAAAATAGTTGCCGCCGCCCGGATAGCTTTCGAGAATCGAGGTATAACGATCGCCCTCGAGGAAGCTCAGCAGCGGCAGGTTATCGGCATCCAGCAAGGTGACGCCCGTATGCGCGAGCGTTGACGCCGTTAAATCTTCCAGACGCAGCGTTTGCTGCACGCCCATAATCGCCGCCAGCTTGTTGCCGACATAAATTGGCGTCAGCACGAAGAGATTGCCCTGATCTTTATTGGTGCCGGATTCGACCCAATATTGGCTCTTCTGCTTGTCCTGATTCTTGCCGTTGCGATATTTAATGAGTTTTTCGTGCAGCGACTTGAGGACGTTTTCGCGTTCGATAGGCGTCGCGTTGTTTACGATGCCAAAATCCACCAGGCAAAGGTTGTCGCCGCCGATATAAAAAATTCGCTTCAGGGAATAGTCGTCGGAGAAATTATCTTTCCAGTAATGGATCATGTTACCAAGCGAGGTCAGCGCGTTGCGATTGCTGTCGGTGAGCTCGGCACAGTTGGATTCGGGGAACAGCGAGTGGAAGGTCGGATCGACATTTTTGGTGCTCAACACGCCGTTGATAATGTCGAGCCCGTTCATCGAATCACTCAGCCGTTTTTCAGCCATGGTGCGGACGCTGCGCACCACATCGGCAGTATTCTTGATGTAAGCCTGGGCCTGATTGTAGTGAAGGTTATCCTCTTCCCTAATTTCGGCTTCTTTATTATGGAAAATATTCAGCACGTAGAACGTCGTCAGCAAGGCGCCAAGCGACCAAAGCATGATAGCCAGTACCCTGAACAGGTAACGGGAGATTCTTAATGTCGTTCTAAAGGAAGTTAGATACTTCAAGGGGTTACCATAGCAATAACGAATCAATAAAAAAGGCACAATATGAATTCATATTATGCCTTTTAATTTTCAACTAACGAAGCCGATTTTACTCGTCTTCTGACGGCTGCTCGTCGTCTTCTGCTTCAATGTCTTCTGCTTCAACGTCGTCAGGCGCTTCACTTTCCTGCGCGGCTTCCAGTTCACCTTCAACTGTAGCAACGCCGTCAAGCTCTTCATCTTCGACAGGTTCGGCAACACGTTGCAGACCTACCACGTGTTCGTCGTCGGCAGTACGGATAAGCGTGACACCCTGGGTGTTACGGCCTACTTTGCTGACTTCGGAAACGCGTGTACGCACCAGCGTACCGGCATCGGTGATCATCATGATCTGGTCGGCTTCGTCTACCTGAATAGCGCCAACCACCGGACCATTACGCTCGCTCACCTTGATGGAGATAACGCCCTGCGTCGCACGTGATTTAGTCGGATATTCTTCAGACTCGGTACGCTTACCGAAGCCGTTTTCGGTCACGGTCAGAATCGCACCGTCGCCGCGAGGAACAATCAACGACACCACGCGATCGGTTTCGCCCAGACGGATACCGCGAACACCGGTCGCCGTACGGCCCATCGAACGCACCGCAGATTCGGCGAAGCGCACCACTTTACCGGCCGCAGAGAACAGCATGACTTCGTTGTTACCGTCGGTCAGGTCGACACCAATCAGCTCATCGCCCTCGTTGAGGTTGATGGCGATAATGCCCGCGCTGCGTGGACGGCTGAAGTCGGTCAGTGCCGTTTTCTTGACGGTACCGCTGGCGGTCGCCATAAACACGTGACGGCCTTCTTCATACTCGCGCACTGGCAGAATCGCGGTAATACGCTCGTTCTGCTCAAGCGGCAGTAGGTTGACAATCGGACGCCCACGGGCACCACGGCTGGCTTCCGGCAGCTGATAGACCTTCATCCAATACAGACGGCCTCGGCTCGAGAACATCAGAATGGTGTCGTGCGTGTTGGCCACCAGCAGGCGATCGATAAAGTCTTCTTCTTTAATACGCGCGGCTGATTTGCCTTTACCGCCACGACGCTGTGCTTCGTAATCGGTCAGTGGCTGATATTTCACATAACCCTGATGCGACAACGTTACGACGACGTCTTCCTGATTAATCAGGTCTTCGATATTAATATCGGAGGTGTTGGCAGTGATTTCGGTACGACGCGGATCGTTGTACTGGTCACGAATTGCTTCAAGCTCTTCGCGGATCACTTCCATCAGGCGGTCAGGGTTTTCCAGAATGCGGATCAGTTCGGCAATCTGGCCCAGCAGCTCTTTGTACTCGTCCAGCAGTTTTTCGTGCTCGAGGCCGGTCAGTTTCTGCAAACGCAGATCCAGAATCGCCTGCGCCTGCTGTTCGGTCAGGAAGTACTTGCCGTCGTGAATACCAAACTGCTCTTCAAGCCATTCAGGGCGTGCGGCGTCGTCACCGGCGCTGGCCAGCATGGCGGAAACGTTGCCGAGATCCCATGAACGGGCGATCAGGCCGGCTTTCGCTTCGGCAGGAGATTGCGCAGCACGAATCAGCTCGATGATAGGGTCGATGTTTGCCAGAGCAATCGCCAACGCTTCGAGGATGTGCGCACGGTCGCGCGCCTTGCGCAGTTCGAAGATAGTACGACGGGTCACGACTTCGCGACGGTGACGCACGAAGGCAGAAAGAATCTCTTTCAGGCCCAAAATCTTAGGCTGCCCTTGATGCAGGGCCACCATGTTGATACCAAACGAGGTTTGCAGCTGAGTGAGTGAATAAAGGTTATTCAGTACCACTTCGCCCACGGAATCGCGTTTGATTTCAATAACGATGCGCATGCCGTCTTTATCGGACTCGTCACGCAGCGCGCTGATGCCTTCCAGACGCTTCTCTTTTACCAGCTCGGCAATTTTTTCGATCAGACGCGCCTTGTTCACCTGATACGGGATCTCGTGAACAATGATGGTTTCGCGGCCGGTTTTGGCGTCGGCTTCGACTTCGGCACGGGCGCGAATGTAGATTTTGCCGCGACCGGTACGATAGGCTTCTTCAATACCACGACGACCATTGATGATGGCGGCGGTTGGGAAGTCTGGGCCTGGAATGTGTTCCATCAGCCCTTCAATGCTGATGTTTTCGTCTTCGATAAAGGCCAGACAGCCGTTGATAACCTCGGTCAGGTTATGCGGCGGAATATTGGTGGCCATACCGACGGCGATACCGGAGGATCCGTTAACCAGCAGGTTCGGGATTCGGGTCGGCATAACCGCAGGGATCTGCTCGGTGCCGTCGTAGTTCGGCACAAAGTCGACGGTCTCTTTTTCAAGGTCTGCCAACAGTTCGTGGGCAATTTTTGACATGCGTATTTCGGTATAACGCATGGCAGCAGCGGAATCGCCGTCTACCGAACCGAAGTTACCCTGTCCATCCACCAGCATGTAGCGAAGGGAAAAAGGCTGGGCCATACGAACGATGGTGTCATAAACCGCAGTATCACCGTGTGGGTGATATTTACCGATAACGTCACCGACCACACGGGCCGATTTCTTATAGGCTTTGTTCCAGTCATTACCCAGAACATTCATTGCGTAAAGTACGCGGCGGTGCACCGGTTTCAAACCATCGCGCACATCTGGCAGCGCACGTCCGACAATAACGGACATGGCGTAATCCAAATAAGAGTTTTTAAGCTCTTCTTCGATGTTTATCGGTGTGATTTCTCTGGCAAGGTCGCTCATGGAGCTGCTATCCCTCTCTGATTATTCAAGGCCGCTGCCTATAAATACCCAAATTACACAGGGTATAGGCAAAGGTGTCAAACTATAGCACGAAGCTGCCTCTCGGTCCCTAGAATATGTATAATCGACTTCACAAGGCATAAGGAGTTTATCAGCCCAATGACAAGCACATCGAACAGCAATCAAAGCACGACCCCTTCGCAACGCGTTGATAACCAAAACGTGGACCATTCCGAGATAGCCAAGTTTGAGGCCGTCGCCTCGCGCTGGTGGGATCTCGAGGGCGAATTCAAACCGCTGCACCGTATCAATCCGCTGCGTCTGGACTACATTCTCGCGCGCTCGAACGGGCTGTTTGGCAAAGAGGTCCTCGACGTCGGCTGCGGTGGCGGTATTCTGAGTGAAAGCATGGCGCTGGCTGGTGCCAACGTCACCGGACTCGACATGGGCGCAGAGCCGCTCGAAGTCGCCCGCCTGCACGCGCTGGAAAGCGGTGCCAAATTGAATTACGTGCAAGAAACCGTCGAAGCGCACGCCGATGCCAATCCGCAGCGCTACGACGTGGTGACCTGCATGGAGATGCTCGAGCACGTGCCTGATCCCGCTTCCGTGGTCGCAGCCTGCGCGCGTCTGGTCAAACCGGGCGGCCACGTCTTCTTCTCAACCATCAATCGCAACAACAAAGCCTGGCTGATGGCGGTGTTTGGCGCGGAATACGTGCTGAAAATGGTGCCGAAAGGCACGCATGACATCAAAAAGTTCATCAAGCCGTCGGAATTGCTGTCATGGATTGACCGCACGCCGCTGTTTGAGCGCCACATTATCGGCCTGCATTACAATCCGCTGTCGGATCACTTCAAGCTGGGGCCAAATGTCGACGTTAACTATATGTTGCACACTCAATATCAAGAAAGTGCCGAAAGCTAAGGTCTAGTCAAGCGCTTCTTCCCCGTCCGCACGGCGTATTTGCTGCCTTGCAGCGCAATTTTTACGCGGACGGGGAGATAAAAGCTTAGTTTTTAGGGCGTTGGCCTACCTTTGCGTGACAACATGATTTTTTAGAATAGTTTCGGGCATCAATATAGCGATTTTATCTAACGTTTAATAAATCGGCAGTCGATCGCGTTTTCGAAAAATATAAGAAAATCGTATCGTGCATATTGACAGTTCCACTAACCCAGCAGCGATGGGCGCTGTGGCGTGACCTGCAAAATTTCTCCCCAACTTATCCACAAAATCGGCTCGTTTCGTCCCTTGCAAATCTTTGGACTCAACACTATCTTGTCGTCAGAAAATAATACACCCACAACATATAGTGTTTACATCCTGACCATCGCACTAGACATTGTCAGACTTAATCGGTCCGATGATGCCTTGACGTGCGCTGTGTTTTTTGGAAAAAAACCCTTAAAGGTATAATCCCGAATGAACCAGAGTCTACTTGTTACTAAACGTGATGGCCGCAAGGAACGCATCGATCTTGATAAAATTCACCGCGTCATCGATTGGGCAGCGGAAGGTCTTCAAAACGTATCAGTTTCTCAGGTAGAGCTGCGTTCGCACATTCAGTTTTATGACGGGATTAAAACGGCCGATATTCACGAAACCATCATCAAGGCGGCGGCCGACCTGATCTCCAAAGATGCGCCGGACTACCAGTATCTGGCCGCGCGTCTGGCGATTTTCCACCTGCGTAAGAAAGCCTACGGCCAGTTTGAGCCGCCGGCACTGTTTGACCAGGTGACCAAAATGGTCGAGATGGGCAAATACGACAAGCACCTGCTGGAAGACTACTCGCGCGAAGAGTTCGAAGAGATGAACGGCTACATTGATCACTGGCGTGACATGAACTTCTCCTACGCCGCGGTCAAGCAGCTTGAAGGCAAATATCTGGTGCAGAACCGCGTCAGCGGCCAAATCTACGAGAGCGCGCAGTTCCTCTACATTCTGGTTGCCGCCTGCCTGTTCTCCGGCTATCCGCGCGAAACCCGTCTTGATTACATCAAGCGTTTCTACGATGCTGTGTCGAACTTCAAAATTTCTCTGCCTACGCCTATCATGTCTGGCGTGCGCACCCCAACGCGTCAATTCAGCTCTTGCGTCCTGATCGAATGTGGCGACAGCCTTGATTCCATCAACGCGACCTCCAGCGCTATCGTGAAATATGTCTCGCAGCGTGCCGGTATCGGCATCAACGCAGGGCGTATCCGTGCGCTGGGCAGCCCGATTCGTAGCGGCGAAGCCTTCCACACCGGCTGTATTCCGTTCTATAAACACTTCCAGACTGCCGTTAAATCCTGTTCGCAGGGCGGCGTGCGCGGCGGTGCAGCAACTCTGTTCTACCCGATGTGGCACCTTGAAGTTGAAAGCCTGCTGGTACTGAAAAACAACCGTGGCGTTGAGGGCAACCGCGTGCGTCACATGGATTACGGCGTGCAGATCAACAAGCTGATGTACCAGCGTCTGGTGAAAGGCGGCGACATTACGCTGTTCAGCCCGTCCGACGTGCCTGGCCTGTATGACGCATTCTTTGCCGATCAGGACGAGTTCGAGCGCCTGTACACGCAGTACGAGCAGGACGACAGCATCCGCAAGCAGAAAGTTAAAGCGGTTGAACTGTTCTCCCTGATGATGCAGGAACGCGCCTCAACGGGCCGTATCTATATTCAGCACGTTGACCATTGCAACACCCACAGCCCGTTTGATCCGGCTGTCGCGCCTGTTCGCCAGTCCAACCTGTGTCTGGAAATCGCGCTGCCAACCAAACCGTTGAACGACGTAAATGACGAAGAAGGCGAAATCGCGCTTTGTACGCTCTCTGCGTTCAACCTCGGCGCTATCGACAGCCTCGACGATCTCGAAGAGCTGGCAACGCTGGCCGTTCGCGCGCTCGACGCCCTGCTCGACTATCAGGATTACCCGATTCTGGCCGCCAAACGTGGCGCAATGGGTCGTCGTACTCTGGGAATCGGCGTAATCAACTATGCTTATTATCTGGCGAAAAACGGCGTGCGTTACAGCGACGGCAGCGCCAACAACCTGACGCACCGTGCGTTTGAAGCTATCCAGTATTACCTGTTGAAAGCCTCAAACGAGCTGGCTATCGAGCAAGGTGCCTGCCCGTGGTTTAAAGAAACCACTTATTCACAGGGCGTGCTGCCAATCGACACCTATAAAAAGGATCTCGATACCCTGTGCGACGAGCCGCTGCATTACGATTGGGAAGCGCTGCGCGCCAGCATCAAGCAGCACGGCCTGCGTAACTCCACGCTCTCTGCGCTGATGCCGTCCGAAACCTCTTCGCAGATTTCGAACGCCACCAACGGTATCGAGCCACCGCGCGGCCACGTCAGCATCAAGGCGTCGAAAGACGGGATCCTGCGTCAGGTTGTGCCAGAGTACGAGCGTCTGAAAGACCAGTACGAACTGCTGTGGGAGATGCCGAACAACGACGGTTACCTGCATTTGGTTGGCCTGATGCAAAAGTTCGTCGATCAGGCGATTTCGTCCAACACCAACTATGACCCATCGCGTTTTGCCAACAGCAAAGTGCCGATGAAACAGCTGCTGAAGGATCTGCTGACCGCCTATAAATTTGGCGTGAAAACGCTGTACTACCAGAATACCCGCGACGGCGCGGACGATGTTCAGGAAGACATGAAGGCTGAAGTGGACGACTGCGAAAGCGGTGCCTGCAAGATCTAATTAATTTTACCGATGCCTTAACCAGCAAGCTGTAGCGGAAAATCAATCTGCTACGGCTTGCAGTGTTTCGGGGCATGGGGTCAGAGGATTACCATGGCTTACACCACATTTTCACAAAACAAAAACAACCAGCTGCTGGAACCGATGTTCTTCGGCCAGTCCGTTAACGTGGCGCGTTTCGACCAGCAGAAATATGAAATCTTCGAAAAGCTGATCGAAAAACAGCTCTCTTTCTTCTGGCGTCCGGAAGAGATTGACGTTGCTCGCGACCGTATCGACTTTCAAGGTCTGCCAGAGCACGAAAAACACATCTTCCTCAGCAACTTGAAATATCAGACGCTGCTGGATTCTATTCAGGGTCGTAGCCCTAACGTCGCGCTGCTGCCGCTTATCTCTATTCCAGAGCTGGAAACGTGGGTTGAAACCTGGGCGTTTTCGGAAACCATCCACTCGCGTTCCTACACGCATATTATTCGTAATATCGTGAACGATCCGGGTCTGGTATTCGACGACATCGTGACTAACGAAGAGATCCTCAAGCGCGCGAAAGATATCTCCGGTTACTACGATTCGCTGATCGAGATGACCAGCTACTATCACCTGCTTGGTGAAGGTACGCATCAGGTCAATGGCAACACCGTTGTCGTTAACCTTCACGAGCTGAAGAAGAAGCTCTACATCTGTCTGATGAGCGTTAACGCGCTGGAAGCCGTACGTTTCTACGTCAGCTTCGCCTGTTCATTTGCTTTCGCCGAGCGCGAGCTGATGGAAGGCAACGCCAAAATCATCAAGATGATCGCTCGTGACGAAGCGCTGCACCTGACCGGCACGCAGCACGCGCTGAACCTGCTGCGCAGCGGCGTCGATGATCCCGAGATGGCCGAAATCGCCAAAGAGTGCGAGAAAGAGTGTTATGACCTGTTTGTGCTGGCGGCCGAGCAGGAAAAAGATTGGGCAGAATACCTGTTCCGCGACGGCTCGATGATTGGTCTGAACAAAGATATTCTTTGCCAATACATAGAATACATCACCAATATCCGCATGCAGGCGGTAGGTTTGACCGCGCCGTTCAAGACCCGCACCAACCCGATTCCGTGGATCAACGCGTGGTTAGTCTCTGATAACGTTCAGGTTGCACCGCAGGAAGTTGAAGTCAGCTCTTATCTGGTCGGTCAGATTGATTCAGAAATGAACGCTGACGACCTGAGCGATTTCGAGTTCTAAGATGAGTGATTCCACCATCACGCTGCACGATCATGGCAAAACGCTCGTCTGTAAAGGCGAGCACCCTAACCTGCTGGCTCTGTTCCAACAGCATCAGCTGGTGGTGGAATATCAGTGTCGAGAAGGTTATTGCGGGTCGTGCCGCATGCGATTGGTTAAAGGCGACGTGATTTACAGTCAAAAGCCGCTGGCCTTTATCAACGAGGGTGACATTCTGCCGTGTTGTTGCCTACCGGTTGAGGATATAGAGCTGGCGCTCTAAGACTCCCTTTCGGTCAAAAGCTTTTGCTCTTCAATCTTTTGATTCAAAAGCTTTTAGGTCAAAAGCTTTAAAATCAAGTGCATGCGCTTCGCTTACTGCGCGGCGGCGCAGACCGCCCAAAGAGACGCAGCTGGGTTTAGATTTTGAATCTAATTGCAATTTCTAAGTTCAACTTCAAGTTCAACTTCATGCGCTTCGCTTACTGCGCGGCGGCGCAGACCGCCCAAAGAGGCGCAGTCGCTCGCCCCTTTGGAATCCCAAGCTTTTTATCCACAGCTGTAACTTGAGAGCTGAAAAAGGGAGATCTTTCCAGATACCACAGCGCGTGGCGTAGGTCGCGGTGCTTCGCACTCCCTTCATTTCGTTCGGAAGCCAAAAACGTCTTCCTCAACTCCACTCAGCGCCGCCCCGATCCCGCCAATAATAGCTAAAAAGAAAAACCGATAACTCTTAGGCGGTCAAGGACCGATCCTTCCGAATGAATACATCCTTTGTTTTTATCGGGCAACTCAAACTTTGAAAGTGATATTCGAGCAAATTATTAAAATGAAGGTTGAGTAATCGGCCCTTGACCGCCGAAGAGTTTCCGCTTTTGTAGTAGAGGCTGTAATTGGCGGGATCGGGGCGGCGCTGAGTGGAGTGATTTGAGACGTTTTTGGCTCAAATCCGTAATGAAGGAACGGCGAAGCCGCGCGACCTACGCCACACTTCGGAGTTACTGGAAAGATCTCACTTTTAAGCTTTCAAGTTGCACATTTGGAAGAAAAACGCGGGAGTGCAGAGGGTGCTCGTTAAAGCACCTTCTGCCTGGTCTGGGCCAGCGCCCAGTAAGCGAAGCGCATGCAGTTGATTTTAAAGCTTTTGACCTAAAAGCCTTTGACGCAAAAAGATTTTGATCAAAGCGTGCGCGCCAGCACTAAAAACAATTGATTAAACTTTTTCCAACACGTTGATCCATGGATAGTCCGCCACCACCGGCCACTCATTCAGATAACGACGCAACATATCCATCGCCATCATCGCTATCGTCTCCTGTCGTAACTCCAACCCGTGGCGTCCGGCAGTGTATTCAATCGTCATGCCGCTCGTGCCACCCGGCGTATGCAGCGCCAAACTTAAACGATTCTCCGAAAGCGCGCCAATCGCCAACGCCAACTGTGCGCCGGTGCGTTCGGCCAACAGCTGTGCTCGCGCCAACAGCGCAGATAAAGTTTCATCTTCGGTGCCGTCAACGGGAATGAGATCGCCGCCAACCAGAGGAACCTCGGCATTCTGCAAGCGCCAGTTCAGGAGTCCGCCGGTGAAACTTTCGCTGATCGCCAGACGGAGATTCTGCTCGAGCAAACGCTCGGCCAGACGCGCCGGTAAACTGCCGAACCCTTCGAAAATCGTGCTTTCGCCCGCCACTTCACGAATCCGCTCCCAGATTTCACGCATAGCAGTCTCCTGCGCGCGCGGACCGGTGAGTTTCAGCTCGATAATCGGTGAAGACGAACGATAGCCCAGCGCGACGCCTTCGGGCAGCGGCTGGCCGTCGAGCTCGCTGGCTAAGTCACTTTCGCCGCGACCAAAAGTCGTCAAACGCAGACACAGCGGAGCTTCCAGCGCGGGATGGGCGCGGTGCAAACGTGGAACAATCTGCTGCTCGACCATCACCTTGAACTCGGATGGCACACCGGGGGTGAAGAAAAGCTGGCAACGGTTGAGTTTGAGGGTAAAGCCGCAGGCTGTGCCGACAGGGTTGTCGAGAACCTCGGCATTGGACGGAATTTGCGCCTGCTTGCGGTTGGATTCCGCCATCGGGCGGCCACGCTGGGCGAAAAACGACTCCATGGTGGCAATCCAGTCAGCATCTTCGATTAGCTCGACGCCACAGGCTTTCGCCGCCGCCTGCGCGCTGAGGTCGTCGCTGGTCGGCCCGAGGCCGCCGTTGACGATCAGCACGTCGGCGATGTGACTACGTTCAAGCATTACGGACACCAGCTCTTCGAGACTGTCGCCGACGGTTTCACGGCTGGTCATCGGCAAACCCTGATCAAACAGGTATTTCGCCAACCACGCCGCGTTTGAATCGACAATTTGACCGTGCAGCACTTCTTCGCCCGTGCTAAGCATCTCAACCCTAAGCATTACCCTCTCCTTCCGTTACATGACTGACCTTAGAAATTCACCGCGCCGCCAATGTAAGCGCCGTCGGCGATAATGTTGTCGCGATGACCGTCTTTGCCTTCCAGCGCCTGATAGCGATAACCCACGTCAACCGTCACAAGGCTGATTGGGGTGAAACGCACGCCGCCGTTGGCTTCTTTGTAATTATTGATGCCGCTGGACAGTGAGTCTGGCGCGTAATAACCCTCGCCATACAGGCTGACGTAGCGACCAAGTGGCAGCTGCAAACCGCCGCCGACAGGTACAGCGTAACCTTCATCGCCATCTTTTGGATGAGTGTAAAGTGCTTTGCCGCCGACGGTTGCCATCACTGGACCCAGCGCAATGTTGTAGCCTAAACCGACACCCGCGACGTCGCCGTCGTTATCGCTGTGTGCCCAGTTTCCGCTCAGCGCCAGACCCGGCGTGGTGGTGCCGAAACCGACGCCCAGATTGGTATAGTGTTGGCCGATTTGCGCGTTAACGCCAATCGCGTGGGCAGAAACGGTGGTCATCAGCAGTGCGGCAGCCGAGCAGGCAACTAAAGTCTTTTTCATTTTTTATCCAGATTAATCATTAAACTATAAGTGAATCCTTCACGGGCAGTCTAAAGCAATTTTTGGCGGGAGTAAGTAGGCCAAAGGCTTAAATTGAATTCATTTAAGAAGCAGTGAGTCTGCATAAAAAGTCCCGCCGGAAAGACGGGACTGAATGCGGGACGGATTTAGGGTTAAAGAGGATTTAAGAGTAAAGTTAACGTTTAGCCGTGGGATTTAACCATGCTTTGCTGATAGACGCGCTGGCGGGTGATCCACGGTAGTACGACGATGGCCAGCAGGCCGCAGACGGCGGCGAAAGAGAGCCAAACGCCGGGCATCGCCTTGTTGCCGGTGACGTGGATCAGATAACTCGAAATCGCCGGTGTGAAGCCACCAAAAATAGCGGTAGCGAGACTGTAGGCCATTGAAAAACCGGTCGCTCTGACCTCTGGCGGCATGATTTCAGTCAAGGCCACGACCATCGCGGAGTTATAGCTGGCATACATAAATGAAAGCCACAGCTCGACTTCAAGCAGTCGCGCAAAGCTTGGCGCGCCAACTAGCCAATGCAAGGCGGGATAAGAGGTGAACAGCATCAGCGCGCTGAAAGTCAGTAACAACGGACGACGCCCGACCTTATCGGAAAACGCGCCCATAATCGGCAGCCAGAATAGATTGGAAACGCCGACGCACAGCGTCACGATAAAGCTCTGCTGCTGGCTGAGTTGCAACACGTTTTTGCCAAAGGTCGGCGTAAACGCGGTGATCAGGTAAAACGATACGGTCGTCGTGACCACCATCAGCATTCCCACCAGCACTATCTGCCAGTGTGTCGCGACCGAACGGGCAATCTCACGCATTGATGGATGATGCTTACGCTGTTGAAACGCATCGGTTTCTTCCATCATGCGGCGGATCCAGAACAGGAACGGCACAATTAGACAGCCGATGGCGAACGGAATACGCCAGCCCCATTCGCTCATAATGGCATTGCCCAAAAGATGATTCAGCAGCACGCCGAGCAGCGCCGCGAACACGACCGCCACTTGCTGACTGGCCGACTGCCAGCTCACGTAAAAGCCTTTGCGCCCTTCCGGTGCGATTTCAGAAAGATAAACGGAAACGCCACCCAGCTCGACGCCCGCCGAGAATCCCTGTAGCAAACGGCCAAGCAGAATAAGAATCGGAGCCGCCACGCCAATGCTGTGATAACCCGGAACGCAGGCAATGGTCAGCGTGCCGAACGCCATCAGGTAGAGCGTTATCAGTAATCCCTTTCGACGGCCGTGATGGTCAATGTATGCGCCCAGCACCATCGCGCCCAGCGGACGCATTAAAAATCCGGCGCCAAAGGTCATCAGCGTCAGCATCAGGGAAGCAAAAGGGTTGGAGTCGGGGAAAAACGTGTGGGCGATCGCATTGGCGTAATAGCCAAAAACCATGAAATCGTACATCTCGAGGAAATTCCCGCTGGCGACGCGGAAAATATTAATCGCCTTGCCCTGCCTGTTCGCGCCCGAGGCGGCATTCAGTGATGATGTCATGTTAACTCCCGGTTTTTTAAACCCAGTTAACCGCTCTTTATCATCGCGTTATGTGAGGATATTCACACTTTGTTAGCCTGCTATTTGAATTTTGGTAACACGATATTTACCCGTATAACCGCTGAAATAACCTGCACTGCTCATGGTGCAAAAAAGAAGAGACAGCCTAAGCTGTCTCTTTTACGTGCTGCGGTCAGTAAATCGCTTAGCGGCGAACCAGCAGGCCGATCAGCAGACCGACGGCTGCGCCAACGCCGACACCGTGCCATGGTTTGTCATGCACATAAGTGTCTGCCTGATGGGCAACGGTACGCGCCTTGGCGTAATAGGTATCTGAAGCCGAACTCAGACGCGATTGCACGTCACTCAGCGCCTGTTCGGCTCGGGTCTTTATTTCGATGTATTTCTCATCGGCTTTATCACCCGAAGATTTAAGCACCTCTTCCAGCGTTTCACTCAGCATTTTCAGGTCATCGTCGAGACTGGTTTGCTGTGGTTCGAATTGGTTAGCCATTCTATTCTCCTTATGATGTGATTGCGGCGAGTTAACACTCGCGGTCGCTAAACCTTACCCCATTAACCGTAGCCTATTTTTCAGAGGGTTGCCGAAATCTCGCGAAGAGAAAAGCCTAACTGTCAGGATTTTAAGAACCTTCCGACCTTAGTGTAAGGAATGCGCAAAGCCGAGGCGAAAAAAAACCGCACACCTTTCGATGCGCGGTTTAGTTAAAGCAGTTTGCTGTTTACCTATCAGAGCAACGGCTGCGCCATCTGTACCAGCGAGATAAGCGGCTGCGGGTAGATACCTAGAATCAGCACCAGAATCGCCGAAATCAGGACGACTACGCCGCCTGCGGTAAACGCCCAGTTGTTTGGCGTATCGCGGACCAGACTCGCTGGCGCATTCAGGAACAGACTCACCGTCACGCGCAGATAGTAGTAGAGGCCAATCGCACTGCCCACTACCACAGCACCGGTCAGCCACCACAGGTGCGCGGTCACGCCGGTTGCAATAACATAAAACTTACCGATAAAGCCGAGCGTCATCGGAATACCGGCCAGTGAGAGCATCATCACCGTCATTACGGCAGACAGAATCGGCTTGTGCCAGAAGAGTCCGCGGTAGGAGAACAGCGATTCGGCATCCGGCCCGCTGTACGGGCTGGACATCAGGCTAACCACGCCAAACGCGCCGAGGCTGCTGAACAGGTAACCGGCCAGATAAACGCCGACGGTTTCCATCGACAGCTGATGGGTCTGCACGGCAATCAACGCCACCAGCAGATAACCCAAATGCGCGATCGACGAGTAACCCAGCAGGCGTTTGATGTTGCTCTGGCTAACCGCCATCAAGTTACCGACCAGAATGGAGCAGAAGGCAATAATGCCCAGCACCACGCGGATGGCTTCACTGTTGGCAACCGGCGCGTAGAGGAACAGGCGCATAACCACGGCGAAAATGGCTATCTTGCTGGCAGTCGCGAGGAAGGTGGAAACCGGCGCTGGCGCACCCTGATAGACGTCTGGCGTCCACAGGTGGAAAGGCACCAGCGAAAGCTTGAAGCCCAGCCCCACAATCATCATGCCCAGACCCGCCAGCAGCAGCGGCTCGTGCATCACGGCGTCGGAAAGATTTTTACCGAGCGCCATAAACGACAGGTCGCCGGACTGCGCGTAAAGCAGCGCCATACCAAACAGCAGGAATGACGACGCCGCCGCCGACAGCAGCATGTATTTAATGCTGGCCTCGAGCGAACGTTTCTGGCGATACGCGTAACCAATCAGGCCAAACAGCGGCAGCGAGATGAGTTCGATACCCAGGAACATCGAGGCCAGATGGTTGGCGCACGCCAGCAGAATGCCGCCCATCGCCGCGATAAGCACCAGCAGATAGAACTCTTCGCGGTTGTCGGGATAGCCTTCGAGCCACGGATAGGCAAAGGTGCTGGTCGCCAGACTGGCAAGCAGCACCAGCCCGATGTAGAACAGCGAATAGCCGTCAATTCGCAGCAGCGGCGTGACGTCTTGAGGTCCGACTTTTGCAACAAAGTAAATGGAGAGCAGCGCAAGGTTAAGGCCGATAACAGTCAACGTGGCATTAACAAAATGGTCGCGTCGCCACGCAATGGACAGCATCACCACCACCACCGTCAATCCGACGATCAACAGTGGTAACAGTGCGATCAGATTTTGAGGAGTAAATGTCATGGCGAATTACGGCCTTGTCGTTGAAATTGATGAAACTGATGACCCGAACCAGTGCTGGATATTGCTCATTGCTGCGCTCGACGTATCCAGAATTGGCTGAGGATAAACGCCCAGCAACACCAGCAGTACGACCAGCAACAGGATGATCGACAGCTCGCGTGCCGTCATACCCTGTAATGGTTGGTCCGACTTAGGCGCGCCGTAATACGCACGCTGCATCATAACCAGCGAATAAACCGACGCAAACACCAGTCCGAAAGTCGAAATCACGGTAATGACCGGCACAATCGGGAAGCTGCCGAACAGAATCATGAATTCACCGACAAAGTTACCGGTCCCTGGCATCCCGAGCGTTGCCACCGCGAAGAACAGCGACAGCGCAGGCAGATACTTGATACGTCCCCACAAACCGCCCATCAGGCGCATGTCACGGGTGTGCAGGCGCTCATAAATCTGACCACAGATAATGAACATCCCGGCGGCAGAAAGGCCGTGGGCAATCATCTGAATCACCGCGCCCTGATAGGCCAGCTGGCTGCCGGTAAAGATGGCAATCAGCACGAAGCCCATGTGCGACACAGAAGTGTAGGCAATCAGGCGTTTGATATCGGTCTGCGAGAAGGCCATCCACGCGCCGTAGAAAATGCCGAGCACGCCCAGCCACATCGCGATAGGAGCAAACTCGTGCGAGGCGTTCGGGAACAGCGGCAGGCTGAAACGCAGCATTCCGTAGGCCGCCGTTTTCAGCAGGATCCCGGCCAAATCGACCGAACCCGCCGTCGGCGCCTGACTGTGCGCATCCGGCAACCAGCCGTGGAGCGGCACCACCGGCATTTTCACCGCGAAAGCGATAAAGAAGCCCAGCATCAGCAGGTATTCAACGTTATGCGTCATCGGCGTCTTCAACAGCAACTCATAGTTGAAGGTCCAGACGCCGGTCGCGTTGTAGTGAACAAACACCAGCCCGAGAATCGCTATCAGCATCACCAGACCGCTGGCCTGGGTATAGATGAAGAACTTGGTCGCCGCGCTGATACGGGTTTTACCGTCAGACGCCTTGTGTCCCCAAAGCGCTATCAGGAAGTACATCGGAACCAGCATCATCTCCCAGAAGAAGAAGAACAGGAACATGTCGATGGACAGGAACACGCCGATCACGCCGCCCAGAATCCACAGCAGGTTCAGGTGGAAGAAGCCCTGATAACGCTGAATTTCACGCCACGAACAGAGAATAGCCAGCAGGCCGAGCAGCCCGGTCAGGACCACCATCAGCAGCGACAGGCCATCCAAAGCCAGATGGAACGAGATGCCGAAACGCGGGATCCACGGCAGCATAAACTCGGATTGCCACTGTGGAATGCCCGCAGGTGCCGTTAACGAATAGCCGCCCTGCAACCAGAGTTGCAGGGAAAGCGCCAAGGTCAGTCCCATCGCGATCAGAGCTATCCAGCGCGGTACTTTGCTTCCGAAGCGCTCAGTCTGCCAACACAGCAGTCCGCCAATAAAGGGGATGAAAATTAGCCAAGGTAGTAGCATGGCGTTGAGGTCCCTATGTTTTTACAATGTTTCAAATCGCCAGCAATAGCGCTAACACGACGACTGCACCCAATCCCATAGACGCGACATACCAGCGCGTCTGCCCATTTTCACTAAACACCAGTCCGCGATTGCCCAAACGAGAGAGCAGCGCAGGAGTATTCATCAACGAGTTCAAAGGGTCACGTTGCAGGAGTTTTGCGATGCCCAGATACGGTTTCACAAAAATCATGTCGTAAAGCCAGTCAAAGCCCCATGCGTGGAACCACCAGGTAGTGAAGAAGCGGCCCGGCGCGCTTTTTGCAATGCTGTTAACCAGCGAGCGCTTGCCGAGATAGAGCGCCGCCGCCAGCAAGATGCCGACGATGGCTACCACACCTGAAGTGATTTCCAGCGTTAATACCGTTCCGTGCGGCAACTCTTTGGTGCCCGGCAAGACGCCTTGCAGTGGCGGAACGATCATCGCGCCAATGAAAGTCGACAGAACCAGCAGAACCAGCAGCGGCAAGTGGTGAGTAATCCCTTTGCCCGCGTGCGCCTTGATCTTCTCTTCGCCGTGGAAGACGATGAAAATCATACGGAAAGTATAGAGCGAAGTCATAAACGCGCCGACCAGTCCGGCAATCAGCAGGTTAAGATTGCCGTTCGCCAGTGCGCCCGCCAAAATTTCGTCCTTACTGAAGAAGCCAGCGGTAATGATTGGCAGGGCTGACAGCGCCGCGCCACCGACCAGGAAGCAGACATAGACCAGCGGGATGGATTTACGCAATCCGCCCATCTTAAAGATGTTTTGCTCGTGGTGGCAGGCCAGAATCACCGAGCCGGAGGAGAGGAACAGCAGCGCCTTGAAGAACGCGTGGGTCATCAGGTGGAAGATGGCTGCGTCCCACGCCTGCACGCCCAGCGCCAGGAACATGTAACCAATCTGGCTCATGGTCGAGTAGGCGAGCACGCGTTTGATGTCGGTTTGCACCAGCGCGGCAAAACCTGCCAGCACCAGCGTCACCGCGCCGATAATCCCGACCAGATGCAGAATTTCGGGCGCCATCAGGAACAGACCGTGCGTACGGGCAATCAGATAGACACCCGCGGTCACCATGGTTGCGGCGTGGATCAAGGCAGAAACCGGTGTTGGGCCCGCCATCGCATCGGCAAGCCAGGTTTGCAACGGCAGCTGCGCCGATTTACCGACCGCGCCGCCGAGCAGCATTAATGTTGCCCAGGTAATTGCCGTATCGCCGACCGCCAGCTTTTGCGGTGCCAGAATCATGAGCTCGCGAATGTTCAACGTACCCAACTGGTGATACAGAATGAACAGCGCGAACGCGAGGAACACGTCACCGACGCGGGTCACGATAAAGGCTTTCATCGCCGCCGCGCCGTTATCCGGATTGGTGTAGTAGAAACCGATCAGCAGATAGCTGCACAGCCCTACCCCTTCCCAGCCGAGATACATCAGCAGCAGGTTGTCGGCCAGAACCAGAATCACCATGCTGGCGATAAACAGGTTGGTATAGGCGAAGAAGCGGGAGTAACCCTCTTCGCCGCGCATGTACCAGGAGGCAAACATGTGGATGAAGAAACCAACGCCGGTGACCACGGAGAGCATGGTCATCGACAGGCCGTCGAGCGTCAGCGTGGCGGCAATATTAAAATCGCCGACCTGCATCCAGTTCCAGAGGTTCTGGTTGAAGACCGCCACGCCCGCCGCGCGCTGACTCAAAAAGTTGATGCCGACGTAAATCGTCACCAGTGCAGCCAGACCAATCGACCCTACGCCTACCGTGGCGGAAGTGTTTTCAGACCAGCGTCCGCGAGAAAAGGCCAGCAACAGGAAGCCAATCAGCGGAAATAAAATCGTTAAGAAGAGTAGGTTCATCCGCGCATCTCACTGACAGTGTCGATATTCAGGGTGTGACGACGACGATAGAGTTGCAGCAACAAGGCCAAACCAATACTGGCTTCCGCTGCCGCCAGGCTGATTGCCAGGATATACATCACCTGTCCGTCTGCCTGTCCCCAATAGCTGCCGGCCACAATAAAGGCCAGCGCCGCCGCGTTGATCATGATTTCCAGACTAATCAACATGAAAAGCAGATTACGGCGAACCAATAATCCGGTCAGACCCAACACAAACAGGATTGCGGCCAGAATCAGGCCATGCTGTAGAGGGATCATGCTCTCTCCTCCGTTTTTCTTTTAGCCATCTCTTTGACTGGCGCAGCGGAAGCACTGCCGAGCACTTCGCCCGGTTTGTGCTCACGTCCGATGTGGAAGGCCACGACCAAACCGGCCAGCAGCAGCATTGACGCCAGCTCGACCGCCAGAACGTAAGGTCCGAACAGCGCGATACCCACGGCTTTCGCGTCAACCATCGTGCCTTTGATGCCCTGATCGTGCAGACCGGTAATCGACACAATCATGACCACCAGCAGCACCACGGCCAGAATCGTCGGACCAATCCAGGTCGCGGGTTTCAGCCATGCCTTTTCCTGCTCCTGCACGCTGCCGAGGTTGAGCATCATCACCACGAAGACAAACAGCACCATAATGGCACCGGCGTAAACGATGATCTCCAGCGCGGCGGCAAAGTAAGCCCCGAGCGAGAAGAACACCGCGGCAATCGCCAACAGTGAGATTATCAAATACAGCAGCGCGTGAACCGGGTTGGTGTGCGTGATAACACGCAGCGTCGCCAACACGGCCACGAGAGCTGAAATGTAAAATGCAAATTCCATGCTTGCGGCTCCTTAAGGCATCAGACCTTTGACGTTGATCGGCTTGGCTTCGTTTTCGGCTTCGCCTTTCGCTTTGCCGTCAACTGCCATACCGGCCATCCGGTAAAAGTTATATTCCGGATACTTACCGGGTCCAGAGATCAACAGGTCTTCTTTCTCGTACACCAGATCCTGACGTTTAAACTCGCCCAGCTCAAAGTCTGGCGTCAGCTGGATAGCCGTCGTTGGACAGGCTTCTTCGCACAGGCCGCAGAAGATGCAACGGGAGAAGTTGATGCGGAAGAATTCCGGATACCAACGGCCATCTTTCGTCTCGGCTTTCTGAAGCGAAATACAGCCTACCGGACAGGCAACCGCACACAGGTTACAGGCCACGCAGCGCTCGTCGCCGTCAGGGTCGCGGGTCAATACAATACGACCACGATAGCGCGGCGGCAGGTAAACAGGCTCTTCCGGATACATCAAGGTTTCACGTTTGGCGAAGGCGTGCAGGCCTATCAGCCACAAACTGCGAACCTGGGTGCCGAAACCAACCACTAGTTCTTTCAATGTCATGGTTCAATCACCCCTTATATTAATTTGCGTTGTACAGAATGACCGCGGCGGTCGCCAGCAGATTCAGCAAGGTCAGCGGCAGGCAAATACGCCAGCCAAAGGACATCACCTGATCGTAACGTGGACGAGGTAACGCAGCGCGAAGCAAAATAAACATCACCATGAAGAACGCGGTTTTCAACGCAAACCAGATGAACGGCGGCAGGAATGGACCCTGCCAACCCCCGAAGAACAGCGTGACGATCAGTGCGGAAACGGTCACGATACCGATATATTCGCCCACAAAGAACAGCCCGAACTTCATGCCGGAATATTCGATGTGATAACCGTCGGCCAGCTCCTGCTCGGCTTCCGGCTGGTCAAACGGATGACGGTGACATACCGCGACGCCCGCAATCGCAAAGGTCAGGAAGCCAAAGAACTGCGGAATAATGTTCCACAGGTGTTCCTGCGAACGCACGATATCTTGCAGGTTGAACGACCCCGCCTGCGCCACCACGCCCATCACCGACAGGCCGAGGAACACTTCGTAGCTCAGGGTTTGGGCCGAAGCACGCATCGCGCCGAGCAGCGAGTATTTGTTGTTACTCGACCAGCCAGCGAACAGCACGGCGTAAACCGTCAGACCGGCCATCATCAGGAAGAACAGAATGCCGATGTTCAGGTTGGCGCCGTACCAGGTCGGCGCAACCGGCACAATCGCGAAGGCCATCAGCATGGAGCTGAAGGCTATCATCGGTGCCAGAGTAAAGATGGCGCGGTCGGAAAACTTCGGCGCCCAGTCCTCTTTGAAGAACATCTTGATCATGTCGGCAACCAGCTGCAATGAGCCGCCCCAGCCGACACGGTTTGGTCCGTAACGGTTCTGGAACAGGCCCAGCAGGCGGCGTTCGGCAAAGCTCATAAACGCGCCGCAGGTGACCACCACCAGCAAAATCACCACCGCTTTGACTACGGCGATGAGGGTGTCGATCACTTCAGGTGTAAACCAGTTCATCGGGTTGCCTCCCGCAAATTCTCAACCGTTGCGCCTACCAGCACCGGAGGAATTCCCGGCAAGCCCAGCGGCAGACCAACTTGTCCTTTACCTAGCGTTTCGCTCAGACGTACCGGCAGAGTCAGGGTTTGACCGCCACAGGTAAACTCAACCTGCGTGCCCTGATTGACGCCAAGCTGCGCGGCATCGGCCGGATTCACCATCACGTAGGCTTCTGGCATACGCTGCTGAATCACGTGTGAACGTTGCGACATCTCTTCACTACCAAACAGGTGATAGTAAGGCGCGACACGCCAGTGATTTTCTTCGGCAGCAAAGGCGACCGGAATTTCGCTGTAATAGTCGAGACCGCCCTCGCCTGCTTCAATCAGGCGCACACCCGGATCGCCGTGACGCAGCTTGCCGCCGACTTCAGCCTGGAATTTGTTCCACGCCTGCGGGGAGTTCCAGCCCGGCGCCCAGGCAAACGGCACCTGTTGACGATTAGCGTAAGGGCTGTTGTTCCCTTCCATCGAGAAGGCAAACATGGTGTCTTTGTCCTGCGGCTGACGCGGTTCATGCACGTTGATGTTGGCGCGCATGGCGGTACGGCCGCTGGAGCGGTTTGGCGAACGGGCCAGCTTTTGCCCGCGAATACGGAATGACGCGTTTGGTGCGGCTTCGACCATGCCTTTCAGCTGGGGAAGCGCGGCGACGCAGGCGTCGATAACGTGATCGAGCTGGGTCCAGTCAACCTGACGGCTGTTGAGCGTCGAGTGCAGCGAGTGCATCCAGCGCCAGCTTTCAAGCATCGTTACCGTGTGGTCGTAATAAGCCGGATCATAAACCTGGAAGAAGCGCTGGGCGCGGCCTTCCTGATTGACCAGCGTGCCGTCGCTTTCGGCGAAGCTCGCCGCAGGCAGGATAAGGCTGGCCTTGTCCATGATGCGAGTGCGTTGGTGATCGACCACCAGCAGGTTCTGCACTTTGTTCAACGCGGCGTCGATTGCGGCTTCCGGCGCCTGGCGATAGAGGTCGTTTTCCATCACGATAGCGCTGTCTGCGCCGCCGTTGGCCAGCAGGCTCAGCGCATCGTCGAGATTTCCGCCGCCGATGAGCGACAGGCCGATGCTGTTGGCAGAAGAGGCAATAAAGGTGATGCCGACGTCGCTACCGCGCGCTTTCAACGCTTTTGCCACGTTGGCTGCTGCCGCGATAATCGCGTCGCTGCCTGCGTTGGTGCCGGTAATAATCAGCGGTTTTCTTGCGCCGGTCAGCGCCTGCATGATCATGTCGACTTTCTTGTCGACGCCTTCCGCCAACTCGCTGACGGCAGGCGCCGTTTCATCGATGGCGTGAGCAATCGCGAAGCCGAAACGCGCCTGCTCGTCGACCGGCGCGCGGAAGTTCAGCGCGGCAATATCATCGAGGCGGGTGTTATCGACGTTGGTCACAAACAGCGGATGCTTGGCGTGCTGACCAATGGTTTGCACGGCGGCAATCTGCCAGTCGGCGACACGCTGCGCGGCGGCCATGGCGCGCGCCTTGCCCTTCACAGCCTGACGCACGGCCAGCGCAATACGCGCGCCGGTTTGCGTCAAATCTTCGCCGAGCACCAGAACGGCATCGTATGATTCGATGTCGTGCAGGGCTGGCGTCGTCACGCCGCTGTTTTTCAAGATGTTCAGCATCATCGCCAGACGGTTTTGCTCCGCCGCGTTGATTCCGGTATAGAAGTTTTCAGCGCCGACCAGCTCGCGCAGCGCGAAATTGCTTTCGAGGCTGGCGCGCGGTGAGCCGATACCGATGGTTCTGCTGGACTGGCGCATAATATCCGCCGCGCCCTGCATCGCCTGCTCGGCGTTCAGTGCGATCCAGTCATTGCCGCGCTGCTGCATCGGATGTTTAGGACGATCTTTTGCATTCACATAGCCATAGCCAAAACGACCGCGGTCACATAAGAAGTAGCGGTTTACCGTACCGTTGTAGCGGTTTTCGATACGACGCAGCTCGCCGTAGCGCTCGCCCGGGCTGGTGTTACAGCCTACGGAGCACTGCTGGCAGATGCTAGGTGCAAACTGCATGTCCCATTTACGGTTGTAGCGTTCGGAGTGCGTTTTATCGGTGAATACGCCGGTCGGGCAGACTTCGACCAGGTTGCCGGAGAATTCGCTTTCCAGCGGACCATCTTCCGGACGACCAAAGTAGACGTTGTCGTGCGCGCCGTAGACGCCGAGATCGGTGCCGTCGGCATAGTCTTTGTAGTAGCGAACGCAGCGATAACAGGCGATACAGCGGTTCATCTCGTGAGAAATGAACGGGCCGAGATCCTGATTCTGATGGGTACGTTTAGTGAAACGATAGCGGCGCGTGGCGTGGCCGGTCATCACCGTCATATCCTGCAAGTGACAGTTTCCGCCCTCTTCACACACCGGACAGTCGTGCGGGTGGTTAGTCATCAACCACTCGACCACGCTCTCCCTGAACTGTTTGGCTTCGCCGTCATCGATGGAAATAAAGGTTCCATCGGACGCTGGCGTCATACAGGACATCACCAAACGGCCACGGGTATCGTCCGCATTTTGGTATTGCTTGACCGCACATTGGCGACAAGCGCCGACGCTTCCCAGCGCCGGATGCCAGCAAAAATAAGGAATATCGAGGCCAAGGGAGAGGCAAGCCTGAAGCAGGTTGTCCGCGCCGTTAACATCGTATTCTTTGCCGTCTACATGAATCGTAGCCATAGTCAGCATGCTTCCACAAGGCTCATCTTTCGATGAGCGCGTTAATCAAAAATTCTGGCTCTCCCTAGCAATCCGAATTATTTCGGGAGAGGTTTCTCAAAGCATAATTATATTGAGCGACTTACCATCGCTCTTTCAGCAGGTTGTTTGGCTGTATGCCGCCAATTGCCCGCGCATTGCTGAAATGCTGCGTGGCGATACCTGCTTCGAATTCATCGCGGAAATATTTAATCGCACTCTGCAATGGCTCAACGGCGCCCGGCGCGTGAGCACAGAATGTTTTACCCGGGCCGAGCTGGCGGCAAAGCTGCTCGAGGGTTTCGATATCTCCGGGCTGACCTTTGCCCTCTTCCAGCGCGCGCAGGATCTTGACGCTCCACGGCAGGCCGTCACGGCACGGCGTACACCAGCCGCAGGACTCGCGCGAGAAGAACTCTTCAAGGTTGCGGACCAGAGAAACCATGCCGATTTCGTGATCGACGGCCATCGCCAGCGCAGTGCCCAAACGGCTGCCCGCTTTACCGATGCTGGCAAATTCCATTGGCAGATCAAGATGTTGATCGGTCAGGAAGTCCGTTCCCGCGCCGCCCGGCTGCCAGGCTTTGAATTTCAGCCCGTCGCGCATGCCGCCCGCGTAGTCTTCAAGGATTTCGCGCGCCGTGGTGCCAAACGGCAGCTCCCACACGCCCGGGTTTTTCACGCGACCCGAGAAGCCCATCATCTTGGTGCCGGTATCTTCGCTGGTCGAAATGCCTTTGTACCACTCCACGCCGTTAGCCAGAATCGCCGGCACGTTGGAGAGCGTTTCGACGTTGTTGACGCAGGTCGGTTTGCCCCACGCGCCCACGGACGCCGGGAAAGGCGGCTTGGAACGCGGGTTGGCGCGACGGCCTTCCAGCGAGTTGATAAGCGCCGTTTCTTCACCGCAGATATAACGACCCGCGCCGGTGTGAACAATCAGTTCGAAATCAAAACCGGTGCCGAGAATATTTTTGCCGATAAAACCGGCGGCGCGCGCTTCTTCAATCGCACGGCGCAGATTCACGGCGGCTTCGATATATTCGCCGCGCAGGAAGATGTAGCCGCGATAGGCTTTCAGCGCGAAGGCACTGATCAGCATGCCTTCCACCAACTGGTGCGGCATCTGTTCCATCAGCAGGCGGTCTTTATAGGTGCCCGGCTCCATTTCATCGGCGTTACACAGCAGGTAACGGATGTTCATGGATTCGTCTTTCGGCATCAGGCTCCACTTCAAACCGGTAGAGAAGCCCGCGCCGCCGCGCCCTTTCAGGCCGGAATCTTTTACCAGCGCGACGATTTCGTCTTGCGACAGCGTGTTCAGCGCTTTTTCGGCACCGGCATAGCCATTTTTGCTGCGATATTCATCGATCCAGACCGGCTGCTGGTCTTCACGCATGCGCCAGGTCAGTGGATGCATCTCCGGCGTGCGGATAATTTCTTTTGGCGTGTAGCCGTAGACATTCATGAGTAACGCTCCAGTAACTGACCGATCTCTTCGGGTTTCAGGTAGCTGTGCGTGTCTTCGTCAATCATCATGGTCGGGCTTTTATCACAGTTGCCGAGACAGCAGGTTGGCAACAGAGTAAAGCGACCGTCCGGCGTGGTTTCACCCGGCTTGATATTGAGTTTGGCTTCGATAGCCGCCTGAATGCCCTGATAACCCGTGATGTGGCAAACCACGCTGTCGCAGTAGCGAATGACGTGGCGACCCACCGGCTGACGGAAAATCTGGCTGTAGAAGGTAGCCACACCTTCAACGTCGCTCGCCGGAATGTCCAAAATCTCGGCGATGGCATAAATTGCGCCGTCCGGCACCCAGCCACGCTCTTTCTGTACGATTTTCAGCGCTTCGATAGAGACCGCGCGGGCATCTTCGTAATGGTGTTTTTCATGTTCAATCGCATCACGTTCAGTCGCGCTCAGCTCGAAAGTCTGCTTGCCACTCAGTGCCGCATCGTAAGCGGCAGGTGTTGAGACGTTGATATACTGAAGCTCTGAGTTTTTATTGAGATCTGTCATCGTTAGCGGTCCACATCTGACATTACAAAATCGATACTGCCCAGATAGACGATCAGGTCGGAAACCAGGCTGCCACGGATAACTGACGGAATTTGCTGCAAATGCGGGAAGCTCGGCGTGCGCACGCGGGTGCGGTAGCTCATGGTGCTGGCATCGCTCGTCAGGTAGTAGCTGTTAATCCCTTTCGTCGCTTCGATCATCTGGAAGGATTCGTTGGCAGGCATTACCGGCCCCCACGACACTTGCAGGAAGTGCGTGATCAGGGTTTCGATGTGCTGCAACGTGCGCTCTTTCGGCGGCGGCGTGGTCAGCGGGTGATCCGCCTTGAACGGGCCTTCCGGCATGTTGTCGACACACTGCTGCAAAATGCGCAGGCTCTGGCGCATCTCTTCCATTTTCAGCATGACGCGGGAATAGGAATCGCTGACGCCATCGCCGACCGGCACTTCAAAATCAAAGTTTTCATAACCGGAATACGGACGCCATTTACGCACGTCGAACTCGATGCCGGTGGCGCGCAAACCTGCGCCCGTGGTGCCCCACGCCAGCGCGTCGTCGGCGTTATAAGCCGCAACGCCTTTGGAACGGGCGACCAAGATGCTGTTTTTCAGCGCGGTCTTCATGTAGGAGTCGAGACGTTTCGGCATCCACTCGAGGAATTCGCGCATCAGGCGTTCCCAGCCTTTTGGCAGGTCGTGCGCCACGCCGCCGATACGGAACCAGGCCGGATGCATACGGAAACCGGTGATCGCTTCAACCACGTCATAGATTTTCTGACGATCTGTGAAGGCGAAGAAGACCGGCGTCATCGCGCCAACGTCTTGAATAAAGGTCGAAATGTAAAGCAGGTGGCTGTTGATACGGAACAGTTCGGAGAGCATCACGCGAATGGTGTTTACGCGATCGCCTACCGTAATGCCGGCCAGTTTTTCGACCGCCAGCACGTAAGGCATCTCGTTAACGCAGCCGCCGAGGTATTCGATACGATCGGTGTAGGGAATGTAGCTGTGCCATGACTGGCGCTCGCCCATTTTTTCGGCACCGCGATGGTGATAACCGATGTCCGGAACGCAGTCGACAATCTCTTCGCCATCGAGCTGCATAACGATGCGAAACGCACCGTGCGCCGACGGGTGGTTAGGGCCGAGGTTCAGGAACATAAAATCTTCGTTTTCGGTGCTGCGCTTCATGCCCCAGTCTTCAGGCTTGAAGGTGAGCGCTTCCATTTCGAGATCTTCTTTCTGCTTGGTCAGCTCGAACGGGTCAAACTCGGTGGCACGCGCCGGATAATCTTTACGCAGCGGGTGACCTTCCCAGGTCTTTGGCATCATGATGCGAGTCAGGTGCGGGTGACCGTCAAAGGTAATGCCAAACATTTCCCACGTTTCGCGCTCATACCAGTTGGCGTTCGGGTAGACCTTGGTCAGCGTCGGTAAATGCAGGTCGTTTTCGGCCAGCGCCACTTTCAGCATGATGTCGCTGTTACGCTCAATGGAAAGCAGATGATAGAAAACGGAAAAATCCGCAGCGGGCAGGCCGTCGCGGTGGGTACGCAAACGCTCGTCTACGCCGTGCAGGTCGTACAGCATGACGTAAGGTTTTGGCTGTTTGCGTAAAAAAGTAATCACTTCCAGAATCTGTTCGCGCTTGATCCATACCACCGGGATACCGGTACGGGTCGGCTGAACAGAAAAGGCCTCGGGCCCAAAACGGTTACGCAGCTCGCCAATAACCGGATCATCGAGATGATCGCGGGTCTGCCATGCTGGCTGTGCGAGGTCTTGCGTCGTCAAATCTGTCATATTTTCTCACCACACAAAATGGTCATTTATGCCCAAGGGGAAATCAACCTGGCGTGCAACCGTCTTTTTCTACTGCTTGTCCTGACGGTGTCGGCCCCTCAGGGTTGACGGACAGTGTTAAATCTCGTCAGGGGTACGCAAATTCGTCACGGCAATACGCTCGGCGCGTTTACGCTCTTTTTCAGACTGCATATTGGCGCGGTAAACACCCTGATCGCCGACCACCCATGACAGCGGACGACGCTCTTTGCCGATCGACTCCTGAAGCAGCAACAAGGCCTGCATATAGGCTTCTGGACGCGGCGGGCAGCCCGGAATATAAACGTCTACCGGCAGAAACTTGTCGACGCCCTGCACCACGGAATAGATGTCGTACATGCCGCCGGAGTTGGCGCAGGCACCCATCGAGATAACCCATTTTGGCTCGAGCATCTGGTCATACAGGCGCTGAATAACCGGCGCCATTTTGGTGAAGCAGGTTCCCGCAACCACCATAAAGTCAGCCTGACGCGGCGAAGCACGAATAACTTCGGAGCCGAATCGCGCCACGTCGTGCACCGCCGTAAATGACGTGGTCATTTCGACGTAACAGCATGAGAGACCAAAGTTGAATGGCCAAAGCGAGTTTTTACGACCCCAGTTCACCACGTCATGCAGGGCGTGTTCGAGTTTCCCCATGTACACGCTGCGGTTCACTTCCTGCTCAAGAGGATCGGCGACGATTTCTTGTTTTTGCAGGGGGTAACGGTCGTTCTCACCGTTCGGGTCTAAGCGGGTGAGCGTATAGTCCATCTTGATGCCTCACTTTTTTATTGGCGATGACTTTGCGGGTGATTGCTGGTCTTAATGACTGGGCTCGGAATGACCGGGCTGGCTTTTACCGGACCTTTCGAACGGGTCGGGGTCCAGTCAAGCGCACCGATGCGAACCAGATAAAACAGGCCGGCTAAAAGTACGAAAATGAAAATGGCGGCTTCGACAAAGCCGGTCCATCCGCTTTCACGGATTGAAGTCGACCAGGCATAGAGGTAGAGGGCCTCCACGTCGAAAATCACGAAGAACATCGCGACCAGATAGAATTTTGCCGAGAGACGCATGTGAGTGGAGCCCACGGGGGCAATACCCGACTCGAATGGCGTTTCCGTGTTACGTCCGCGAACTTTCCCTCCCAGGAAAGCGGCGCCTAGCAACATCAGGCAACACAGGCCGACTGCGATAATGAGAAATACTGCGAGCGCCCAGTTATGAGCGGTAACATCTGTGGCTGTTGACATACTCTATGCTTACTCATCAAAAGTGGCGTGCTGCATTTGCTCTTGAACGGCAACTTGCCTGCCACATCGATTCAAGGGAAGGATAAAAACCACCAGTTTTCACGGGTCCCTTCACCCTGAAGTCACGATTAAGCTGAGACTTCAGATACTCCGGGTTAACAAAAAGCGATTATCCAGTGAAACACTGTGGGCTTTTTACCCTTTTCTATAACCTTCTGTCAACTTTGACAAAAGTTTCTCCACGTTATTTTACATTTTTAGCATTTTATTAACACAAGGTGCGATAATCGGCAGCTAAATCGAGTCAGTCACACACTAAAAAAAAGGTGGGTTGTTAACGGGAGTCAATGCTTTAGCACCTACCCTTACTATTGTCGCAGGTATGTCCCATTCTTCCACTCTGAATACAGGGTTATTTATTGATCCAGGACACGTTTTGGGCAAGATTGCTAAAAAATAAGGCAATTATTGAATGAATTTTGTTTAACGTTTTCAAAAAAATCTGCATTTGATAAAAAAATGGCAGCATCAAAAGTACATAAAAATCGGGGAATGCGGGGGAATGCGGGGGAATGCATGAGGTAAATAAGACTTAAGCTAAATTTAAATTGAGGAAGGCGCGGCTGTTGCAGGAGAGAAAACGCAGGAAAATGCGACTTTGGTAAAGAAAATCTTATGTGTTGGTTATTTTTTAAGCTTTATAGATTTTGGCGCTTTGTTTAACGCTTTTACAATAGTTTTCCCTTCCCCAGCCCCGAGGTGTATTCAGGAGGGCGGGGAGAGGAAAAACCCATTTCCCGTCAGGATTTGGGAACGTCTTCGTATTCGTCGTCAACATCGACGCGTTGGGCGTAGCTGTTGAGCGAATAAGGGTCGCTCCCCTGCTCTACCGCGTTGAAAATCGCCATCGCAAGATCGTTGTCGCAGTTAGTGTTTTTATACAACACATACTGAGTGTCCGGCAGTCTTGGCAGACCATCCTGCTCACCCAGCACGCGCAGCTCAGGGCTCATCATTTCGATAGGCCTGACTGTCACACCCAACCCTGCACGCACGGCGGCACGGATGGCAGAGAGCGTAGAAGCGACGTAGGCAATACGCCACGGGATACCGGCCTTGTTGAGGTGATCGATAGCCATGGTGCGATACGGGCTAGGATCGTCCAACAGCACAAGCGGGACGCTATCGCCTGGCGGATAGGAAAAATCGGCCGCGCAATACCACAGTGTTGGAGACGTTCTCAACACAATGTGCGGATGGGTCGTCGTTGCCATAGTGGTAATGGCGAGATCTATTTCACCCTTTTCGAGCATCGGCAACATCTGCGGGCTACGATGCACGCGAACGTCGATGGAAAGCTTGGGATAAATAGAGGTCACTCGGCTGAGCAGATAAGGCAGAATGGTGTCCGCCGTATCGTCTGACGCGCCGATAGTCACGCCACCCTGAATATCGCTATACATCAGCGAAGTACAGGCTTCATCATTAAACCGTAATATTTTTCGAGCATAGCCAAGTAACTGAATACCGTGTTCCGTCAATAACTTATTGCGTCCATGCCTGGCGAACAGTTCTTTACCGACTAACTGCTCAAGACGTTGCATTTGTTGGCTGACGGCCGATTGAGTACGACATACTGCTGCGGCTGCAGCGGCAAACGTATTTAAATCGGCGACGGCAACAAAAGTCCTAAGCAAGTCTAAATCCAGATTAAGAATTGGACGATTTGCATTTGTCATAGTTTTTCTTCACTTTTAAAATCTAATTACAAGCTACCCTGATAATGCGAAAAAAAGTTTTCGCAAGACGCAGAATACCAGATCTGATTGACACTCACTCTTAGATAATGAAGAAATGAGAAATATTTCTACTCTACAACTCTTAGCTAAATGATTATCATTATTCTGCTTTTTCAAATAGGTATTAAATTCAGATAAATATAATTCCCGGTAAGAAAAAGCCGATAAATTTATTCATTAATCGAACTGTACAGTAGGGCTCCTCTGGCTCATTTCAACGGCTGTCGGGCGGGCACAGCGTAACGCTAGCAATGTGTAAAATATCAAACAGAAATAAGCGCGCGGAATAGAATTATGGGTCGGTCTAAAAACAAATGTTTTCCGCGTCGCTATCATACCATCAATATATTAAGACAAATCTTAGAGTAAATAGCGTGTCTGATTTATCCTTTTTGAACCGCTGGCTTCATATATAAAATTCAACGGTACGATTGAAAGCATCAGATTCGTTTAACTAATTCCTTACGTTATTATCCCTCCAAGAATTTTGCATTTTGTAGATGATTTTCATTTCCGAGTTATTTATACACTATTAAAAAACACAATAGCGCTATATCTCCTCAGTTTAAGATTAAGCCCACCAAAACAAAGCATCGCTAGCAATATTATATTTTTCAGTAAAATAGCGCTGAAGGCTGACTATCTCGATGAATAAATAGGACTATCCGCTGTACACAGGTAAATACACTGTCAATCTGTAATTACGCCTCTTTATTGGGCGTTAATATCAGTATAAATAAAATATTCAGTTTTTAATGTCGCTGCGAGCTTTCTGTTAGGTGATAGATGTTACAACCCGCGTGGCGGCTGCTGTTTTACGCCAAAGCCTGACTTAGCTCTTCAAAATCCCTCGCGGTAAGAGTAAATTGTCGGCTTCGCTATGTTCTGAAGCACCTCAATCCACGGAAGAACAAGCTTTACCGCAAAAGGCGCACTGACTTATGTCCCCCATTGAAAAATCCCGCAAACTGGATAACGTTTGCTACGACATCCGCGGCCCGGTGCTGAAAGAAGCAAAGCGTCTGGAAGAAGAAGGCAATAAGGTTCTAAAACTCAACATCGGCAACCCTGCCCCGTTTGGTTTTGACGCCCCCGATGAAATTCTGGTCGACGTGATCCGCAACCTGCCGACGGCGCAGGGTTATTGTGATTCCAAAGGTCTGTTTTCTGCGCGTAAAGCGATTATGCAGCACTATCAGGCTCGTGAAATGCGCGATATCACGGTTGAAGATGTTTACATCGGTAACGGCGTGTCGGAGCTGATTGTACAGTCCATGCAGGCGCTGCTGAATACCGGCGACGAGATGCTGGTTCCGGCTCCGGATTACCCGCTGTGGACAGCTGCCGTCTCGCTTTCCGGCGGCAACGCGGTGCATTATCTGTGCGATGAAGGCGCCGATTGGTTCCCTGACCTCGACGACATTCGCGCTAAAATCACGCCGCGCACCCGTGGCATCGTGATTATCAACCCGAACAACCCGACCGGCGCCGTTTACAGCAAAGAGCTACTGATGGCGATCGTCGAGATCGCCCGCGAGCACAACCTGATCATCTTCTCCGACGAGATCTACGACAAGATCCTCTACGATGAAGCCCAGCACATTTCGATCGCCTCGCTGGCACCCGACCTGCTGACCGTGACCTTTAACGGCCTGTCGAAAACCTATCGCGTTGCCGGTTTCCGTCAGGGTTGGATGGTGCTGAACGGCCCGAAAAAGCACGCCAAAGGCTATATTGAAGGTCTGGAAATGCTGGCTTCGATGCGTCTGTGCGCCAACGTGCCGATGCAGCACGCGATTCAAACCGCGCTCGGCGGCTATCAAAGCATCAGCGAATTTATCCAGCCCGGCGGACGTCTTGTTGAGCAGCGCAACGCCGCGTGGGAAATGATCAACCAGATCCCGGGTGTCTCCTGCGTCAAGCCAAAAGGCGCGCTCTACATGTTCCCGAAAATTGACGCCAAGCGTTTCAATATTCATGACGATCAGAAGCTGGTGCTAGACCTGCTGTTACAGCAAAAAGTGTTGCTGGTGCAGGGTTCCGCCTTTAACTGGCCGTATCCGGACCACGTCCGTATCGTTACGCTGCCACGCGTTGACGAGCTGGAAATGGCGGTCGGCAAGTTAGGTCGCTTCCTGGAAACCTATCGTCAATAAATGCCCTTCTTCATTCGAGTTACACGAGCATTGACTGCCTGTAACTCGAATCTTTTGGGCATTGAAATTATGTGCAAGAATGGGGCTCTGTTAATTATCGAAGTTAGATGAGAGAGCCCCATGAGCCAAAGTCACTTTTTTGCCCACCTGTCACGTCTCAAGCTTATTGGTCGCTGGCCTCTCATGCGCAATGTTCGCACCGAAAACGTGTCTGAACACAGCCTGCAGGTCGCCTTTGTTGCCCACGCTTTAGCGCTTATCAAAAATCGTAAGTTCAGTGGCAACCTCAACGCCGAGCGCGTGGCGCTGCTGGCGATGTATCACGATGCCAGCGAAGTGCTGACCGGCGATATGCCGACGCCAATCAAATATTACAATCCGCAGATTGCTCACGAATACAAGAAGATAGAAAAGATTGCCCAGCAAAAGCTGATTGAAATGCTGCCGGAAGAATTTCAGGAGGATTACCGTTCGCTGATTGATGAACATCTGTTTAGCGAAGAGGAGCAGAAAACGGTCAAGCAGGCCGACGCGCTCTGCGCCTACCTGAAATGTCTGGAAGAGTTGTCTGCCGGCAATACGGAATTTTTGATGGCCAAAACGCGCCTCGAAAAGACGCTGGCGGAAAGGCAGAGCCCTGAAATGGACTACTTTATGGCGGTGTTTATCCCTAGTTTCAGCCTGTCGCTTGATGAAATCAGTCAGGAATCACCACTTTAACGCCTACTTTTTCTCTCTACGAATGTTACCGCTTCCTCGCTTCATTAAATAGATAAAGCAGAGGAAGTCGGTTTAAAGTTCGTCGAGAAACGTTTTATCAAGCTGCTTGAATGCACGTTTAAGCACGTCGGCGAGAGACTGATAGGTTGGCGCGCCTTCGATAGGCGCAAGAGCCTGCCCCGACTCCACCAGCTTGTGGCGCACTTCATGGAACCAGCCGAGCAACGTTGGCGGCAATGGCGTAACGGCACGACGGCCCAGCCACCACAGCCCCTGCATCGGTAGGCTACAGGCAAAAATTGAGGTAGCAACCGCCGGTCCGAGCTGCCCGCCCAGCGCAATCTGCCACGCTAGCGTGAACACGGCCAGCGGCGGCATAAAACGCACGCCAAAACGCGTCGCGGTAGAAATACGATTTTCGGGAAAGACTGGCGCAAGACGCTTGTCGGATGGCCACGTCTTCATGTAGTGCTGCCCGCGCTGGAAAATCTGAAACCAACCGATTGAACCCGATGGCTTGCTCGTCATGGTGCACCTCAACATCTTAAAATTTAAAAATAATTTGTAAAACTGAAAATATATTTTATCGCTCACAAATATATTTTGTTTTTATCAAAACCTGTCGGTATTCTAGCCGGGCCTCTGGGGCGCTTTAATGGATAGCGAAATAACCTTATTAATACAACTGGCTTTACCGCAGTTTACTCTTCTTAACATCGGCAGCAAAACAGGCTGTAACGATTGAACGAATCGTCAGGAACTTAATCAAACAAGTTACCGGACGGCGTCATTCAACTCTTGCCTGACTTTCGTACGATGATGAGTAAACCCTGCCATTACGTGGTTTCGGTATGATGTTAATCATAATTGCCGCTTCCATAATGCGCTACGCTTATGTGATTCTGCTAATTGATTAACCATGTGTATTGTTACTTAACGGCACCAACACAATAAATAGGTACTTCCATGTCAAGTAAGTTAGTTCTGGTTCTTAACTGTGGCAGCTCTTCACTCAAGTTCGCCATCATCGACGCCTCAAATGGCGAAGAACATATTTCAGGTCTGGCCGAATGCTTCCACCTTCCCGAAGCGCGTATCAAATGGAAACTGGATGGCAGCAAACATGAAGCTGCGTTGGGCGCGAATGCTGCTCACAGCGAAGCTTTGAAGTACATCGTTAATACTATTTTCGCAGAAAAGCCAGAACTATCTGCCAATCTGGTGGCTATCGGTCACCGCATTGTACACGGCGGCGAGAAGCTGACTCAATCAGCCATTATTGATAGCGACGTGTTGCAGGGAATTAAAGATTCTATCCCGTTCGCCCCGCTGCACAACCCAGCGCACCTAATCGGCATTGAAGAAGCGTTTAAATCCTTCCCGAAACTGGCGGATAAAAACGTCGCGGTCTTTGATACGGCTTTCCATCAGACCATGCCGGAAGAGTCTTACCTCTACGCCCTGCCTTACAAATTATATCAAGATCACCACATTCGCCGTTACGGCGCTCACGGTACCAGCCATTTCTACGTGACCCAAGAAGCCGCTAAAATTCTGGGTAAACCGGTTGATGAGGTGAATCTCATCACTTGTCATCTGGGCAATGGCGGTTCGGTCAGTGCTATTCGTCACGGCAAATGTGTCGATACTTCAATGGGCTTGACCCCGCTCGAAGGTCTGGTCATGGGCACCCGCAGCGGCGACATCGACCCTGCAATCGTGTTCCATCTGCACGACGCGCTGGGCATGAGCGTGGCGCAAATCAACAATATGCTGACCAAAGAATCGGGCCTGCTGGGTCTGACCGGCGTGAGCAGCGATTGTCGCTATGTTGAAGATAACTATGATAAAGAAGCCAACGCTAAGCGCGCGATGGACGTCTTCTGCCACCGCCTTGCAAAATATATCGGCGCTTACACCTCGCTGATGGATGGCCGTCTCGACGCCGTGGTCTTTACCGGCGGCATCGGCGAAAACTCTGCACAAGTGCGCGAGCTGACGCTGAATAAACTTGGCCTGCTCGGCTTTGAAGTCGACAAAGAACGCAATCTGGCCGCACGCTTCGGTAAAACGGGCGAAATCGGCAAGGAAGGCACCCGCAAGGCGCTGGTCATTCCAACCAACGAAGAGTTGGTGATTGCACAAGACGCCGCGCGTCTGACCGCATAAAACGAGTTCCTCACTGCCAGCGCCTGCTGGCAGTGTTATTTTCACCGCAGGCAGCCGTTGCCGTGTACTGTTGTCGTACTACAGCAAACCGCTGCCTGAAATTGTCAAAGAGGTTTGCCGTGTCTCGTACAATCATGTTGGTTCCAATTGGCAGTAGCGTAGGTCTTACCAGCGTCAGTCTCGGCGTGATTCGCGCCATCGAGCAAAAAGGCGTGAGCCTGAGCGTTTTCAAGCCGGTCTCCCAGCCGCGCTCCGGCGGCGATGCGCCTGACCAGACCACCACTATTATTCGCGCCAACTCTAATATTACTGCGGCAGAACCGCTGAAAATGAAACACGTTCAAAGCCTGCTGAGTTCAAACCAGCAAGACGTGTTGATGGAAGAGATTGTCGCCAATTATCACGCCAACACTAAAAACGCCGAAGTTGTGCTGGTCGAAGGCCTTGTCTCGACCCGTACCCATCAGTTTGCCAGCGCGTTGAACTATGAAATCGCCAAAACCCTGAACGCCGAAATCGTCTTCGTGATTGGTCAGGGCAACGATTCGGCGGCGCAGCTTAAAGACAGAATCGAGCTGGCGCGCAGCGTGTTTGGCGGCAGCAAGAACAAAAATATTACCGGCGTGATTGTTAACAAGGTGAATGCGCCCGTTGACGATCAGGGTCGCACCCGTCCCGATCTCTCCGAAATCTTCGATGACTCCGACAAGGCCAATTTCTCGCAGGTGAATGTCGAGCAGTTGGTGGCAGCCAGCCCGATGCCGGTTCTGGCCTGCATTCCGTGGAGCTTCGAGATGATCGCCGTGCGCGCCATCGACATGGCCAAGCACCTCGACGCCCGCGTCATTAATGAAGGCGACATTCAAACCCGTCGCATTAAATCTGTCACCTTCTGCGCGCGCAGCATTCCAAATATGCTGTCGCTGTTCCGTCCGGGCTCGCTGCTGGTGACCTCCGCCGATCGTCCCGACGTGCTGGTTGCCGCCTGTCTGGCCGCCATGAACGGCATCGAGCTCGGCGCGATTTTGCTGACCGGCGGTTATCCGGTGGATGAACGCGTGCAGGCTCTCTGCGCCCGCGCCTTTGAAACCGGCCTGCCGGTGTTTATGGTCGACAGCAATACCTGGCAGACGTCGCTGAATCTGCAAAGTTTCAGTCTTGAAGTGCCCGCCGACGACCATCAGCGCGTCGAGAAGCTGCAAAACTATGTCTCTTCACACATCAACGCCGACTGGATTGACTCGCTGAGCGCGCATTCCGAGCGTTCGCACCGCCTGTCGCCGCCGGCTTTCCGTTATCAGCTGACCGAGCTTGCGCGTCAGGCCGGTAAGCGCATCGTGTTGCCGGAAGGCGACGAGCCGCGCACCGTCAAGGCCGCGTCACTGTGCGCCGAGCGCGGCATTGCCGAATGCGTGTTGCTGGGCAATCCGGAAGAGATTAAACGCGTCGCCGCCGCTCAGGGTATCGAGCTGGGTGCGGGCATTAAAATTGTCGACCCTGAAGTCGCGCGCGAGCATTACGTGGCGCGTCTGGTTGAACTGCGTAAAAGCAAAGGCATGACCGAAGTGGTCGCCCGCGAGCAGCTTGAAGACAACGTGGTGCTCGGCACGCTGATGCTCGAGCAAGGCGAAGTCGACGGGCTGGTTTCCGGCGCGGTTCACACCACGGCCAACACGATTCGCCCGCCGCTTCAGCTCATTAAAACCGCGCCGGGCAGCTCGCTGGTGTCATCGGTGTTCTTTATGCTGTTGCCGGATCAGGTTCTGGTCTACGGCGACTGCGCGATCAACCCGGATCCGACCGCCGAGCAGCTTTCAGAGATTGCGATTCAGTCGGCCGATTCTGCCGCCGCTTTCGGCATTGAGCCGCGCGTGGCGATGATCTCCTACTCCACCGGTGATTCTGGTGCCGGTAGCGACGTCGAAAAAGTGCGTGAAGCGACCCGTTTAGCGCAGGAAAAACGCCCCGATCTGATCATCGACGGCCCGTTGCAGTATGACGCCGCCATCATGGCCGACGTGGCGAAATCCAAAGCGCCAAACTCGCCGGTTGCGGGTCAGGCCACCGTATTTATCTTCCCCGACTTGAACACGGGTAACACCACCTATAAAGCCGTTCAGCGTTCTGCGGATCTGGTTTCCATCGGCCCAATGCTGCAAGGCATGCGCAAGCCGGTGAACGACCTGTCGCGTGGCGCGCTGGTTGACGACATTGTTTATACCGTGGCGCTGACCGCGATTCAGTCTGCGCAGGCCGACGCCGCGCTGGCAGTCGAATCCTGATATACCCTGTTTTCAACTGAAAATGGAATGACAAAAAGCCGGTCCTCGTGACCGGCTTTTTTATGCTGCAAACTTGAGTGTTGGTCAGGAAGTTAATGGGTGAAACGTTAATTAATGGAAGAAATTCAGCAGATGACCATAAATCAGCCCGACGCTGATAATATCCGCATCGCTAAAGGTCACGTTTTGCAGACCGAAACTGCCGAGCAACGGCAATAAAAGCGCGGGTAATAACGTGATCAGCAGGCCGTGGAAAATGCCGCCAATTACCGCCCCGCGCCGTCCGCCAACCGCGTTGGCAAAAATTCCCGCCGTGCCGCCCGCAAAAAAGTTGGTCAGCATGCCCGGAAGAATCATCGCCAGCCCAACGCTTGGGAACAGGAACATGCCAATAATCGAGCCGAGCGTGGTCGACAGAAAGCCGACGATCACCGCGTTGGGCGCATACGGAAACAGCACGGGGCAATCCAGCGCCGGGATCGCGTTCGGCACAATGCGCAGCGCGATACCGCGAAACGCCGGCACAATTTCGGCCAACAGCAGTCGAACGCCCGCCAGCAGCACATAAACGCCCACCACAAACTGCACCGACTGCAAGAAAGCGTAAATCAGATAACTGACGCCATTAGAATATTGCGCCACGACTTCCGGTCCGGCGGCAATCGTCGGAATCAGGTAAATCGGGATCATCACCACCATCATCGACAGATAAGTGTCCTGCAAAAACGAGAAGGCGCTGGGCAATTCGAGATCTTCGGTGCTTTTACTGACGTCGCCGGTAAGTTTGGCGACACCGGCCTGAATGATGTAACCCAGGGTGCAAAAATGCCCGAGCGCGATATCATCGGAGCCGGTAATTTTGCGCACGATAGGCTGGGCGATGGCCGGCATGCTAACTGACATCAGACCCGCGATGGTGCCGCCGAGCAGAATCAGCTCTGTGCCGCGCAGTCCGCCCATGTAACCCACCACCGAGCAGACGGTTGCCATCCACAGCGAGGCTTGGCCGGTGAGAAAAATATATTTAAAACGGGTAAAGCGCGCGACCAAGATATTGATAATAAAGGCCAGCACCATAATCAGCGCCGTTTCTCGCCCCAGCGTTTGCTGCGCGATACCGGCGATAGAGCCGACGTCCGTGACCACGCCGCGCATGTTAAAACCTTTCTGGAATACTTCGCCCAAAAAGATAAGCGCGTTGACGATAATATTGGCACCTGCCAGCAGCACCAGAAAACCCAACAGCGTTTTTAGCGTGCCCGTGATCACCTGACCGACGCTTTTTTTCAGCGCAATGAGTCCTATCATCGCGATCAGCGCAATTAATATTGAAGCCTGGCCTAAAATATCATTCACAATAAAATATAAGAAAGACATCAGCTGTCCCTCGCATTTGCAGGTGTTAAAAGAAAGGTTTTAATTATTATTTTTCGCGACTGTTTTGCGTAAGGCTTTAATGGCGGTTGCTGCCGCTACTGTTTATGTAAAATAAAAAGACAAAAAAAATAGCCAGCTATTGTAAATAACCCAGCTGTTTTAATACCGGCGTGAGTTTTTCGGTGATTTCTTTCTTGTCGACTAAGCGCTTCAAATAAATAATCGTTGAGCTGATGCTGTAATTCTCAAACTGTGGCTTGAAGTTGGAGCCGGTAAAGATAATGTCTGCGCGCGTTGAGGCGGCCGACGATATATCGCAATGTGAAAGGTCAGCCTTGACGCCCATATCTTTCAACGCCGCCTCGATGCTCATTTCACAGGCAAAGCTGCTGCCCAACCCTGCACCACACACCGCCAGTATCGTTAATGATTTCATTCTATTACCTCGTATTAAAAGAGTAAGTTTTCTGGATAGACTCCCGAAGATTGAGAACCGCCAGAACCGCTGCAAGTTAAAAGTAACTAACATTGAATGACAGTGAGTATGCTTTTTAATCAGCAAATAACTGTGATTTTGCGCACAAAGATAGCGCTATCATCAGGAATGATGCTTTTTTGTGATAGCGCTATCAAAATTGTGGCGTGAGTTTCTCGCTCGTCGAAAAAAGCACTACGATAAAAGCACTACGATAAAATAGTTCATGGACTAAAATAGGCTAATTGTTTTATTAAACTGAGTATTTAACTGGGAAGTTACTCGCGCAGGCTTTTTTCTAGGGCTATTTAAGCACCGAGTTTTATCACTCAATGTTCGCGGTGTAACAATGATATTATTGCTTTTTAAGCGGGGTTAATCGTTAAGCTGGCTTAATAACATTGAGAATTCAGGAAATAACGCAGGAGTCGCTAAATGGAGGGAAGGAAACGTCGAAATACGGGTCGAGCCACGCTGGCAGACGTGGCGAAATTAGCCAATGTCGGCACGATGACCGTTTCACGCGCGCTGCGCCATCCTGATATGGTTTCAGATAAACTCCGCGAAAAAATAGAGGCCGCCGTCGCCGAGCTTGGCTATATTCCCAACTATTCTGCCAGCGCGCTGGCTTCCGCGTCTTCGAATGTGGTAGCCGTAGTGACCTCGTCGCTGGCCGAATTTGGTCACGCTGAAATGATTGCAGGCTTGCAGGAAGTACTGATCCCCGCCGGATATCAGCTAATGCTGGCCGAATCGCAGAATCAGGATCTGCGTGAACAAAAGTTGCTCGAAACCTTTCTTTCTTACAATCTTGCGGCGGTAATTTTGTTCGATGCACGCCATACGCCTGCCACCTACGAACTGCTTTCCAACGCCCAACTCCCCATAGCCGAACTGGGGTCAATCGTCGAAAAGCCCTTGGATATCAACATCGGCATTGATAACGCCGCAGCGACATTTCAGCTCACCGAGCATTTAATTTCGCAAGGTTACAGCCGCATCGGGCTGATGTCCGCCGCGCAAAAAAAGTGGGTTTCACAGCAGCGGCTGCGAGGCTGGAATCGTGCGTTGCTCAAACATAACCTGTCGACCACGCGCGTTATCAGCACGTACGAGGCCGCGAGTTTTAGCGTTGGTGCCAATTTACTGCCAGACCTGTTGTTAAACTGGCCGGATATGGACGCGCTGATTTGCAGCAGTGACGAGCTGGCCTGCGGGGCGATTTTCGAGTGTCAGCGGCGCAAGATTCGAGTGCCGAAAGATTTGGCGATTGTCGGTTTTGGCAACGCCGACGTCAGTAAAGTCTGTCAGCCGCCGCTGACCACTATGGCCGTGCCGCATCGCGAAATTGGCATTGAGGCGGGCAAGGCGCTGCTGGCAAAAATGCTGGATGAACTCTGGGACGAACAGCGGGTTTTCGCCTCGACACTTTGTATTCGCGAGAGCTGCCGACGTTAGAATCGATAAATTAAAGGTGCGCCGAAGTGATCAGCGCATTCAAAAATGTTTAAGGCTGTCTATTCGTCGACGCTCAGCGGCTTGCCGTGCTCTTTATCATTATTACGACGCATCCACAGTGACAGGGCCTGTAGGGAATCCGGGGTGAACTCGTCGCAGCGCGCGGTAATTTCTTCCGGTTTCATCCAGCGAACTTCAACGACTTCTTCTTCCTGCAAGGCAAAAGGCCCGTGGGAGACGCAGCTAAACAGTGCACCCCAAACGCGGCAATTCTCTTCTTCGAAATAGAATGAACCATGCTCCGCGAAAGGCACGCCCGCAATGCCAAGCTCTTCTTCGGCTTCACGACGGGCTGATTCGAGGATGTTTTCGCCGCTTTGCACCACACCGCCCGCCGTGGCATCAAGCCAGCCAGGGTAAAAATCTTTAGTGTCGGTACGACGTTGAACCAGAATATTTCCCGCGCCATCGTGAACCACAATATAGCTGGCACGATGACGCAGGTTTTGAGCGCGCATCTGATGGCGGCTCGACTGGGCAATCACTTCGTTTTCTTCATTAACGATATCAACCCACTCGCTGCTGCCGGTGTTTTGCTCTTGCGTCATCCTGTAAAACCTTCTTTGTAGCGCGAAATTTTGCGCCGTGATTTTTTAATGAGTTTGCTGATTCTATCCGGCTCCTCGCCGCCGCTCAATAGCAACCGATGCGTTAGTAATAGGTAAAAGCTATGTCATCGGCGAGGTAAACCATCAGACTCGTCTCACATAGCCTGCTATCATTATCAGTTACATTAACCTTTCGGGCAGACGCCTGAATGGACGCGTTATTTTTAGCAACCTATCCGTATCCAGCACCGTCAGTACAATAAAAACTCGCTGATGGACAATTAAAACGATGATGCAGGAGGCACAAATGATCGACCTTTATTACGCACCAACACCAAACGGCCACAAAATTACGCTATTTCTTGAAGAATCCGGTCTGCCCTATCGACTTCATCACGTCGATACTAAATCTGGAGAGCAGTTCCAACCCGCCTTTCTCGCTATCTCCCCCAACAATAAAATCCCCGCGATAGTCGATACGCAACCCGTTGACGGCGGCGTGCCGATCAGCCTGTTTGAATCCGGCGCGATTTTGCAGTATCTGGCTGAAAAATCGGGCAAATTGCTAAGCAAAGAGCTGCGCGCCCGCACGCGTACGTTGCAATGGTTGTTTTGGCAGATGGCCGGTTTTGGGCCGATGCTCGGACAAAATCATCATTTTACCCATTTCGCACCCCAGCCTGTTCCCTATGCGATCGAGCGATTCCAGCAGGAAACCAAGCGGCTTTACGGCGTGCTAAATACTCAGCTCGAAAAAAGTGCCTATCTCACCGGCGAACATTACACCATTGCCGATATCGCCACCTACCCGTGGGTAGCGGCGCATGAGCGTCAACGCATTGATTTAGCTGCGTATCCTGCGGTACAAATCTGGTTCGAACGGATCCGCCTGCGCCCCGCTACGCAACGAGCCTACGCGCTTGCCGAGCAAAAATAATCGGCGAGGCCCGTGACAATTCAAATCTATTTATCACTGCATTTATAACTGCATTTATAACTGCATCTATAACTACATCTATAACTACAGGATGTGCACTGCATCGCGTGTCGAATGCCTTGAATAAACTATGCTTATGGAAAGCTACAGGCTGTTCTATCAGCAGGTTATCAGGAGAAAAACATGAAGATTTTAATTACCGGTGCCAGTGGATTGATTGGGCGTCGTCTTACGGAAGCCCTCCTGAATCAGGCGCACGAGATTACTGCGCTGACGCGTTCGCCCGATCGCTCCACCAAACTCCTTGGCCCGAAAGTCGTGATTTGGCAGTCGCTGGACGACAAAACCTCGCTGGATGGCTTTGACGCTGTAATTAATCTGGCTGGCGAGCCGATCGCCGATAAACGCTGGACCAAAGATCAGAAGCAAAAGCTGTGCGACAGTCGGTGGAAGCTAACGGAAAGGTTGTCGCAGCTGATTAATGCCGGTGAAAATCCGCCTTCGGTGTTTATTTCGGGTTCGGCGGTAGGTTATTACGGTGACCAAGGTCAGGCCGTGGTCGCCGAAGACGAGCCGCCTAACAAGCAGTTCACCTGGCAGCTGTGTGCTCGCTGGGAGGCGCTGGCGCTCGCCGCGCAAAGTGATAAAACGCGGGTTTGTCTGCTTCGTACCGGCGTAGTGTTAGCGCGAAAAGGTGGCGCTCTAGCCAAGATGATCCTGCCCTTCCGCGCTGGTCTCGGCGGCCCGCTCGGCGATGGTCAGCAATATATGCCGTGGATCCACATCGACGACATGGTCGACGGCATTTTGTTTCTGCTGAATCACGAAACGCTCAACGGCCCGTTTAATATGGTCGCACCTTATCCTGTTCGTAACGACCAGTTCAGCGCCCTGCTTGGCGAAACGCTGCATCGCCCATCGTTTATGCGCGTTCCCGCTGGCGTGGTCAGATTATTGATGGGTGAATCAGCGGTGCTGGTGCTGGGTGGCCAGCGGGCCATTCCGCAAAAACTTGAAAATGCAGGGTATGATTTTCATTACAAAGAACTTAAGGCTGCGATAACTGACGTCCTACAATGAGGTTTTTAGATTTGGAATCTAAAGGCAATTTTCTTAGATTCTAAATCTTTTAGGTCAAAGTCTTTTGGGTCAAAGTCTTTTGGGTCAAAGTCTTTTGAGTCAAAGTCTTTTGAGTCAAAGTCTTTTGAGGAAAAATTTTTAAATTCAAAAGCATGCGCTTCGCTTACTGCGCGGCGGCGCAGACCGCCTCAAGGATGTTCCTAAGCGAACACCCTTGAGAATCCCGCGCTTTTTTTTCCAAAGTTGCAACATGAGGACTACATTCGTAGATCTTTCCAGAAGCCTCAGCGTGTGGCGTGGGTCGCGGTGCTTCGCACTCCCTTCATTACGTTCGCAAGCCAAAAACGTCTTGCTCGACTCCATTCCGCGCCGCCCTGAAGCCGCCAATCACAGCAATTAAAGCAAGGGCGGAAACTTTTCAGCGGTCAAGAACCGATTACTCCAACGATATAGCGACTAAAATTAAAAATGGCACAATGGATTGAAATGTATGTTTTTTACATAGGTTATCTGGCGCACTCAGTGACTGCGCTGAACGCAGATGAGAGAGACGATTTTGGCTCTCGAACAGAGTGAAGGGACGGCGGAGCCGCGCGGCGCGCGCCAAGCAGGAGTTTCTGGAATAATGTTGGCATTGAACAGCGACACAGCTAAACGAGGACAAAAGGCGCAGAGATGCAAGAGGTGGCGCCTTCCACCTCTTGCCCGGTTCCGGCGCTGTGGGATAAATGCCCATTGAAGTTTTGAAACCGGAAAAATTCCTCAGGGCTTCATGACCTAAGAAATTGACTTAAAAAATTGCCATTTAAGTCAGCAATGCGCAGTAAGCGAAGCGCATGAATTTGAATTTGAACTTGAACTTAAAGATTAAAGGTCAAAATCCCTTGACCAAGCAGATTTTGACCTTGAAAAAATTGCTTTTAGATTCCAAATCTAAATGACAAAGTATTATTACTTCACTGAAGTTTGATAGAAAATGTGTTTTCCAAACGGATCCACCTCGTATCCACTCACTTCCTTACGCACAGGCTCGTAAATCGTTGAATGCGCAATCATTACTGCGGGTGCCTGATCGTGCATCATTTGTTGGGCCTGCTGGTAAAGTGCCACGCGTTTAGCATGATCCGTCGTGGTGCTCGCTTCGCTGATCAACTTGTCAAACGGCGGATAACACCACTTGGCAGAGTTCGAACCGCCGTGGGCAGCTTTACAGGTAAACAGCGGGCCAAAGAAATTGTCAGGATCGCCATTGGCCGTGGTCCAACCCATCAATGCGGCCTGATGCTCGCCGTTACGAATGCGCGTCTGATATTCGGCCCACTCATAACTGACAATGTGCGCTTTGACGCCGATTTTTGCCCAGTCAGACTGAATCATTTCCGCCATGCGCCGGGCATTAGGATTGTACGGGCGCTGCACCGGCATCGCCCACAGGTCCATCTCAAACCCGTTCGGATAACCCGCTTCGGCCAATAACGCCTTGGCTTTTTCGACCGAAAACTCACTCGCTTTCGGTTCTTTGTCTTCACTGCTCCAAACACCCGGTGGCAACAGGCTGGTGGCTGCCGTTCCGGTACCCTGGAATACCGCTTCAATAATCGACGCTTTGTTAATTGCCATGCTCAGCGCCTGACGCACCTTCACATTATCCAACGGTTTTTTCTGCGTGTTGAAAGAGAGGAATCCGGTATTTAAGCCAGATTTACTCATCAGGGTAATGTCTTTGTTGTCTTTTAAACGCGTAAGATCGGCCGGATTCGGGAAGGGCATCACCTGACATTCGTTTTTCTCAAGCTTCGCCATGCGCACGGACGCATCTGGCGTAATGCTGAAAATTAAACGATCGATCTTTGACTTACCCTGCCAATATTGCGGGAAAGCTTTATATAAAATTCGGGTGTCTTTCTGATACTGAACCAGCTGGAAAGGCCCGGTGCCGATAGGATCGGTATCCACCTTTTGCGGCGTGCCGGCTTTTAACATCTGATCGGCGTATTCGGATGACAGAATCGAGGCAAAATACCAGGAAAGATCGGCGACAAACGGCGCTTCTGGGCGCGAAAGATTAAATCTCACCGTGTAGTCATCAACGCGATCGATACTGGTAATAAGATTGCTCATATCCAGACTGTCGAAGTTTAAGTAAGTGCCGTTGGAAACGTTATGATAAGGATTAGTAGGGTCTTTCTGGCGCATAAACGAAAATATTACGTCGTCGGCGTTAAAATCTCGCGTCGGCGTAAACAGCTTGCTGCTCTGAAATTTAACCCCTTTACGCAGATGGAAGGTGTAGGTTTTGCCATCGGGGCTAATATCCCAACTTTCTGCGAGGCTCGGCATCAGCTCCGTGGTGCCTGTTTTAAAATCCACCAGCCGATTGTAAATAGGTACCGCGCTGGCATCCACGTTGGTTCCCGATGTATAAAGCTGCGGATTGAAAATATCCGGCGAGCCTTCCGAGCAGTAAACCAGCGTTTGTGCCGACGCCCCCGCCACCATCGCCATTGCCAGCATGCCAGTGGTTAATCTTGCTAATTTTCGTTTCATGCGTTTCCCTGTCATTGAGAGTTAAGACTCATTAATTCGTTAGTACGCAATGCAAAAACAGATTACCATTCACGATACACTTAGTAATACTCTGTTATATATGAAAATCTTATAGATAAACAACTCAGAGGTTAGGATGTCGACTCAAATTGCCAAGCAGCTCACTGAACGTTTCTTCCGTTACCTGTCTGTTACCAGCCAAAGCGATCCTAAAGCCACCTGTCTGCCAAGTACTCCCGGTCAACAGACGCTCGCCAATCAGCTCGCTGCCGAGCTTGAAACATTAGGCTTGCAGAATATCCAAATTGATCAGCACGCGACTGTTACTGCCGTGAAGCCAGGCACTAAAAGAGGCGGCCCGCGAATTGGGTTTATTACCCATATCGACACGGTTGACGTAGGTTTGAGTCCTGATATTCATCCGCAAATTCAGCGCTTTACTGGTGAAGATGTTTGTCTGAATAAAGAGAAGGATATTTGGCTGCGCGTCGATGAGCGCCCTGAAATTTTGCCTTATAAAGGCGAAGAGATTATTTTTAGCGACGGCACCAGCGTGCTGGGTGCGGATAATAAGTCTGCCGTTACCGTTGTGATGACGCTGCTTGAAAATTTGACAGCCGAGGATCAATACGGCGATATCGTGGTGGCTTTTGTGCCTGATGAAGAGATTGGCCTGCGTGGCGCAAAAGCGCTGGACTTGAGCCGTTTCGACGTCGATTTTGCCTACACCATCGACTGTTGCGAGCTGGGTGAAGTCGTGTATGAAAACTTCAACGCAGCCGCGGCCGAAATTACCTTTACCGGCGTGACGGCACACCCTATGTCGGCGATTGGCGTGTTAGTCAATCCGTTGCTGATGGCGCATGATTTTATTAGCCATTTTGATCGTCAAGAAACTCCCGAGAAAACCAAAGATCGGGAAGGTTATGTCTGGTTTAACGACATCAGCGCCAGTCAACAATCGGCCACGTTGAAAGCCTCAATTCGTGATTTCGACAGCGCCAGTTTCGCGGCCCGCAAACAAAAAATCGAGCAAGTAGCAAAGGTGATTGCCGAACAGTACCCAACGGCAAAAGTCTCGGTGCGCATCAGCGATACCTACAGCAACATCAGTAGCGCGATTGGCGAAGATCGTCAGGCTATCGATTTGATTTTCGCTGGGCTTAAAGAAATAGACGTTGAGCCAAAAGTGATCCCGATGCGTGGCGGCACAGACGGCGCGGCGTTGTCGGCAAAAGGTCTGTTAACACCAAACTACTTTACCGGCGCGCATAATTTTCATTCGAAATTCGAGTTTTTGCCAATCAACTCCTTCGTTAAATCTTACGAGCTGACAAAAGCTATTTGCCTGCTGGCGGCCAAGGGCTAATCAGCAAAATAGCCCCCGTATTTCGACGGGGGCTTCTCCAGTAACAATCATCTAAACAATCGATTCCTAATAAAATTAATTATTCATTAAAATCAATGGATTATGATAATCAATCAGGACGTGGTTTCAGGCGTCCTGTTTAATGCCTTACCTAAAAACTTCTCGGTAAATTCAATATAAAGCGTCAGCACGAACGCGAGGATATATAACCCGCTGTAAGTGAAAACGATGCCCTTCACCCCGACAAAAGGTAACAAAACGGTGGCAAGCGCTGGCGCAAAGAAGTTGCTCAAACCGGCAGACAGATTACAGACGGAAATGGCTGCGCCTTTATGTTTAGGTTCAAGCGCGGGAAACAGTGCGGTAAGTGGCACGAATCCGGCTGTTGATGCGCCCAGCAGAACCGCGCCCAAAGCCGCGACCCAGAAGTTGGGGCCAAAATAGATGGGCAGAAAATAGAAGGTAATGCTGAAAATGGCGCAGGCGATGGCACCAAACCAGCGGATGGTCCGCAAAATGCCCCACTTCTGTGACATGATGCCCCAGAAAACGTTAAATACGATGGTCGCGAAAAAGAATAACGTCCAGATTTGCAGCCAGTCCGGCATGCTGAAACCTATTTTATCAATAAACACCATCGGCATAATAATGGGGAAACCAAATAGCGAAAGCGTATTGATAATCCTGACGATACTGGCAAGGCGAATATTTCTATTACTGACCAGTAATGTGACTGCGCGACTCATTTCACTGAATTTTTGCTTGGTGGTTAAATTCAACATGTGGGTCGAGGTTTTAATATCTCTTAAAGAAACCATGGCCAGCAAACCACCCGCCCCGACAAAGCCTAATGACAGCCACAATACATTCAGCTCACCAATCTGGGTAATAAACAGGCTCGGCAAATAACTGCCTAACACGCCAATACCTAATGAATAAGCGGCCCAGAACCAGCCACAGGCAGAACCGACCAACTCTTCACGCACATTGTGAACAATAACTACGATGAATGAATAAAGAAATAAAGGATAAGCGAGACCACGGATTCCGTAGAATAATAGAATGAAAAAGTAGTTTTTCTGCATCAGGCCAAAGAACATAAACAGGACGTGGAAAACGACCCACATTAAAAAACCAATCTTCATCGCTTTTTGCGGGGTTATGACTTCGGCGATAACGCCCGAACCCCATGCTGCAAGGGCGGCACACAGGCCATAAACGGCGAAGGCAAAGGTCGCCTGTGAAGGTGAAAATCCGAGTTCTATTATATATCTAGAGAGAAATGCCAGTTCAAAACCATCACCCGTCATGAATAAAAAGATGGCAACATAGCCCCAAAGCAGATTTTTGGGTAGGCCAGCCCAGTGGTCTTTAGTTATGTTCATCATTGATCCTTCATTATTTTTATAAATGAAAACTATCTTAACGGTTAGTTATTGCGAGCCCTATCTAACCAGCATTACGCGCTAAAATGCTAACTTTATATTCCAGTTATATAGCGCAAAGTCACAAAATAAAATTAAGTTACTTAAACAATTAAACGAACAAGCTAATCGTTTAATTAAATACATTCAAAATTAATATATTTAATTATTATTTAACGAATAAAATAAAAGTGATGACGTTCTAAATAAAATTATTATTTATTGACGCCAATGTTTTTAAAACCTACCGTAGAAAAATCCATTAAATGCATAAGGTGCCAAAAATGAATATTTTACCGCAAACAATTAAACAAATAGTTAATTACGGCCCACACGATTATCGTTTAATAAAAGATGCACCCTTACCTATACCGCAAGCTAAAGAATTGCTGATTAAAATCAGCGCCTGCGGTATTTGCGCCTCAGATGTTCACTGCCACGGCGGCGCGCCCATGTTTTGGGGTAACGGCACTTCGCCTTCCTGGGTCAAACCTCCCGTTGTACCCGGCCATGAGTTTTTTGGCGAAGTGGTCGGTTACGGCGAAGGCGCACTCGAACATTTCGACGTTAAACTTGGCGACCGCGTCATCGCCGAACAGATTGTTCCCTGCTACAAATGCCGCTTCTGTAAAAGCGGTGATTACTGGATGTGTGAAAAACACGACATCTACGGTTTTCAGACTCAAGATGCCAACGGCGGCATGACCGAATACATGCTATTTAAACCAAACAGTCGGGTGCACAAAATTCCGACCTCACTTTCTCTTAACGAATGTGCACTGATTGAGCCTTTCGCCTGTTCAATTCACGCGGTGAATCGTGCTGATATTCAGTTTAACGACGTGGTGGTGCTTTCCGGCGCGGGTCCGCTGGGAATTGGCATGATTCAGGCCATTCATTTGAAAACGCCGAAGCTGTTTATCGTGCTTGATACCGTACCAGAACGTCTGGAATTGGCGCTGCGTTACGGTGCCGATATCGTCATGAATCCGCTTGAAGAAGATGTGGTAGCCAAAGTCAAAGCGTTAACAGACGGTTATGGCTGCGACGTTTATATCGAAGCCACCGGTAATCCAGCCAGCGTGCCACAAGGGCTGAACATGATCCGCAAAATGGGCCGCTTCGTTGAGTTCAGCGTATTCAGCAAAGAAACCACTGTCGATTGGTCAATCATTGGCGACCGTAAAGAGCTCGACATTCGTGGCGCGCACTTAGGTCCCAATTGCTATGAAACTATTATCGATTTCTTTGAGCGTAAGCTTTTCAGCTCGGAAGGCATCGTAACTCACACCTATTCACTGGATGAATGGGAAGCCGCGTTTGAGATGGCGCACAGTACGGAATCGGTCAAAGTCCTGCTAGTTCCTTAAAAAACCCGTAATTGCTGAACACAACAGTAGTTATTGAACACAACAAGTTCCTTCACCTAGCAGTGGTTTCGCAAGGACGTGCAGGCATGAAATACGTTATTGGCGTCGATATCGGTACTCAAAGCACCAAAGGCATCCTGATGGATGCCGATGGCAAAATCATTACCAGCGCTTCAAGAAGTTATAGCGTTGAAACGCCCAAGCCACTGTGGGCAGAACAGTGGCCCGACGTCTGGCTCGAGGCGGCGCTGTCCGTATTGGCCGATATCGTTAAACAATCGGGCGTGGCAAAGGAGAACATCGTCTCCATCTGTATCAGCAGTTTGTATGGCGGCTCCGGTATTGCGGTCGACAAGGATATTCGCCCCCTTTATCCGTGCCTAATCTGGATGGATCGCCGCGCGTCCGATCGCGTGGAGTGGGTCAGAAACTACGTCGATACCAAAGAATTATTCCGCATCACCGGCAATTCGCTCGACAGTTATTACGGTTACACCAAAATCTTGTGGATCAAGGAACACGAGCCGGATATTTGGCAACAAACGCGCTATTTCCTGCCACCTAACAGTTACATTAACTATCAGCTGACGGGCGAGGTGGCGGTCGATCACTGTTCGGCGGGGAATATCGGTGGGGTTTACAACATCGAGAAACGCGATTGGTCGACCAAGGCCTGCCGTATGCTTGGCATTCCGAAATCGATGATGCCGCCACGACTGCTTGCGTCAGACGACATTGTTGGCGGATTGCTGCCTGAAATGGCTGAAAAATTGGGTCTGGCGGTGGGCACGCCGATTGTCGCCGGAGGTGTTGATGCGGCCGTTGCGACTTTGGCGGCAGGCGTCGTTGCGCCGGGTAACCACGTCGCGATGATTGGTACCTCAATGTGCTGGGGCTTTGTCAATCATAGCGTTGACGCACGGCATGGCTTGATCAGTATGCCTCACGTCAATAATGCATTGGAAGATATCTACACCTTTGGGGGCGCCATTACGGCAGGCGCATCGGTCACCTGGTTCATCGATCAGTTTTGCGGCGTTGAGAAACAGCAGGCTCTCGAACAAAAATGTACCGTGCATCACCTATTAGAAGAACAGGCCAAAATTTTACCGCCCGGTGCCGACGGATTGGTATTTTTGCCGTATTTAATGGGCGAGCGCAGCCCCATATGGGACGCCAAGGCAACAGGCACAATGGTAGGTTTGAGCCTGTACCATACGCGTTTTCATCTTTATCGCGCCGTGCTGGAAGGCATTACCTTTGCGCTTAAAGATAATATCGAGTCCGGCAAGGCCTGCGCCGAAAGACTCGACAACGAGCTGATTGTGGTCGGCGGCGCGGCATTCTCCGATATGTGGATGCAAATCATCGCCGACGTCACGGGCTATCCCGTGCTCACCATCAAGGAAGAGGTCGAAGCCCCACTCGGCGACTGCTTCCTCGCGGCTAAAGCCGTCGGCATCATCCAAAACACCGACACCATCAAGAAATGGTTCAACCTCGAAGCCCGCGCCACCCCTAACGCTGAGAACCATGAAAAATACAACCAACTGTTCAAAACCTATCGTTCCATCTACCGCAATCTCAAGAAAGACATGCACCAGCTTTATGATTTAACCAAGGTAGAGTGAAACTGCATAAATTTTTCAGTCTTAAAAGCGAAGCGTGTATTTCAACCGAACTGGCATTGCAGAAACTCTGAAGGATTGAGGCCCAAGGATGGGCCGAATTTACGCGGCAAGCTTGTGAGTCCCGATGAGCTGACATGGGTCAGTGATTCGGGCGAGCAAGCGAGGCCAACGCAGCTGCAGTGCCAAATATGAAGAATTATTTGAGCGCCCCGGAAAGGAATTGTTGCAGGCGGCCACTTTTAGGGCTGCCAAACACCTCTACCGGATTTCCCTCTTCCTCTATCACGCCCTGATGCAAGAAGATCACGTGATTGGAAACGTGGCGGGCAAACTCCATTTCGTGGGTCACCACTACCATCGTTTTGCCCTCCTCTGCCAGCTTTTGCATGATACGCAGCACTTCGCCGACTAATTCCGGATCGAGTGCCGAGGTCGGTTCATCAAACAGCAGCACCTCTGGTTCCATCGCCAGCGCACGGGCAATCGACACGCGCTGCTGCTGACCGCCTGACAGGTTGACCGGATACTTGATGCGCGCGCGCTCGTCGATACCCACTTTATCCAGATAGCGCACCGCGCGCTCTTTTGCCTCGGCTTTACTCAGTCCGAGCACCTGAATCGGCGCTTCCATCACGTTTTCCAACACTGTCATGTGACTCCACAGGTTGAAGTGCTGAAAGACCATGGTTAATTTAGTGCGCAGCAGCTGGAGCTGTTTCTTATCGAAGACCTTCAGCTGGCCATCGGTATCGCGCACCATGCGGATATCCTGGTTATTAACGCTGATTGAACCTTCGCTCGGCTTTTCCAGGAAGTTGATACAGCGCAAAAAGGTACTTTTGCCGGAACCGGAAGATCCGATAATGCTGATGACATCGCCCGCGTTCGCCGACAGGGAAACGCCTTTCAGCACTTCATGCTCGCCATAACGCTTATGCAGATCGGTGACGGCTAATTTTTTTTCTGACATGATTTTTCCCGCACAGGTGAACGTTTCGCTGTAATACGCTTATTTTAGTGAGAAGACTGGGGCTTAACGTGCCCAAGCCAGCGCTTTTCCGCCTTGCGGAACAAACTGATCAATCCAAATGAAACAATGAGATAAATCACCGCCGCGATGCCAAAAGCATAAAAAGGCTGATAGGTGGCGGAGTTGATATCTCGGGCAATTTTGAGCACGTCGGGCACGGTCGCGGTAAAGGCCAGCGCCGTAGAGTGCAGCATTAAAATCACCTCGTTGCTGTACGCGGGTAACGCCGTGCGCAAGGCCGAAGGCAAAATGATGCAGGTATAAAGCTTGAAGCGCGAGAAGCCGTAAGCATTGGCAGCCTCGATTTCACCGTGTGGAACTGAACGAATCGCGCCGGCAAAAATCTCGGTGGTATAGGCGCAGGTATTCAGCGTCAGGGATAAAATCGTACAATTTAGGCCGCTGCGGAAAAAGGCGTTCAGGAAGTCGGTGCCGCGGACGATCTCAAGGCTATACATCCCGGAATAAAATACCAGCAGCTGAACATACAGCGGCGTACCGCGAAACACGTAGGTAAACAACCAGATAGGCGTACTTATCCAGCGATTTGGCGAAACGCGTCCGACGGCCATAACCACCGCCAGCAGGCCGCCCATCACTACCGAGCTAATCAACAGCCACAGCGTGATCGCCAGGCCGGTAAATCGGTATCCGTCGCTATAAAGCAGCGACATGCCGTATTGTTGCAGGATTTCCATCATAGCTCAGCCCTCTTCACACCCAGCGAGTAGCGGCGATCGAGCCAGACCAGCACACCATTGGAAAGCGTGGTAAAAATCAAATAGATAACACCTGCAACGATGGCAAAATAAAACGGTTGATAGGTGCCTTTCCCGGCCAGTTGGGTCGCTTTTACGACGTCGTTAAGACCCAGCAGCGAAACCAGCGCCGTAGCTTTGAGGATGACCTGCCAGTTATTGGCGATACCCGGCAGCGCAAAGCGCATCATGGCAGGAAATAGAATTCGACGAAAGATTTTCGGGCTGCTAAAGCCAAACGCTACGGCGGCCTCGATTTGCCCGCGCGGCACGGCCATAAATGCGCCACGGAAGGTTTCGGTAAAATAAGCGCCGTAAATGAAACCGAGCGTAATGATGCCGGCGGTGAGCGGATCAATATCGATTTGATCCATGCCAATCGCCTCCGTCAGGCTGTTCAAGGCAATCTGCAAGCCGTAAAAAATCAACAGCATCAAGACTAAATCGGGTACGCCGCGAATTAACGTGGTGTAAGCGCCGAACAGGCCGGAGACCGCTCTGTTTCTTGAAAGTTTGCCACCCGCGCCGATCAGGCCAATGATTACGGCCAGCAGCACTGAGGAAAGTGCCAGTTCGAGGGTGACGATCGTGCCCTGGAGAATAACCTGGGAATACCCGTATAACATGGAAATGTCCTGTTTTGACGAGAATCAGACTGCGTGTCGCAGGCTTATAATAGTTGTTCTCTTTAGCAGCGACCTGCCGAATAGACAGGCCGCGAATAAAGAAAAGACAATTGTTTTCCTGACGTCGTCAGTTGTTACCTAGCCGCCGTACACGTCGAAGTTAAAGTATTTCTTCGCCAGTTTGTCGTAGGTTCCATCTTTACGCATTGAGTCGAAAGCCTTGTCCAGCGCGGCTTTTAAATCGGTATCGGTTTTACGCAGGCCCATGCCGGTTCCCACGCCGAAGAACTTGTCGTCTTTCACTGAAGGACCCGCAAACGCGTAGCCTTTACCAGCAGCCTGTTTCAGGAAGCCTTCGCTGCCTGCAACTTCGTCCTGGAAGGCGGCGTCAAGACGGCCAGAAGCCAAGTCTGCGTAGATCAGATCCTGATTCTGGTAAGCCACCACGTTGATGCCTTTTGGCTGCCACATCGCGTTGGCATAGGCTTCCTGAGTTGAACCCTGCAATACGCCGACGTTTTTACCTTTCAAAGCTTCCAGCGTTGGCATGATTGTAGAGCCGGTCGGCGCAATCAGACGGGCGTTGGCTGCATAGAGTTTTTCAGTAAAATCAATTTCCTGCTGGCGCTTTTCGGTGATCGACAGCGAAGAGATGATGGCGTCGATTTTCTTGGCTTTCAGGGAAGGGATCAGTGCATCGAAATCGCTCTCAACGTAAGTACATTTGATTTCGGCACGTTTGCACATTTCGTTGGCTAGATCGATATCAAAACCGACCAGTTTGCCGCTGGAGTCTTTAGACTCGAAGGGCGCGTAGGTTGGATCCGTACCGATTTTGACGGCTTTTGGCACGGCAGCAAAGGCGCTGCTTGCGCTGGCTAATACTAATACCAGAGGAAGAACCTTGAACAACTTTTTCATACATTACCCTCAGCCATTAAACGTGCGTTGTTGTTTGTCATGTGTTGTGTGCATTGATTGTCGAGATATTCTTTTTATTCGTTACCGGTCTGTGTCGATAACGTCCTCACTTGCTAGCCGTTTTATCAGGACGTTTACGGCTATGCAGTAATTATGCATAAGTTATGCAGTAATCGTGCCGACTTTTACCCAACGTCGTTTAAGTGAACAATAGAGCATGAAAATGGTGGGCAATAGTCTGCAAAATCACCGTCTAACAGCGCCTTGCCTAAAGATTGAAACAGAAATGCACCAAAATAAAACATAAAGAGTTCAATTTTGGTGCATCGTTATCATTATGGGCAAATTTAGGGCAGAAAGGGTTGCAAAAACTTAATGGCTGCCCTGCCAGCGAACAAACAGGTCTTCAGGGAGTTCGATATCAAACTGGTCGATTACGCGGTTAACGGTCTGATCAATGATGTCTTCAACCGACGCCGGGCGATGATAAAAGGCGGGCACCGGCGGCATGATAATCGCGCCCAGCTCGGCAGCTTGAGTCATCAAACGTAAATGGCCCAAATGCAGCGGCGTTTCGCGTACGCAGAGCACCAGACGGCGGCTCTCTTTCAAAACAACATCGGCCGCTCGGGTCAGAAGGCCGTCGGTGTAACTGTTGACGATGCCCGATAACGTCTTGATCGAGCAAGGTAAAATGGCCATTCCTGCCGTTTTGAATGAGCCGGAGGAGATGGTGGCGGCGATGTCGCGCGAGTCGTGAACCACGTCGGCCAGCGCCTGAACATCGCGCAGTGCGTAATCCGTTTCGAGCGCCAGCGTCTGTCGCGCCGCGTTGCTCATGACTAAATGGGTTTCAACGTCTGCGACTTCGCGCAGAACCTGCAAAAGGCGAACGCCGTAAATGGCGCCGCTGGCACCGGAAATACCGACAATAAGTCGTTTCATGAATACAGCCTCAGAAAAGACGAACTAAAAATTCAGCACGTATGGATAGTGGGATGACTTTGCCGGAATGAGTCGCGATTGGCAAGTAACAGCGAGAGGCGGGAAGATATTACAAAAAAGCCGCCTGTTTCGACCTGCGAGACAGGTAAAAACAGGCGGCGACGAAAGTTAATTAACCTTCGTTATGCATTTCGAGATTCTCGGCTTCCTGCTGACCGCGCAATGCCTGGGCATCGTCGTTACGCAGCGCGTCGAGATATTCGAGGTAGTTCTGGTCGACATCTTTGGTGACGTAGATACCGTCAAATACGGAGCATTCAAACTGCTCGATATCTGGGTTCTCTTCTTTCACCGCATCGATGAGGTCGCTCAAATCCTGGAAGATCAGCGCATCGGCACCAATCATCGCATTGATTTCGCTGACTTCACGGCCGTGGGCGATAAGCTCGTTGGCGGTCGGCATGTCAATACCATAGACGTTCGGGAAGCGCACTTCCGGCGCGGCCGAGGCCAGATAGACATTTTTTGCGCCAGCGTCGCGTGCCATCTCGACAATCTGCTGCGAGGTGGTGCCACGAACGATGGAGTCATCGATCAGCAAGACGTTTTTATCACGGAACTCGGCGCGGTTGGCGTTGAGCTTGCGGCGAACCGACTTAACGCGCTCCTGCTGACCCGGCATGATAAAGGTACGGCCCACGTAGCGGTTTTTAACGAACCCCTGACGGTAAGGCTTGTTCAGAATACGGGCAATCTCGAGGGCGATGTCGTTGGACGTCTCCGGGATCGGGATAACCGCATCGATTTCAAGATCTTCCCACTCGCGGGCGATTTTCATACCCAGCTTCTGGCCCATACGGCGACGCGCGCTGTAGACCGAAATCTTGTCGATGAAAGAGTCTGGACGCGCAAAGTAGACGTACTCGAACAGGCATGGGTTGTACTGAGGATTCTCGGCACACATGCGCGTAAAGAGTTGGCCTTTTTCAGTGATAAACACGGCTTCACCCGGTGCCACGTCGCGCAGGAACTCAAAGCCCAGCGTATCGAGTGCCACACTTTCGGACGCTACCATGTATTCGCAGCGACCGTCTTCCAGTTCGCGCTTGCCGATCACCAGCGGACGAATGCCGTGTGGGTCACGGAAGGCGAGCATGCCATGGCCGATGATCATCGCGACGCAGGCGTAAGCCCCGCGGATCTTGGTGTTCATCGCGGCCACGGCTGCAAAAATGTTGTCTGCCTGCAGCGGATAGTGCTGGAACTTGTCCAGTTCGCTGGCCAGAATATTCAGCAGGATCTCGGAGTCGGACGTCGTGTTGACGTGACGACGCGCGCCTTCAAACAGCGTACTTCTCAATTCGTGTGCATTCGTCAGGTTACCGTTGTGGGCAAGTGTGATGCCGAACGGAGAGTTGACGTAAAAGGGTTGAGCCTCTGAAGCGCTGGAACTGCCAGCCGTAGGGTAACGCACGTGACCGAGGCCCATGTTCCCCTGCAAACGTTGCATATGCCGTGCTTCGAATACATCCTTCACCAGGCCATTAGCCTTCCGCAGACGGAAGTTATTGTTGCCATCAATGGTGACGATGCCTGCAGCATCCTGCCCACGGTGTTGCAACACCGTTAACGCGTCATAAATCGACTGGTTTACCGGCATGAAACCGGCGATACCGACAATACCGCACATGTTGTCTTTTCCTCTTCAGCGCTGCCAAAAACTAGAGATGCTTTGGCAAGAAACTCGACGTGCTCTGCAGGTAGTCAAAGAACCACCTGATAATATAGCTAAACTGCGGGACCAACTGTGATTGTTTCCAGTCTTCACTTTGAGAAAAGCTGGTAAAAGTGTCTAGAAAGAACAGCCCTGCCGAGACGATTAACACCCCACGCAGCGCGCCAAAACAGACGCCTAATACCCGGTCGGTGCCGGATAAACCGGTACGTTCGACCAATGAGCCAATCACATAGTTGACAATTGCACCTACGATCAACGTCGCGATGAACAAGATGGCAATTGCGATCCCGTTTCGAACAACTTCGTCTTCGAAACGTGTGAAATAGACGGCGAGGTAAGGATAATAGTGGCTGGCAACAAAGAAGGCGCACCCCCAGGTTACCAATGATAAGGCTTCTCGAACAAAACCTCGAATCAGGCTGACTAACGCAGAAAACCCGATAACCGCAATAATGACGTAATCAATCCAGACCATCACTTTATCAATCTCATCCAGGATAAGACCCTTGCTCTTTCTCGCAAAAGCGACAAAGATTTTGGGAAACATTCGCCCGGCATCCAAATCGCTGCGAATTCTAACAGAAAAAGAAAACGTTTGCGTAGGGGAAATCTGCCGGTCAGCCAAATTAATATTTGCGGCGAAAAAAACATCAATCGTCGCATAAAGATAGCGAAAACTTTTGTATTGTCGATAAATAAAAAGGGCACAGAATGCCCATGCCCTTTCTTTATTATCGACCACTTATCGTTATCTTGCGCCGCAGCAAAAGAAAGGCTTGCTGCGGCAAACTTTCTTTTCTAACGATTATTTACCGGCCGAGTAAGCGCGTACCACGCCGCTCAAACCACTGACGCTTTTCAGCGAAGGCAGTGAGGCTTCGAGATTCTGGCGGTTCGCTTCAGGTCCGACAAACACGCGAGTTATCTGCCCCTGCACCGGCGTTGACGGCACGGTATAGGCGCGATAGCCCGACAGACGCAGCTTGGCAACAATCTCGTTCACCTTGTCGGCGTTTTTGAGCGCGCCCAGCTGCACGATGTAAGACTGCCCTGCCGGCGGTTTTTCTACCGTTTGCGTTTCAGCTTTCGGCGTTTCGGTCGCCTTAGGTTCTACCGCTTTAGGTTCTACCGGCTTAGGCTCGACCTTTTTCGGTTCGACTTTCTTCGGTTCCACCGGCTTGATCTGCACCGGTCGCGATTCGGTCATTTTCGGCGGCGTTAACGCTTTTGGCTGTGAAGCCGTTTTCGGCGGTACGCTGCTTTTTGGCGCTACATTCGTTTTTGGTGCAACCACGGACTGCGGCGCTTCGACGTCATCACTTTCGCCATTGGCCTGCGCTGCCGCATGTGCCGCTTCGGCCGCACCGGCATTTACCGCCTCGCCCGCGCCTTCCGGCGGCTGAGCGGGCAGAGACTGCGTAACCTGACCGGCGCTGTCCTGCTCCGGACTGTCTCCAGGCTTCGGCACCAGAGGAATAGAGGCGAACTCATCCTCGTAGTGCTTCTTTTTCCCATCCAGTAAGCCGGGAAGAATAATGACTCCCAGCGCGACAAGAATGACGGTACCAACCAGACGATTTTGAAACTTACTTGCCACTGGTATTCCCCGTATCCAACGCAGCCATGACATCCGCTACGGTATGAAATGATCCACAGACTATAACAATATCCTGACTATCAGCATCCTGCATCGCCTGTTTCCATGCTGCCAGCACGTTGGAGAATGAAAATGCCTCGGGAAGATGCGCCGTCAAAGCTTCAACGCCTGCACCGCGCGGGCCGTCCAGCGGCGCGCAGTACCAGACATCAACCTGAGGTTTCAAACATGCCAACGTTCCGGCAATGTCTTTATCCAATAACATGCCGATAACTGCACGTACTTTTCCACCCTGCCGCGGCAAATCGGAAAGTTTACCGGCCAGATAGCCCGCCGCGTGCGGATTATGAGCAACGTCGAGGATCAGTCGCGGGGATTCGCTTACCGTCTGGAAGCGGCCGGGCAAAGAGGCCTGCTCCAGCCCTTTTCGCAGCGCTTCATCAGCGATGTCGAGCGAAGAGTAGGTCAAGGCAGCCAGCGCCGTCGCGGCATTGGCCAGCGGCACGTTAGGCAGCGGCAAATCTTGATGGCTGACTGTGCCATCCTCCGTGCGCCAACTCCAGCTGTGCGTGCCCACTTCATAATGCCAGTCTTGACCCACGCGATGCAGCTCGGCGCCTTTTTCACGCGCAACGTCGGCGATTGAGGCAGGCATATCCTGCTCGCCCACCACTGCCGGACGCTGGCCACGGAAAACGCCTGCTTTTTCGCGCCCAATGCTTTCGCGATCGGAACCGAGCCAGTCGGTGTGATCCAGCGCGATGCTGGTGACGACTGAAACGTTGGCGTCGACGATATTGGTGGCGTCAAGACGGCCGCCTAGTCCAACCTCGAGAATCACCACGTCGAGCCTGGCCTGCTTGAAGAGTTGTAGCGCCGATAGCGTGCCGTATTCGAAATAGGTCAAAGAAGTGTCGCCGCGACCGGCTTCGAGCAGCGCAAAGGATTGGCAGTGTTCGGCTTCGCTCAGCTCCTGACCCTGAATACGCACGCGCTCGGTATAGCGCACCAGATGTGGGGAAGAGTAAACGCCCACGCGGTAGCCTGCGGCCATCAGCACGGCTTCAAGCGTGCGACAGGTGGTGCCTTTGCCGTTGGTCCCGGCGACGGTGAACACCTGTGGCGCGGGGGTCAGAAGATCCATGCGCGTCGCCACGGCTCTGATTCTGTCGAGTCCGAGTTCAATCGCTTGAGAATGGAGATTTTCGAGATAACAAAGCCACGTGACCAAAGGCGACGTGGCTTGGGGAATAGGGTTGTTTTGCATAAGTCCCGCCTAACGTGATCTATTCAGATGACCTATTCAGATGATTTATTTATACGATCAATCTAGAACCTGAATAGTCTGAAGGACATGCATTACCGGACTTTACGACAGGCAATGCCCCTTTGTCAGTACTTGATGCACGACGCTGGATACAGCCCATATTATCGGTACCCACTCAAACGAGGGGATAACAAGGGCGGCAAAGATGCTTGCCGCCCATTTTAACTGCCCAGGCTATCGCGCAGCCTGTCAGGCATCCGGGTGATCGACAGACGCATCTTCTGCGCTGACGACAGGAACCGCAGCCAGTTTCGGCTCTGGACGACCTGTCAGCTTGGCCAGCACGCTGCCCAGCTTGTTACGCAGTTCAGGACGACGAACGATCATGTCAATCGCGCCCTTTTCGATCAGGAACTCACTGCGCTGGAATCCGGCCGGCAGTTTCTCACGCACGGTCTGTTCGATAACGCGAGGACCCGCAAAGCCGATAAGGGCTTTAGGCTCGGCCACGTTAATGTCACCCAGCATCGCCAGGCTGGCAGAAACGCCGCCCATGGTCGGGTCAGTCAGCACGGAGATGTAAGGCAGACCGCGCTCTTGCAGCTTGGCCAGTGCAGCACTGGTTTTTGCCATTTGCATCAGAGACATCAGCGCTTCCTGCATACGAGCGCCGCCGCTGGCAGAGAAACAGACCAGAGGACAGTTGTCTTCCATTGCCTGCTCAACCGCACGTACGAAACGCGCACCGACCACCGAAGCCATTGAACCGCCCATAAAGGCGAATTCGAACGCGGCAACCACGATTGGCATCCCGTAAAGGGTACCTTTCATGACGACCATGGCGTCTTTTTCATCTGTCTCTTTCTGAGCTGCCAGCAGACGATCTTTATATTTTTTGGAGTCTTTAAACTTGAGCACGTCTTTCGGCTCAAGCTCGCTACCCAATTCGACCTCGCTCCCTTCATCCATAAATGTGAACAGACGCATACGCGCAGACATGCGCATGTGGTGATCACACTTAGGACAAACCATCAGATTGCGCTCGAGTTCGGCGCGGTATAACACCTGACCACAGCTATCGCATTTGGTCCAGACACCTTCTGGAATGCTTGCTTTACGGGTTTGCGAGATGTTGCTTTTATTAAGAATTCGTTCAATCCAGCTCATCGATGACCTTTCTGTTTGAACCTGGCAAATGCCAGTTCGCTGTTCATGCTGTAACAAGTCCCCTGCTTTAACACAAATAACCGTCCCTAATTATCCAGCTATTTACCGGCGGCGGAAGCTACCGAAAAACGGCTGACAGGGAGGGTTGTTCGCAGGAACAGACCACAAATGTCGCTCATTAAACCATAATGGGTGAGGCCTGTAGATAAAAAACTGGTCTTACCCTTTGGTTTAATGCCTTTAATTTTATAAATTCGCGCTGAAAACGGGGTCTCCCCCGCCTGTCAGTTTGGTCGTTCGCCTGCCTTACCTGTGCCTTTGCGGTGACGAATCACCTCGATAATGGCTGGCAAAACAGAGACAACGATAATGGCGACGATCACGAATTTCAAATTGTTCTGCACAAATGGCACGTTGCCAAACAGGTAGCCCGCATAAGTCAGCAACAGGACCCAAATCAGGGCGCCGATGACGTTATACGTGGCGAAGTGGCGGTAAGACATACGCCCCATACCGGCAACAAAAGGTGCAAAGGTGCGAACAATCGGCACAAAGCGCGCCAGAATAATCGTTTTCCCACCATGTTTCTCGTAAAACTTGTGCGTTTGTTCCAAATAACTGCGGCGAAAAATCTTCGAATTCGGGTTAGCGAACAATTTTGCGCCAAACAAACGCCCGATGGTGTAGTTGACAGCATCACCCGCGACCGCAGCGACGACCATCAGAAATACCATCACGTGAACATCCAGGCTGTTCGACGGCAACGCGGCAAGCGCACCGGCCACAAACAGCAGAGAATCGCCCGGCAGGAACGGCGTGACCACCAGCCCTGTTTCGCAAAATAGAATCAGGAACAAAATGGCATAAATCCACACGCCATACTGTGCGACGAGTTCGGTTAAATGCACATCGATATGCAAGATAAAATCGACGATATAGTGGATGTATTCCATGGTATTACCTCATAGGTCCTTTAATCGGCCAGCCTCTGATCAGCGTGCATACATTTGATCAGCGTGCATTCATTTAATCAGCAAGGAAGAGCGGCCCCATCGTAACGTTGGGCAAAGCAAACTTCTCGGGATAATCAACGGCAACAAGATACAGCCCTTCTGCCTTGGCCGTAGCCGCAGCAAGACTGCGATCTTTTGCTGCCAGCAGCTCCGCCATCCAGCTTTCAGGCTGGTTGCCAGCGCCTATCTCAACCAGACTGCCGACGATATTGCGCACCATGTGATGAACAAAGGCGTTGGCTTTAATATCAACCACGACGTAGTTACCAAAACGACTGACGTTCAGATGCATCATGAAGCGCCACGGCGTTCTGGACTGACATTGCACGGCGCGAAACGAGGTAAAGTCATTTTCGCCCAGCAAACATTGCCCTGCCCGCTGCATTTTTTCAACATCTAAAGGCATATGAACGTGCGTAATGCCATGATTCAGAATTCCCGGACGAAACGGGTGATTGTAAATCACGTAGCGATAACGCCGCGCCGTGGCGGTAAAACGGGCGTGGAAATCTTCGCCCACGTGGCTTACCCAGCGCACGGCAATGTTTTTAGGCAGATGAGTATTGACGCCCATCGTCCAGGCCGCGTCTTTACGAATCACCGGCGTGTCGAAATGCACCACCTGACCCGTGGCGCTGACGCCTGCGTCCGTGCGTCCGGCACACTGCACCGTAATCGGCGTATTGGCGACGCGGCTGAGCGCCTTTTCGAGGCACTCCTGCACGCTGGTAACATTTTGCTGACGCTGCCAGCCATAATATTGGCTGCCGTCATACTCAATCCCTAACGCGATACGCTCGGCAATAACCGGCGAAACGACGTCGGGGCGTTGCTCGTCAGACATTAGTACCAATACTCCTGGATCAGTTTCTCCGCGGTTTCAACGGCCATCAGCGCGCCACCAAAACGGACGTTATCAGCAACCGACCAGAACTGAATAAGCTCGGGAATACCGTAATCGTTGCGAATGCAGCCAATGCTCAACGAAGCGTTACCAGAGGCATCGCTAACCTGCGTCGGGAAATCGTCTTCATCGCTGAGATTAATATCGTCGGCTTGCTCAAGCTCGGCACGCGCCTCTTCGGCTGACAACGGACGCAGGCCTTCAAGATGCACCACCTGCGCGTGGCCATAAAATACCGGCGACTGCACGCAGCTCACAGAAATTGGCAATCCGTCGTCCTGCACCACTTTGCGCACTTGTTCAACCAAACGACGTTCTTGCAGTACACTGCCTTCTTTATCGCTCAACAACGGCAACATATTAAATGCCAGCTGCTTGCTGAACAGACCACCCTCTTCTGGCGGAATACCGTTGAGCAGGCGCGCGCTTTGACCCGCCAGATCGTCGACGGCCACTTTGCCCAGCGCCGAAACGGAAAGCAGTGAAGTCACGTGCAGACGCGACAGGCCAGCCAGTTCGGTCAGCGGTTTGATGGCAGTCAGCAGTTGGCTAGTCAAGCTATCGGCTACGGCAACAATATTGCGGTTGCGATAATGCGCCAGCACGTCAGGGTTTACGCTCGGCACCACCAGCGGAATGTCGTGTTCCATCGCGAACAGGCCGCTGCTGTCAATCACTAAACAACCCTGATTGGCCGCTTCTTCGGCATATTTGGCAGAGGCTTCGGTTCCGGCGACGAAAAATGCCAGCTGCACCTGTGACCAATCGAAGTCGGCCACGTCGCGCACCAGCATGCTTTTGCCGTTGTAACGAATGGTTTGTCCGGCGGTGCGCTCACTCGCCAGCGGGAAAAGTTCACCAACCGGGAACTGACGTTCAGACAGCAGCTCCAGCAGCGCATCACCCACGGCACCCGTGGCTCCGAGCAGCGCAATATTCCAGCCATCAGACATGTTGGTATTCTCCAGAAATTTCAGACTACAGACTAAAAGAGGCAGCTTTTGACTGCCCCTCTATATTAATTAATAAAACGACGTTGAAAGATCGACGTGATCCGCCGCTTAATTCACATCGCTAATCGCGTCGCTAATCACGTCGCTAATGAAACCGAGCTTGTTCAGCAGGTCGGCGGTGGCCTGATTATCACAGTGCACCAGCAGCGAAGACCACTCGCGACGCTCTTCATAAAACTTGCGTAAACGGTCAAATTCGCCGCTTTTTCCCGCCACTCTGCGCAGCGGTGCATCATCGCGGCGCACATCATACACCAAGTGCGCCAGACGCAGCAGTTTAGCTTCGCTTAACTCACCGCGCAGCGTTACCTCGCCAAACTCGGGCGCGGGCAGCAGGCTGGAAAGCGGGATCTGCTGCGGCTGGCCGATAAACTGGCTGTAGGCTTCAAATACCTGCGTAGTGCCGCGCGCCTTGCCTTCAAGGCTGTAACCAGCAATGTGCGCGGTGCCAATCGCCACTTTCTCGAGCAGCGCCAACGACAGATCGGGTTCGGGCTCCCACACGTCGAGCACGGCGGTCAGTTTCTTTTCGCCATTGAGCGCATCGAGCAGCGCGGCGTTATCGACCACCTCGCCGCGACAGGCGTTGATCAAAATCGCGCCAGGTTTGAGCGCGGCGAGCATCGCGGCGTCCACCAGATGGAAAGTGTTGTCAACACCCGACATATTCAGCGGCGTGTGGAAAGTCAGAATATCGGCTTCGGCAACCAACTGATTGATATCAACAAAATCTTCGCTATTGTCTTGACGAGCACGCGGTGGATCGCACAGCAACGTGCGCACGCCAAATGCCGTCAGCCGGGCATTAAGCCGTGAACCGACATTGCCAACGCCCACAATACCAACGGTTTTATCGCGCAGAGAGAAACCGTCACGCTGGGCTAGAATCAGCAGCGATGAGAAGACATATTCAACGACGGCGACGGCATTGCAGCCTGGCGCGGCCGAGAAGCCGATTCCGGCCTGTTGCAGCCAATTGTCATCAACGTGGTCGGTGCCTGCGGTCGCCGTGCCGACAAATTTCACCGGCGTATTGCCGAGCAGGATTTCGTTGACCTTGGTGACCGAGCGCACCATCAGCGCATCCGCCGTGGCGAGTGCCTCTGTCGGGATCGGACGACCGGGAACGGCCTGAACTTCGCCCAAACGACTGAACAGTTCGACTGCATAAGGCATATTTTCATCAACCAGGATTTTCACGCTTGTCTCCGTTGCCGTGCTAAATAATATTAAATAAGAGGCGAATGGCGCTTATTTTGCCATAGGTCTTTTGCTAGATATACCCAACGTCCTACTGCTCGCTACGAAAACGCTGCGGCGTGGTGCCTGCGATTTGCACAAACATTGAAATAAACGCCGACGACGAGCTATAACCTACTTCCAGCGCCACATCTCCCACGCTTTTGCCCTGCTCCAGCAAAGAAATGGCATACAGAAAACGCAGCCGTTGCCGCCACTCGCTGAACGCCATGCCGAGCTGCTCCTGACACCGCCGGGAAAGCGTGCGCTCGGAGGTATAAACCTGCTTTGCCCATTCGGCCAGCGACAGATTATTGGCCGGATCTTTCTCCAGCGCCGATAATATGGGTGCCAGAAGCTTATCTTCCGAACCCGGCAAATAGGTGTCGAGGCGCGGGCAAACGGCAATTTGGTCAAGCAATACCTGACACATGCGCATATCTTCTGCCGTCTTCGGGACTGACAAATCACGCGCGATACAGTCGTCGGCGATGGCCTTAAACACCGGCGTCAAATTCAGCATACAAGGATTTTTGGGTAAATTTACTGCGAGTTCTTTTGCAATATCAATAGCATAAAAACGCGTCGCCTTGCGATTATAGCTAGAATGCAGCGTGCCCGCAGGCAGCCAGAAAGCAAACTCCGGCGGTGCCAGAAAACGTTGCCCTTCAACCTCAAGAGAGAGTACGCCAGATTTGACGCAAATAATCTGACTCCAGTGATGAGAATGCGAGGCGTATTCCGTATTTGCACTTACCGTCTCCCCACGAAACAGCAGCGTTTCTGGCTCAAGCATCGGCAAAGGATAAGAGTGCGGCGGCGTGCGCCCTCGCCGTGAGATGTTCATAACGGGAAGTCCTAGGTTGGCAAAGGGTCAGTCTCCGACAGTCATTCAACGATGCCCGTCTTCTTCAGATTGGCGGGCAAACAAAAAAAGATGTCTGGTTATCAGTATATATTACAAACCAGCCAGCTCTACACTAGGTCGATAACTTACTTTGGATCCTGTCGATGAACCTTCTGTTCCCTCTTTTTGCCGTAATCATCTGGTCGTTAAACGCCGTGGTCAGTAAAGCTGCCGCAGGCGCTATCGACCCTGCCGCCATTTCTTTCTATCGCTGGGTCATCGCACTGGTGGCGCTCACGCCTTTTGTTCTGCCTGGCGTGCTGCGTAATCGCCAAGAAATTAAAAAATACTGGTGGAAATTTTTGGTGCTCGGCCTGCTCGGCATGGTGATGTACCAAAGTTTGGCCTACTACGCGGCGCACACCGTCAGCGCACTGTTCATGGGCATTATTGCCTCGCTAATTCCACTGTTGACGGTACTGATCAGCCTCGTCGTGCTTAGCGTAGTGCCTACCGTCGGCATTGCGGTGGGAGGTCTGGTATCACTCGCCGGTCTGGTTTGGCTGGTCAGTACGGGTCATCCAGAAATGTTGTTCCAGCAGGGCATCGGCATGGGGGAAGTCATGATGCTTGCCGCCTCGGCCTCTTACGCGCTTTACGGCGTGTTGACCAAGCGTTGGGCCATTCCGCTGCCTAACTGGCAGTCACTTTATATCCAGATTATTTTCGGCGTTGTGATGTTGGCACCCAATTTCCTGATGACAAACAATGTAGAATTAACCGAGCAAAATCTGCCGCTGGTGCTGTTTGCCGGTATTCCGGCCTCTATTATTGCGCCGTTCTTGTGGATCAAAGGGGTACAGCATCTTGGGGCCAATCTGGCGACCATTTTCATGAACCTGACACCCATTTTTACGGCCATTATTGCGGTGATTTTCCTGCACGAACATTTGCACAGCTACCATCTTATTGGCGGCGGTATTACTCTGTTTGGCGTAATTCTGGCTCAGCGTTTGCGCACGCCGCTGTTTAAACGTCGACAAAAAATCGAGCTGGTTGACTCTGAGCTGAAGAGTTAAGACAAAGAATCTTGGCCACGGAGGCATTCACGGTGTCGATAGTTAACATTTATCTGTATGATGTCGCGCTCGACGCCGCGATTAACCCTTCTCTCTCCCCAGAAAGCACACTTCGGGAGGGAAATACTCTTAGCAAGGACTGGTAAAATGCAACCATTGAGTGGCCGCTCACCCGTTGACAACCCTCAGGTTGATAAAACCTCGGTTGATAAAACGCGGGAACAGCCTACTGAACGAACAGTCCCTGCCGGAGCAGGTAACAATCAGCCACTGACCCCAGCGCAGCGCACCACGCTGGAAAAGCTGATCGTCAAACTCATGGCGCTTACCGCCATGAAATCGCCGGAAATCTGGGCCAATCTGCGTCACGATCTCGCCCTGCCTCATGATACCGAGTTAAATGCCAGCCAGTTTGAGCGCGCCGAATCCTTTTTGGTCAGCAAGCTGGGTCAGGCACAGGACGGCCACGCCACGCGTCAACTGATGCAGCAACTCACCGAGCTGTTGCCGCTCGGCAATAATCGTCAGGCCGTGAGCGATTTTATCCGTCAGAATTTTGGTCATACCGTGTTGAGTCAGCTCAGCCACGCACAGCTCGAAAAAGTGTTGCAGCTGATTCAGTCGCGCGAAATGACCATTCCGCAGCCGCAGCAAACCACCATGCTGGATCGCCCATTGCTGCCCGCCGAACACAATAGCTTGCAGCAGTTTGTCACCAAGCTCAGCGCGGCCACCGGCGAAGCACCGGCCAAAATCTGGCAAGAACTGTTTATGCTGGTGGGTATCAAGGTCGGTGACCCGATTCCAGCCAAACATTTTCAGCTGCTGACCCAATTTGCGCAGGTGAAAATTACCGTTAGCCAGCAAAGTGTGCCGAGCCTGACGAGTCTGCTGAGCGTGCTGAAACAGCCAGCAAGCGAACGCGAGCAGCATCGCCTGACGGAATATGTTGCCAGCAACTTCAACGCGACGCCAAATACGCCGTTAACGCCAACGCAGCTCAATTATCTGATTCGCGTGCTGTTTGATCTCCGAGCCGATCGCGCGCCACGCAGTGAAAAGCCGGAAGAACGTTCGCCGCGTATTTCACGGGGTGAACTGCGAGGCAATCCTTTCGTTGCCATGCTGCCAGAGTCGATGCAGCCAAACGGCGGCGTTTGGCTGTCCGTTATTTTACTGGCTATGCTTGCGCTGATTCTTTGGTGGGTAGTTTAATTTCTTTAAACGCCATCAGCCCGATTCTCTACGCTAGTCGCAACCACACTCTTCTGACTGCCTATTGGCCGGATAAACGCCGGCCTCAGTTCCCTTGGCCTGCGGGTGACTGTCTCGAATCCAGAAATCCAGTCCGCCAATCAGCTCTTTCACTCTAAAGCCCAGCTTTGCCAGTTTATAGGCCCCTTGCGTAGAACCATTGCAGCCGATGCCGTCGCAGTAAGTCACATAAACTTTGTTGCGATCGAGATGCGCCGTTGAGGCTTCGTTCATTAAACGATGCGGAAAACTTATCGCACCCGGAATATGACCCGCTGCGTATTGCGGCTCTGAACGGGTATCAATCACGATTATTTCGCCCACCTGCTGACGAAGATCTTCGGCAACGTCCCACGCATCGGTATAAAAACTCAATTTCGCATGCAAATACTGTTCACTGATTTCAGGCGACGGCGGCGGAGTAGCCAGAACTTTGGACTGAGTTTTAAATTCGGATGGCATCTTGAGCTCCTTTAAAGCTTGAAAATTTATACGGCGGGAAAGTCCTATTTTGCCCCGTTTTGGTCTTATAATTGATACCAATTATTCGCTTTTTATAAGACCAATTTTGAACAAAAAAGCTGACTCGCACATTAAGCTTCGACAAGGCGCCTTCGTTCAACTTTTTGAACAAGCCGACGCGCAGGCATCATTGCGCGAGCGTCTTTGTATCGCGCTCCGAAACGGCATCGGATCGGGCAGCCTGTTACCTTTACAGCGTTTACCTTCTTCAAGATTGCTGGCTGCCGATTTAGGCATGTCGCGCATTACCGTTGAAGCCGCCTATAGCCAGATTGAGGCCGAAGGTTATATTTTCCGTCAGGTCGGAAAAGGCACGTTCGTCAGTGCAGAGGTCTCCTCCCTCAATCCACACAAACATTCCCCGTCTAAGCCGGATAGAGATCCCGCGCGAAACTCGGCTCCTCATAAAATTCGCCAGCAAGAGGCTCTTTCGCTGCGTGGCACCGCGATTATTGAGACCGGAGGCTGTTACGACCCGCTTTCTCCCCTACCTTTTGCTGCCGGATCGCCCGACCTTCGCGCCTTTCCCCATCGTATTTGGCGACAGTTAACCAACAAAGTCCTGCGCCTAAAAGGTGAAAATCTGATGGGCTACGGCGATCCGCAGGGATATCAGCCCCTCCGTCAAAACATTGCGCGTTATCTGCAACAGTCTCGCGGCGTCATCTGCGAACCTGACCAACTGGTGATTACCACCAGTTCCCAACAGGCGTTACAGCTTCTCGCCACGCTACTTATTGATGCAGGAGATACCGTCTGGATAGAGCAGCCCGGTTATCTCGGCGCACGTAATGCGTTTCTGAGTGCGGGTGCCAACCTTCAGCCCATTCCCGTTGATGCTCACGGGATGAACTTTGCAGGCGATTATCGGACGCCTCGGCTCATTTCGCTTACCCCTTCCCATCACTATCCGACGGGTGTCAGTCTTAGCCTGCCGCGCAGACTGGCATTGCTTGAATTTGCCGCACGGCAACAGAGCTGGATAGTGGAAGACGATTACGATAGCGAGCTTCACTACGATGGCCGTCCGCTGCCCGCCATGCAGGGGCTGGATAAACATCAGCGCGTTATCTATGTGGGGACCTTTTCGAAAGTGTTGTTCCCCTCGCTTCGTTTAGCTTATATGGTGCTTCCGCCCCAAATCATTGAGCCAATGACTCGACTACGCACCGTTTTTGATGGTCATACCGCCCAGATAATGCAGGCAGTGACCGCCGAGTTTATCGAGCAAGGCCATTTTGCCGCCCATTTGCGTAATATGCGCCAGCTCTATCACAGCCGCCGTGACTTCCTGTTAGCGCAAATTAACCAAAAGCTGGAGTGGATGACGCCGCAAGCTGCAAAAGGCGGTTTGCAACTCGCCGTTAACCTTCCGCACGGGCAAGAAATGTCGCTGACTCGGCAAGCGCAACAGCTCGGCGTAATAACGCCCGGGCTTTCTGCGCTTCATTTACCTCAAAAGCAGCCGCAACATTCACCGCAATATTCACCGCAACATCCGCCCCAAAATTTGCCTACAGAGCCGCCAAACAACTTATCTTCCAGGGATGGCTGGCTACTCGGATTTTCTGCATTAAATCCGGTAGAGATCACCTCAGCCATTGATCGATTGTCTAAAATAAAACCCTAAAGCAATGGCAATAAAAACCATCCTGCGACACCGCTAAAAATCAGGAACGGGAAAGAGTAATAGTGAAAAGTCAGCCAGATTTTCTTTTCACCTGACATCCGCATCGCGATTAAATTAGCCAGCGAGCCTATCGCGATGCCAAATCCGCCTGCGTTGACCGCGTAAGCCAGCAAAGGATTGGCGGGCACGTAATTCACCAGCAAAATAGTCGCGGGCACGTTACTGATAATCTGCGACAGCCCCATTCCCAGCAAATAATGGCCGTAATCAGGTAGCCCTTTAATATCGCCAGAAGCGTGCTGCAGCGGTCCTAGCCCGACAATCAGCTGCACGTCGATAAACATGGCGATAAACACCAGAATCAGCGGCCAGTCGATACGCAACATGACCTGTCGTGACATCACGATAAAGCCGACCAATACGGCACCTAGCCCGTACAGCGCCACCCCCAAATCTACGCAAACAATAAAAATCAGATACAGCGCCACGCAGCAAAACAGTAGGGATTTATTGAACGCGCTGCTTTGCCGCGTCTCTTTTTTCTTGAGCGTATGAGAAGGAAAGCTGAACCAAGTCACCAGCAGCAATGCGGCCATTGTAACCAGCGCCAGTGGCGCCATCTGAGCAATAAAATGCACAAAAGAGCTGCCCGAGCGGTTCCACAGCAAGATATTTTGCGGATTGCCGACTGGCGTCAGCAGCGAACCCGCGTTAACTGCCAATGCCTCAAAAATAATCAGTCGTGTGACAGGCAGTGCAGTCAGTTTCTTCAGCGTAATCGTCAGCGGCACGACGATAAACAGCGCCACGTCGTTGGTCATAAAGGTTGAAAGCACGGCCGCCGCGCTGACTAAAAACAGCGCTAATCGGCGCTCGTTATCCAACGTATTGATCATCTTGCGGCCAACAAAATCAAAGTAGCCGCTAATTTCGACCCCTTTGGTCAGCATCAGTAATCCGAGCAGCGTAACGATGGTATTCCAGTCAACAAAATTGGCAAATTGTGAAACCTTTTCCGGATGAAAGCAGCTCAGAACCAAACCTAAAAGCAGCAGAACATGTAAAAAACGGTCACGTAAAAAAGGACGAAAAAGTGTGCTTAACGCCTGAGCCATATTAAAAATACCGCAAATTTTGAGGACGATAATCGATGGCAAGACGTTACCTCAGGTTTTTGCTTTTCGCGAGCGGAATAACACAACTCTCCGCGACGTCTCGCAAAACGGTGAATAAAAAAGAGGCGCCCCTTGCGCCTCTGATGAATGATGTTATTTTGCCGAAGAGGTCATCTGCCGAGACGATTCTGCGCGGGTCTGCCGCAGCCAGCGCAGCACGTCTATCAACAGGAACAACAGTAAACTGACGCCCATCACCGGTAGACTAAAGGCAAGCGCAATGACCAGTGCCAGAAAACACCAGCGCGCCAGCACCGGCAAGGCCCGCCAGCTGTGAATCAGTGTTGTCGCAGGGTGTCGTTGACCGGCCATTTTAGGGCGTTGTTGCCACCAGAGCACATAACCCCAGGCGATGAGCGCGCAGGTGCCGAGCCCGAAAAAGACCAGCAGCAGCTGATTAGCTACGCCAAATAGCACGCCCATATGAGCATCTACGCCCCAGCGCGTTAGTTTGGCCAACAGCGGAAACTGGGAGAAATAGACGTGATCAACAATTTTCAAGGTATTAGGGTCGACAGAAACGGCGTCTACCCGCGTCGGCCAGCTGCGATCGATTTCGCTGACCGTCCAGGCTTTATCTGCCTGATAAGCTGGGCGAATCTCGATTTTTGCAGCGTCGATACCGGCATCGCGCGCGGCGGACACTACGCCGTCGAAAGTGGCGGCGCTGACAGTAACGTCTTTCGCTGCGGGCGCTGCGTTCGGTGACATCGAGCTCATGTCCATACCGGGCATGTCGGCCATCTTCATGTCGCCCATCGCCGACATATGATGTTCGGCGTGCTCGTCGGCGGGCTGCGCATCTTTATTATTTTCTAAGTTCCTCTCTCCCAGACTGGTGGTGACGGCGGGAGTTAACCAGCCCATATCCGCGCGGAAAATGCCGATATTATTGCCAGCCCATTGCGACCAAGTCAGGCCCGTGGCGGAGAAAAACAGCAGTCCGACCAAAAGGATAAGTCCGAGTGAAGTATGCCAAAGACGCCCGCGCCGCTGCCGCGCGCCCTGCTTGCTTATCCGACGGCCGCGCGTTTTACCCGTTCGCGTAAAGGCCCAAAGCAGTACGCCGCCCAAGGTGGCAACCCAGAGCCAAGAGGCGGCAAGCTCACTGTAATTACGGCCGATGTCGCCAAGCAGTAAGCCGCGATGTAAATCGTCAAGCCAGGTACGGAACGGCAGCACGCCGCTGGTGCCGTAAACTATCAGATCGCCCTTAACGTCGAGGGTGACGGGGTCGATAAAAATGGCGCGGCTTTTTGACGCGCCAAGACCCTCTTGCGAGAACTGCACGCGGGTCGTCTCATCTTGCGTGGGCGCGGGGCGAATGGCATAGATTTTAGCCTGCTCGCCGACGACGGCACGCGCGGCCTCTACTTGTCGGGAAATCGGCTGGGCGTCGCCGTTTGAGGTCGTAAGCAGCTGTTCGGCATAGAGTTTATTTTCTATCTGCGGCGTGATGACATAAAGCACGCCGGTGAGTGCAGCAATAAAGATAAAGGGGCCAACGAAGAGGCCGATATAAAAATGGATACGTTTTAATAATGCCAGCGCGGCGGCGGCAGTATTGGGTTCGCCTGTCGCCATAGTGCGACCTTCGGAGTGATTCATGAACATGTCCTGAAGCTTGTCAGTAAAAACGTCAAACAACGCCGCGGCCAGCCGACAACATCGACTAGGTTATGCGTTATTTTGCAATGAAGATTTTAGAGGTGTGAGTTGGCGTTACGCGGCGGTGCGTAAGGCAAACCCAGCTGACAAAGGCGGCGCACGAGGCTGGGAATCAGTGAGAATGGGCGAGACTAGCAAACAACAAATCAGGCGCGAATACGCCGGACGAATCACAGCTACCAGCGTGCTGATAATGACAACGGCAAGCAATACTAGCAGCGGGAGATGCATTAACAGCACGCAGTACCCACAGGCTGCACCCATCATATCGCTGGGTGACATGGTATCAGCCTGTTGAATAGGCAACGTTTTCTGTGATGAAGAAAGGTTTTGATGCTGATGCTCGGCGCTGGCTGAATGCGGCTTATCGGATGAAGAAGAAGACATTGAAGACAAGGACATTGAAGACATGCCGTTCATGCCGTCCATAGAAGCCATGGGCATTGATGAAGGCATGTCGTTCATTGAAGACATATCGCCCATCATGGGCATTGGCACGCCCTGCGCCACCAGCGTGTTCGACACCACGGGCGCAATAAATAGCATCAGGATCGCGCAGATACCCAGCCATGCCAGGAAGCGTCGACGTGAATGAACTATTTGATTAAGCGAAACCGTCATGTTTAGTAACTTTTAATCTGATAACTAAAGACGGCGAAGAGTGTAACCGAATTGCAGCACAAATGCAGTGATTAGCGGCAGAGCGTTAAACGGATTTGAGCATAGTTTTTCTGTAGCCATAAAAATAAAAAAGCCCATCAAAAGATGGGCTTTCAGCAGACTTAACACGACAACGCCTAAAATCTATAACTTTAGAAGTTAAAGCAAATTAACGGTCGTTTGGCAGCTTACGCATTACCAGCGTGGCGTTGGTGCCACCGAAACCGAAGCTGTTAGACATAACAGTCGTCAGCTGACGATCGGTTTTTTCAGTAATGATGTTAACGCCCTGCGCTGCTTCGTCGAGGTTTTCAACGTTAATGCTAGGTGCAATAAAGTTGTTCTCAGCCATCAGCAGGGTGTAGATCGCTTCCTGAACGCCTGCAGCACCCAGAGAGTGACCGGTCATGGCTTTAGTGGAAGAGATAGCTGGCGTATTTTCGCCAAACACTTCGCGAACTGCGCCCAGCTCTTTCACGTCGCCGATTGGCGTTGAAGTGCCGTGTACGTTCAGATAATCGATAGGGGTATCAACACCCTGCATCGCCATCTTCATGCAACGTACTGCGCCTTCGCCAGAGGGAGCAACCATGTCAGCGCCGTCAGACGTTGCGCCGTAACCTACGATTTCTGCGTAGATGTGCGCGCCACGTGCCAGAGCGTGTTCCAGCTCTTCAACAACAACCATACCGCCGCCGCCAGCGATAACAAAGCCATCGCGTTCAGTGTCATAGGTACGGGAGGCTTTTTCTGGGGTCTCGTTATATTTACGAGACATTGCGCCCATTGCGTCGAATTCGCAGGCCATTTCCCATGAAAGCTCTTCGCCACCGCCAGCAAAAACAACGTCTTGCTTGCCCAGCTGAATCATTTCGTAGGCGTTACCGATACAGTGAGCAGAGGTCGCACAGGCCGAGCTAATGGAGTAGTTTACGCCGCGAATTTTGAACGGCGTTGCCAGACAGGCGGAAACGCCTGAAGCCATGGCTTTAGTTACCATGAACGGGCCAACACCTTTCAAACCGGTAGCACGCATCGCGTCTGAACCAGCAACCTGGTTGCGCGGTGAGCCGCCGCCGGAGCCTGCAATCAGGCCGGTACGTTCGTTTGAAACCATTTCAGGCGTAAGGCCTGAATCGGCAATTGCCTGCTCCATCGCCAGATAAGCATAAATAGAGGCATCGCTCATGAAACGCACAATTTTGCGATCGATTAGACCAGCGGTGTCTAGTTTCACATTGCCCCAGACTTTACATTTCATCCCGGCTTTTTCAAATTCTTCGGAGTAGGTAATGCCCGAGCGGCCTTGTTTCAGCGACTCAAGTACTTCCTGCTTGTCGTTACCGATGCTCGAGATAATGCCCAGGCCAGTAATCACAGCACGTTTCATTTAATACCTCTTTTACTATTAACTATTCGGGATTTCGTCATGCACTTTAGCGTACAGTTGTACGCCGAACAAGTCCGATCAGCAAATCCTTGTGTAAAGAATTGAAATTTGCGCGAAGCATACCAGACAGTTAAACTTCGCGCACAGCCTAGAACCCAGAGAGTTTTACGTGGATCACACCCCAATACAGCCAGCCGATTTAAGGTGGAACGAACAGGGTACACCTGTTTCCCGACAGTTCGACGACATCTACTTTTCGGACGACGGCGGCTTACCCGAAACCCGACACGTGTTTCTGAATGGCAACCATTTTCCAGAGCGTTTTGCCAGTCATTCGCGCCCTCTGCTGGTCATTGCCGAAACCGGATTTGGCACCGGTCTAAACTTTCTGACCCTGTGGCAAGCTTTCGCAGAATTCAAGCAAGCTGACGAAAACCTGCAACAGCCTCATCAGACAACGCTTCAACGATTACATTTCATTAGCTATGAAAAATATCCACTTTCTGTCGCCGATCTGGAGATGTCGCATCGCCATTGGCCAGAATTAGCCGACTTTGCCGATGAGCTGCGCGCGCAGTGGCCGCTGCCTTTTGCCGGGTGCCATCGTTTATTACTCGACGGCGGCCGCATCACGCTCGATTTATGGTTTGGTGACGTCACCGACCTCTTGCCCAATTGCGATGCCAGTCTTTATCAGCAGGTCGATGCCTGGTTCCTCGACGGCTTTGCGCCCTCTAAAAATCCCGACATGTGGACCGACGCGCTTTTCACCTCAATGGCGAAAATGACCCGTCCGGAAGGCACTTTCGCCACCTTTACGGCGGCAGGATTTGTGCGCCGCGGATTGCAGCAGGCCGGATTCAACGTGAGTCGCGTGAAAGGCCACGGCAGAAAGCGTGAAATGTTGAGCGGATGGCGCGAAGCTGGCCCGAAACAGCCTCATCCCGCGCCGTGGTATGAACGCCCTGCCGCCGAAAATCCGCAGGATATCGCGATCGTGGGCGGCGGCGTAGCCAGCGCCCTGCTCGCGTTGGCGTTGCTGCGTCGTGGTTTCAACGTCACACTTTATTGTGCTGACGCAGCACCGGCGCAGGGCGCGTCGGGAAACCGTCAGGGCGCGGTGTATCCTTTGCTCAACGGCCGTCACGACGCCATCGAGCAATTTTTCGCCCACGCTTTTACCTTTGCTCGCCGCCAGTACAGCGCCCTCGCCGCCTCAGGTCTGGCTTTTGATCACGACTGGTGTGGCGTGGCGCAACTCGGCTTCGATGAAAAAAGCCAGGCCAAGATTGACAAAATTCTCGCCGGTGAGTGGCCGCAGGCCTTGGCGACGGGGCTGGATGCCGAACAGTTTGCAGCGGCAGTCGGTTTGCCGTGCAACAAAGGCGGCGTGAGTTATCCGCTGGGTGGCTGGCTTTGCCCTGCCGAACTTACCGCGCAGGCCATCACGCTGGCCGAATCACTTGGCCTGAAAACGCATTATCAACAACCGGTTACCGAGCTTCAGCCCACTGATTCAGGACGCTGGACGTTGACATTAGCGTCGGGTTTGTCCGTCGATCATGCCACTGTCGTGTTGGCTAACGGCGCGGATATTGCCCGTTTCGAGCAAAGTGAAAAACTGCAGGTTTACGCCGTCAGCGGTCAGGTTTCACACGTGCCGACCACGCCGATATTAGGCGAGCTCAAGCAGGTGTTGTGCTACGACGGCTACATGACGCCGGTTAATCCCAATAATCAGCAGCACTGTATCGGCGCCAGCTATCATCGCGGCGAGCAGCAAGGCGTTTATCGTGATGAAGACCAGCAGCAAAATCGCCAGCGGCTCATTGACTGTTTGCCGGGTCTCGACTGGCCGCAGCAGGTGGATGTGAATGCAGGTCTGGCGCGCAATGGCGTGCGCTGCGCAATGCGCGATCACCTGCCGATGAGCGGCGCGATGCCCGATTATGACAATTTGCTCGCCGCCTACGCCGAGTTGCCGCGTCAGTTAAAGCAGCAAGAGGAGATTGCGCCCGCGCCGGTGCATCGCAATTTGTTCTTGCTGGGCGGTTTAGGCTCACGCGGGCTTAGCTCCGCGCCGTTGACGGCAGAGATTCTCGCCAGCCAGATCGCGGGCGAGCCGCTGCCAATGGATTCCACGACGCTCGCGGCGTTAAATCCAAACCGGATGTGGGTGCGCAAGCTGCTCAAAGGTCGACCTATCAGTTCGCTCGACTAATTGCTGGCTATTCAGCAGCGATCAACAGACGTAAAAAAGGGCCTGAATGGCCCTTTTATTTATCGATACGTGTTATCAGAACTTTCTTTCAATCAACGGCTTAAATTAATAAAAGCTTGGCGCGCAGAGGCAAAAGAAACGGATTAACGCTCAGTCTCTGGCAACGCTTTTTGATAAAGATTTTCCCACATGCCGAGCACTAGAACCTGATCGCGCGGGGAGAGTTCGCCTGCCAGAATGGCTTTATCTAAACTACTCTGCACGCGAACTTTCAACTGCTCGGAGGTGTTTTCGCCATGGGCTTCGGCATCCGCAACCGACACCGTTAAGTGCCCCTGCAAATAACCACTGGCAAACAGTTCATCATCGGTGGCGTGTTCGACCATGTCTTCGATTAGCGCAAAAATACGCCCTTCAAACTCTGCGATCATCCTCTTCCTCTTCTATTTCTTGCTGACCTTTTATGGCGGTCATCACTGTCAGCTATTAGCCGTTATGTTAGCTATCAATTGCTACGACAGTCGTTAAATCAAAGCGCAGGGACAGGAAAAGCGTCTGCACTCAGCGGGGCCGTATGATAGTAAGCTTGCAAGGCGTTGATAAAGCGCGCCGGGCGCTCCGGTAAGCCTTTCTCCAGCGTTTTCAACACTTCTTCACGAACCTTGTGTTGAAAAGCAACGCGGTCTGGCTCACATTCGCCGCTCAGATTGTCACAGCTGACGTTAAAGTTAAAGCCCGTCGCGACGCAGAACATCCATTCATAAGACTGCGGCTTGATTTCAACTTTTTCAAATTCGCCCTGCGTCTGCGCATCGCGGCCGTCTGGGCAATACCAGTAACCAAAATCGACCTGCTTACGACGCTCGGCACCGGCGACGCACCAGTGTGAAATTTCGTGCAGCGCGCTGGCAAAATAGCCGTGAGCGAAGACGATGCGATTGTAATCTTCCTGCTCATCGGCAGGTAGGTAAATAGGCTCATCGTCGCCTCTAATCAGTCGGGTGTTATAATCCTGACTGAAACAGCCATCAAAAATATCGATAAGCTGCTGATAATGATGATTTTCTACTGACTCTGACATATTAGCTGACATAGTGGCTGACTAACTCGATTCAAGACAAAAAGGCAATTAAAGCTGACCGGCATGTTTATCCAGCAGCGACTGACAAATGGCTGGCAACGGCGGCGGCTCTTTCTTTTCAGTGATCCCACTGCCCGGCTTCGGCGGCAGGAACCAGCTTTGCAGCTCGGCACCACAGCCATCGCCCGGAGGCGGCGCAGCCTGACTTTCACAGCTTTGGTCGCCAACCGGGCAACGCAGACGCACGTGCATGTGCGCGCGATGTCCGAACCACGGCCTGACTTTGTGTAGCCATTCGCGATCGCTACCGGCATCAAGACAAAGCTGCTGTTTAATCGCCGGATTAACGAAGATACGCACCACGTCGGTATCCTGCGCGGCCAGCTTGATCAGTTTTTCAATTTGCGGCTGCCACTGGCTTTTGACAATACTTTTGCCGTCGCGGCTGACTAAATCGATAGGCTGCGGTTTCAGCAACTGCTGCGCCGTCCAGCGTTTGCGCGGCATTTGCAGCCAGATATCGACGTCGAGACCTGACTGATGGCTCGCGTGACCGCTGCTAAAACGCCCACCGGCAGGCATCGCCATATCACCAATCAGCACGGTGCCCAAATCTTCACGATTCGCTTCTGCCGACAGCCTTTTAATAAAAGTCAGCAGATCGGGCTGACCATAGAAGCGGCGCTGATCGGTACGCATCACCTGATAATCGGGTGAATTGATCGGCAGCGGCTGAGCGCCTATCTGACAGCCATTGGCATAGCTGCCCACGGCCTGCGGCACGCCAGCAATCGGCTGGGTAATGCGCTGCCACGGCGTGGCCGCCAGCGTTGGAATCGACACGACAAGCGCCAGTAAACCGGCTAATCCGATTTTAATCCGCATTCTATGGTTAGATCCTTTTTACCAGCGCGGAACGCTGGAGTTGACGTCGCCACACTGCGCGCGCTGGCGCAGCAGGTGATCCATCAGCACGATAGCCATCATCGCTTCGGCAATCGGCACGGCGCGAATGCCAACGCAAGGGTCATGGCGCCCTTTCGTTATCATCTCGACCTGCTCGCCTTCGCGATTAATGGTGCGGCCCGGCACGGTAATGCTGGAGGTTGGTTTCAGCGCCATGTGCGCGACGATAGGCTGTCCGCTGCTGATACCGCCCAAAATGCCGCCCGCGTGGTTGCTTTCGAAACCTTGTGGCGTGATTTCATCACGATTTTCGCTGCCACGTTTGGCAACAACGGCAAAACCGTCGCCAATTTCAACGCCTTTCACTGCGTTGATGCTCATCAGCGCGTGCGCTAAATCGGCATCCAGACGGTCAAATACCGGCTCGCCGAGACCCGTTGGCACGTTGTCGGCCACCACGGTAATCTTGGCGCCAATCGAGTCACCGGCTTTTTTCAGCTCGCGCATCAGTTCGTCCAGCGCTTCGATTTTAGATTCGTCACCGCAGAAAAACGGGTTGGTTTCGACGAAATCCCAATCTTTTAGCTCGCACGCCACATCGCCCATCTGAGACAGATAACCACGCACCTGAACGCCAAATTTCTGCGCCAGATACTTTTTAGCTACCGCACCGGCCGCCACGCGCATCGCAGTTTCACGCGCAGAAGAACGACCGCCGCCGCGATAATCGCGCGTGCCGTACTTTTGTTCATAGGTGTAATCAGCATGACCCGGACGGAATACGTCTTTGATCGCGCTGTAATCCTGCGAACGTTGGTCGGTATTCTGGATGATCAGACCAATGCTGGTGCCCGTGGTCACGCCTTCGAATACGCCAGACAGAATTTTGACTTCATCGGCTTCACGACGCTGCGTGGTGTAGCGCGACGTACCCGGACGACGGCGATCGAGATCGTGCTGCAGGTCAGCCTCGGTCAGTGGAATACCCGGCGGCACGCCATCAATAATACAGCCCAGCGCAATCCCGTGGGACTCACCAAACGTAGTGACGCGGAAAAACTGCCCAATACTGTTCCCTGCCATCACGGCTCCTTAACCATTAGTTAACTGTTTAAAATCAATAAATTATTTACTGAAAAGAATTCATTCAAAGAGAATTCAATCGATTAATAATTTTATCAAATAGCAAAAGTGTTACTTGCGGAACAGGCTGAAATGCTCGGCACAGTCGAGCAGCTGCTGTTTAGTCAGCATAAACACGCCGTCACCGCCGTTTTCGAATTCGAGCCAGGTAAATGGAATGTCCGGATACTGGTCCATCAGGTGCACCATGCTGTTTCCAACTTCACAAATCAGCACGCCGTTGTCGGTCAGGTAATCTGGCGCACAGGCCAGAATACGGCGCGTCAGCTTGAGGCCATCGCTGCCGGATGCCAGACCCAGCTCGGGCTCGTGGCGGTATTCATCGGGCAAATCGGCCATGTCTTCTTCATCGACGTAAGGCGGATTGGTCACAATCAGATCGTACTGCAACGGAGGAAGTTCGCGGAACAGGTCGGAGCGAATCGGCGTAACCCACTGCTCGATAGCGTGGGTATCGATGTTGCGCTCGGTTACGGCCAGCGCGTCGGCAGAGATGTCGACGGCATCGACTTCAGTTTCGGGGAACGCGTAGGCGCAGGCAATCGCAATGCAGCCGCTGCCGGTACACATGTCGAGAATATGCTGCGGCTGATGCTGCAAAATACCGGCGAAACGGTTGTTGATCAGCTCACCGATCGGCGAACGTGGCACCAGCACGCGCTCGTCGACGTAAAATTCCATGCCGCAGAACCAGGCTTTGTTGGTCAGATAGGCAACCGGCACGCGCTCGTTGACGCGGCGGATCACGCGCTCGACGATGCGATGACGCTCGCTTGAAGTCAGGCGCGCGGAGTGCATGTCTTCAGGGATGTCGAGCGGTAAAAAGACGCTTGGCAGCACCAGTTGTACGGCTTCGTCCCAGGGATTATCCGTTCCATGGCCGTAATATACATTAGCGGCATTCAGGCGGCTGACGGTCCAGCGCAGCATATCCTGAATGGTATGCAGCTCACTGACGGCTTCGTCGACGAATATTTTATCCAATTTTCTCTCCTGGGGTACGGCGGGTGGCCTTGTTCACGGCCATAAAATTTCCGCATAGTTTGCCACGAAGACGGCAACAAATCAGTAATAATCCCCCTAAACGCTCTCCCAAAATGATTGGCGTTGGAGCAAGGCGGAAAAGAGTTTTATTTAGAAAGAAAGGATGGAGCATGTAGACTGTCAAAATGTGAGACGAATGATGATATTGCGATGAAGAAAAAATACTCGCTGAGTAAGGAAGAGCTGACGCTGTTCCGAGAAGCCGTGCCGGGAACCAAGCGGCTGAAAAATGACACTATTTTGCATAAACCCGAGCGTAAAGCGCCCGTTGTGTCTTCACCAAAACGTTTGCAGCAAGAGCAGATAGACGCGACCTATTACTTTTCGGATGAGTTTCAGCCCATGCTGGACGACGAAGGTCCCGTGCGCCACGTGCGGCCAGACGTGAGTCATTTTGAGATGAAAAAGCTGCGTCGTGGCGATTACTCTCCCGAGCTGTTTCTCGATTTACATGGTCTGACGCAAAACGAAGCCAAAAAAGAGCTGGGCGCGCTGATTGCCGCCTGTCGCAGAGAGCACGTGCACTGCGCCTGCGTGATGCACGGCCACGGCAAGCATATTTTGAAGCAGCAAACCCCGCTGTGGCTGGCGCAGCATCCAGACGTTGAGGCATTTCATCAGGCACCTCGAGAATTCGGAGGCAATGCGGCGCTGTTAGTCTTGGTTGAATTGGACGATAAAACTCAAGAACTGTAAAACCCAAGAACTATAAAATCGAAGAATTGCGATTCCAAAGATCTGTGACATTAATGTTCAACAAGATTTATAGAAAATTGCAGATCGGTAAAGCGATAGAAACGACAAAGGCACAGTAAACTGTGCCTTTTTTGATCGCTGTAGCCTGTGATTGCTGTAGCCTGAAAACTGCCCTTTCTTGGAGAAAGTTAGCAGGCTTTAGCAATAACCTGCGACGGGCTGTATTGCCAATCGAGGCTTCCACGTCCGGTTTCGGCATTGATTTCAACGCTGGCCATCGCGGAGGTCGCGAACATCGGCGGACACTGGCCCGGGCAGAGTTCTGCCACCAGATAACCCACCAACGGCAGGTGAGAAACCACCAGCACTGCGCTGACGCCCTCTTTCGCCAAAGCCTGAAGCTCTTCCGCTACCTGCGCAGGGTCACCGCCCGGCGTTAGCTCAGGTAAGACTTCAACCCTCTCAGGAAGCGCGAGGCCCTGACGTACTTTTTCCAACGTTTGCTGCGCCCGCAGATACGGACTCACCAGCACGCGCTGAATTTTCACAGAGCGACCGTTTAACCAGGACGCCATACATACCGTTTCGTCACAACCACAATCGGTAAGAGGCCTGACGGAATCGCTGGCTGCATCGAGAGCAGCTTCACCGTGACGCATAATCACAACTTGCATATTGCACCGCTTTTGTTAACAAAAATAGCGCTATACAGGAACGCTTCGCGTGCTGTATTACCCTTCTGCCCACATCCTAGCAGGGCACTACACCAACTTAGTATCAACGAAAACACGCGGTCTGTATCGCGGCCGTGCATTTTGCCTGAAAGTCATCGCAAATAAAACGCTGTTTTTTACACCAACTGCCACGAGATGTAAATAGTCGTGCGTTTAACGAACAACCTAACCTGCTGAAGGTCGATAGACCTTAAAACTGAGAATCTCTCACTACTCTATCGCCAAATGTTTTGAGCACAGGTGTTTTAAATGCAGCGCTTTTAGACCAAACGATCGCCTATTTTACGCGCAATTTATCAGCTATACAATTTTTGTCCTTCTGCGGCCCGACGGACCAGTCCTTCACAGGGCGCAAAGCGATCGCCATATTTTTGTTGTAAATCCTGAAGTTTTTTGACCAGATTAGCGGCGCCAAGCGTATCGATGTAGCGCATCGGGCCACCTAAAAACGGCGGAAAGCCGATGCCGTAAACTGCGCCAATGTCAGCATCGCGCACGTTGCGCACCGTGCCATCGTCAAGACAGCGAACGGCTTCGTTCAGCATCAACGCCAGGCAACGTTCGGCAATCACCGGCTTACTTTGCTTATTATGTGGCGTCACGTTTAAAAGCCCATAAATAGAAGGGTCGGCTCGCCTTTTATTACCTTTATCTCCCTTAGAAGGATAACTATAGAAACCCTTGCCATTTTTGCGGCCTTTCCGGTCATCCTTTAATATGGCATCCAGCTCGGCGGGAGCAGCAAAACGCTCGCCAAACGCGGCCTCGAGAATAGGTACAATCTTGGTGCCGACATCAATACCCACTTCATCGAGCAGCTGTAACGGCCCGACCGGAAACCCGAATTCAAGCAGCGCATCGTCAATATGTTCAATGCTTTCGCCTTCTAGCAGGCAGCGTGTGGCCTCATTGATATAGGGAGCAAGAATGCGGTTAACGTAGAAACCCGCATTATCACCCACAACAATAGCCGTTTTGCCCTGCTTTTTGGCAAAGGCCACCACGGTCGCGACCGTTTCCGGGCTGGTCCGAGCGTGAGGAATGACCTCGACCAGCGGCATTTTATCAACCGGACTGAAATAATGCAGACCGATCACCTGCTCCGGCCTTGTCGCACCTTGAGCGATTTTATGAATCGGTAGAGAAGAGGTGTTTGAGGCAAAAATGGTCTGCGGCGCGGCATTTTCTTCAACTTCGCGGATCATTTGCTGCTTCAGCGCCAGCTCTTCGAATACGGCTTCAACGACCAGATCAGCCTGTTTAAATCCACTGTAATCGGTGGTGCCAGAAATCAGCATCATCTGTTTTTGCTGCTCTGCGGCGGTAAGATGTCTGCGCTTAACTTTCTTCTGGAGAAGGTCCCAACTGTACTTTAATGAACGGCTGATCCCCTGATGATTAATGTCTTTAATTCTGACGGGCAGGCCCGCTTTAGTCGCCGTAACGTAAGCAATTCCTCCGCCCATCAATCCGCCGCCGAGTATGGCTGTTTTCTGAATTTGACGGGGCTCGGCTTCAGCACCGCGCTCTTTCTTTAATGCCGTCGAGGCGAAAAATAGCGCGCGAAGAGCCGCAGACTGTGGCGTCATGACCAAATCACCAAACGCCGCCGCCTCTGCTTGATAACCATTGCCACTGCCTTCGTGTAAACCCGTCTCGACAACAGAGATAATTTTTTCCGTTGCCGGATAATGCCCTCTGGATTTTGCCCGAGTCTGCTTGCGCACAAAGTGAAACAGCAATTTTCGACCCAGCGCGCCCTGCATCAGACGATCTTTATAAGCCAGCTCTTTTTTGGCCGGACGACCTTTGCGCACCCTGTCGAGCGCGGTTTGCAGCAGAATCGAGGGCGGCACAATGTCATCGACTAGACCAAGACGCAGCGCCTGTTTGGGTCGCAGAGAGCGGCCGGTCAGCATAAGATCCAACGCGTTGGCGACGCCAATCAGGCGCGGTAATCGCTGCGTACCGCCTGATCCGGGCAACAGGCCGAGCTGCACTTCGGGCAATCCGAGCTGTGTTTTGTCATCCAAAGAACAGATACGACTGTGGCAGGCCAGCGCCAGCTCTAATCCACCGCCAAGACAGGCGCCTTTTATCGCCGCAACGACCGGAACATTTACGCCGGCAATATAGGCCATCGCCGCCTGCCCTTTCTTTGCTAAAGCTTCGGCTTCGCTTGCCTGCTCGCAACGAGCAATCATGCTGATATCGGCGCCGGCAATAAATGAGTCTTTTTTTCCAGAAACGAACACCACGCCTTTTAACTGCGGATGCAGCTGCGCTCTTTTAAGCAGCTCAATGATTTGATCGGCAAACTCGGCTTTTAACGTGTTAACTTTTTCGTCGGGCACATCGATGGTGATAATGGCAATATTGTCATCGGTAAAATGTAGCGTAAACGCCGATTTTTTTAGCTGATAAGGCGTTTCAGCCGGGTAAATTAGCGGCTTGTCGCTCATTCTGCCACCTCCAGAATCATCGCGGCACCTAACCCACCCGCGGCGCAGGCCGTCGTTAAGCCGAGTTTGCCACCACGGCGACGTAGTTCATGCAACATTTGCACAATCATTCTCGCGCCCGTCGCGGCAAAAGGATGACCATAGGCCAGCGATCCGCCTAATACATTGAATTTTTCCATATCAATTACGCCAATTGCTGCGTCACGACCCAATTTTTCATGCGCGAAATGCGCGCTGGCGAACATTTTAATATTTGCCAACGTTTGGGCGGCGAAAGCTTCGTGCATGTCGATCAGATCAAGATCCGACAACGTTAATCCTGCTCGATCCAGCGCGATCGGCGTGGCGTAGGCGGGGCCGAGCAGCATATCTTCATGAACGTCGATAGCGGCGAAAGCAAAGCTGCGCAAGTATCCCAACGGCTTGATTCCCAACTCTTTTGCCTGAGACTCGCTCATCATTAACACTGCCGCCGCGCCGTCGGTCAGCGGCGTACTGGTGGCAGCCGTTACCGTCCCGTGCTTGCGGTCAAACGCGGGGCGCAATTTGGCATACTGCTCGATGCTGGAATCAAAGCGCACGTTATTGTCTCTTTGCACCACCTCTTTATACGGCGGCACGTGAGCAGCCATCACTTCGGCATCAAGCAGGCCATTTTCCCAGGCTTCGGCGGCGCGCTGGTGTGAACGATGGGCTAACTCATCCTGCTCCGCACGACTTATGCCGTGAGATTTAGCCATTTGTTCGGCCGTATCGCCCATTCGCAGGCCGGTAGAATATTCCGCGACGGCTGGCGGAACGGGTAATAGATCGCGAAATTTGAGTTTGCTGAACAAGGAGAGGCGCTGCGAAAGGCTGCGCGCTTTATTGACGTCTACAAGCGTGCGGGCCAACGCCTTGCTAACGCCGATGGGCAGTACTGAAGAGGAGTCCGCCCCGCCCGCGATGCCCACGCTTATTGTTCCGGCCATAATACTTTCGGCCACGTTGGCGACGGCTTGAAAGCTGGTCGCACAGGCGCGCGAAACGCTGTAGGCATCGGTGGCGACATTCATGCCGGTCCCAAGCACAATTTCACGAGCAATATTAGGCGCTTCGGGCATTTGAACCACTTGTCCAAACACCAACTGATCAATCACCAGTGGGTCAACGCCGCTTCTCGCCAGCAGTTCGTTCACCACCATTTTTCCTAAATCGACGGCCGGAATGCCGTGAAACGCGGTTGCCTGTTTAGCAAATGGCGTGCGTAAACCTTCAACAATAGCGATTCGATCGCCCTGACGTGTAACCAGTGGAACGGCCTTATTCATGCTGGCTCCTGAGTAAATCAAACGTTCAATGCCAAAAAAGGGTCTGTCGCGACTTGCCTGATAGGGTGAAAGTCCTGATATGTCGAAAGTCCTGTTGAAGCTATTTTTTGAAAAAGCTTTTATTAAATATCAGTTAATACAGGTCTGACCTGATGAATAGTGTTAACTATGTGCAGGAGAATGGCAAAGTCAGGAATGACGATTTGAGAGGAATCGCAAAGTTTGCGATGAAAGCCGGTTGTAATTAAACCAGGCGGGTCGAAGGCGACAATACCGAAACAAACCTAAACGCCCTGCTATCTTCGGCAGGGCTTGATTTGGCACATTGCTGCAAAACGCGTTAGCGCAAAGCAAGTTGAAAATTAATGGATTCAATCTGGCAGCAGAAAGTGAAATCGGCAATCAGCTCAATTCCTCCATCAACATCTTTAAACTGGCTGCTTATGACACAAGGTTCAGATTCTGTCATGCGGGCGCGGGCGACCAGCTTTTCAAACATCGTTTTCGCTTCTGCCTGAGTCGAAAATAGCTTTTGGTAGGTCGTCGTACAGTCACTGTTATCGATAACCGTACCAATCTCGACACGGCAACAGGCTTCATTTTCGTTTATGCCGGTTAAAGAAGCCGATGAATGGGAGACGTTTTGCGCGCTGTGTGACAGTTCCGTTTGCGTGTTTGAGGCTGACATATTCTCTCCTTTTGACGTCGTGAACGTCTTGCCCAAGGGCGTGATAATTCCTGAATAAGACCGTTTACCTGCTTCTAATCCTACTCCTAGGTGGTCGAGACAAAAAGGCCTAGTTTTAACAAGGTTTTTAAGTGACTCAAATCACAGGATTAATACGCCACCCATCAAATGATTTATTTTTCTCATCAATAGTTCAATCCGCAACGTTAGTTTTGTGAATCAGAATCGTCAACTTTTTGTTAAGCGGATCTAATTTTTAAAATCTAAATACCAATAAGTGTGAAACAACATTGCAACATGTGTACAGGTCGGACCTATAATTCGCTCACTGGTCTGATTAGTTGGCCCTTTGCGGTGCCACGAATCCGCCGTTCATCGCTGTTTATAAGTCACTCTATAAATGACGCTGTTCTATAAATCATAAAATGAGGTTTTGGTCATGAACCAGAAAAACCTGTTTACAAGGTCAGCTGTGGCAGCTGCAATGGCGTTAGTCTCAACTCAAGTTTTTGCGGCAGGATTTCAACTTAACGAGTACACGGCAGCCGGATTGGGCCGATCGTTTTCGGGCGAAGGCGCGATAGCGGATTCCGCGGCGTCGGGCAGTCGTAACCCGGCGACCATGACCATGTTCGACCGCCCTACCTTCTCCGGCGGCGCCATTTATGTCGATCCTGATGTCAAACTCACCGGCAATTCTCCCGTTACCGGCCGCAGCACCGATGATGGCAATATTGCGCCGAATGCCTGGGTTCCGAACCTGCACTTTATCTTGCCGTTAAACGATCAGTGGGCTTTGGGCGCATCGGCCACCTCAAACTATGGTTTATCAACCGAATTCGAAAATGACTATCCGGCGGGACCGCTGGCTGGCAAAACCGATCTCATCACCGAAAACCTTAACCTCAGCGCCGCCTATCGCCTTAACCAGCACTTTAGCTTCGGTGTCGGTTTCGATGCTGTTTATGCCAAAGCGAAAATCGAACGAAACGCGGGTGAACTGGTTGCCTTGCAAAGTCGCGGTACCATTCCGGCCAGCACTACCGCTGCACATTTGAATGGTAATGCATGGGGCTACGGCTGGAACGCCGGTATTCTTTATGAGGTTGATGAAAACAACCGTTACGGCTTCACCTATCGTTCGAAAGTAGACATCGATTTTGACGGCAACTATCGCAGCGACCTGCCCGTCGTTGCTGGCGGCACGGGCGGTAATACTGTGCCAGGCTCGCTGACGCTGAATTTGCCGGAGATGTGGGAAGTCTCGGGTTATAACCGCGTTGCGCCAAAATGGGCGATTCATTACAGTCTGACCTACACCAGCTGGAGCCAGTTCCAAGAGCTGAAAGCGACCGGCACCAACGGCAACACCTTGTTCCAGAAGGAAGAAGGCTATCACGACGTCTATCGTCTGGCGTTAGGTACGACTTATTACTACAACGATCAGTGGACGTTCCGTACCGGTATCGCCTATGACGACAGCCCGGTTCCGGCGGATAACCGCACTATTTCGATTCCCGATCAGGATCGCCTCTGGCTGAGCGTCGGTTCCACCTACGCCTTTACCCCAGACGCCTCTGTCGACCTCGGCGTCTCTTATATGCACGGCAAATCGGTTCACATCAGCGAAAAAGTCGCCGACGGCGTTCCTAATTACCAGTTCGATGCCAAAGGCACCGCGATGTTATACGGCGTGAACTTTAACTATACGTTCTGATAGCGACGTTCTAATAGCGACGTTCTGCTCGCTATCGAATGTAAAAGCGATCTGAATAAGCCTGACTAATTAGATGCGTTTACATTTTCATTTGATAACGCATCTGTTTGTAGCATAAAAAAAGCGCCTTTCGGCGCTTTTTGTTTTGGGGTCATTCATCACAGTTGACGAAATTTATAATCAGTCAGCCGAATCAATGCTATCCAGATCGCCCTGAATTGCCGCGGCGTTAGGATTGTCGACCGGCGTTAGCTTGCCGCCGCTGGCCAGGAAGTCGTGATGCTGGAAGTAAGCCGCGCGGAGGAACTCGTAAGGGTCAGACGAGTTTTTCAGCAGGCCGTCGGAATCCAGCAGTTGCGCTCGGGTTTCGATGCCCTGAATCGCCCACTTGCCGGCGGTCATCCACCAGGTCAGGTAACTCAGCGGGAAATAAAGGTCGTCGACTAAACCGCCCACGTCTTCACGCGGCGTGAAGCTGCCATAGCCCGGCAACACGGCGTAAGTGCCGTAACCCACGCCGTAATGGCCCAATGTGCTGCCGAAACGGTGCGGCTCCTGTTTCGCCAACTCTGGATTAGCCATTGACGCGACGTCAATTAATCCGCCCATACCGAGGATGGTATTCAGGAAGAATCGGGTGAAGTGTTTCGCCCCTTCGTTAATGTTCCCTTCAACAAAATAGTTCACCATGGTGGATGGCTCGCTCAGATTGTCGAAGAAATTGCTCAGGCCATTACGCGCGGGCGAAGGCAAATAGTCGCGCCACGCCACGGCAACCGGGCGTAAAACATAGGGATCCAGCACGTTATAGTTGAAGTTGAACATTGAACGGTTAAAGCTCTGCAACGGATCAGAGCGACCGCCAATTTGGGGATCAACCGCTTCTGGCGGCGGTGGATTAGCTGCGTCCGCCGCCGTCGGGGCTTTACCGGTCGCGGACGCCGTGGTCGGCGCCGATCCGGAAGAGGTCACCAACGATTTCGGTTTATCGTCGCTACTTGCACAGCCCACTAACAATAACGTGGCAAACGCCAGCCCAGTCAGGCGAAAGTCCATTATGATCTCCCTGTTTATGCTTCGGCTCCTTATTAAGGAACCTGCTGATTAATTTCAATATTGACCTGTCCGGTGCCCGAGAAATCGGTCAGCGGGCTATCGCCATACCAGTCGCCTGATGACGGGGTCGCGAGGCCGTTTTGCGAAATACGTACCCGTACTTTTAATTGATGCAGTGAAGAAAGCAAGCGCTGCGGCATCATGGCATTGGTATCATCGACCGTAACAGAAAGTGGGAAGCGGCTCAGCGGCAGCTTTTTAACCGCCACCGGCACTGGACTGCTGCCATCCGTCACTGAAATAAATACCGTACCCTGCTGCGGTAATTGCTGCTGCGCGCGCGGCGATAACGCCACGGCAACGCCCAGTTTTACCTTATCCATACCCGATTTGGCATTCGCCTGCTCAATGCTGGCTTTGACCATGTCGGCACGTTTATCGTTGGCCGGCAAAATCTTCAGCATCACCTGCCACGCCCCAATCGCCTGCGGATAGTGACCCTGCTCGTATTCATTATATGCCAGTAAACTCAATACCTGCAGATTACCCTGATTATGTTCGAGCATATCACGCAGCATGTTGCCGCCGTTGATATTATCCTGCGGATCGGTAGAACGCGTCAGGACGTCAGCATAGCCCAATTTGATATCCATATCATTGGGCGAAAGTGCGTAGGCGCGGGCAAAAGCCTGCGTGGCGGTGCTGGCATTATTCAGCGCTGTTCCTACGCGGCCCAGCATCAGCCAATCTTTTGCATTGTCTGGATTAGCCTGTAAATCGGTGCGCAAGCCAAGGCCAAGGTTTTGAATATCCACCATATTTAGCGGCTTGGCGTTAACATCGGCTACCCGCGCGCGTAAATCGGGCATGCTTTTCATGACCTGATTCCAGGCGCTGACCTGCCCGAGCCCGCCAGTATAAAGATAGAAGCCGCCGCTCACGACCACCAGCAGCAGCGCGCCCGGAATCAGCGTCCAGCGTGGAATGGGCTTGCCAATCTTGCTCGATTGCCCCGCATTGCCTGCGTGTCCCGGAATGTCGCTCAGTAAATTTTCCTGCAACTCTTTGACGAATAACGGGCGATCGGCCACTACGCCCTGATCTTCATCCTCTTCCAGCTCGGTCAGACGATGATGATAAAATGCCTTGTTCAGGTCATCGCGACTGGTGGCTAAATCGGCGCGATCGCCGCGAATAACGGGAACGATAAACAGCGCGATGCCCACCAGCATCAGCGCAACAATGACCAGCCAAAAAACAATCATGATTCTTTCCTGTCATTTTCGCCGAGCAGCTGCGCCAAACGCAGCTGTTCCTGCGAAGACATCTGCTCGCCCGTTTGACGACGGCGCGCGCGTAAAATAATAACCAGCGCGCCGACCAGTACGAACAGCGCAGGCCCAACCCATAAAATCAGCGTCGACGGCGTCACCGGCGGTTCGTAGGTCACAAAGTTGCCGTAGCGCGCGACCATGTAATCGATAATCTGCTTGCTCGACTGACCTTCATTCAAAAGCTGATAGACTTTCGTTCGCATGTCCGCGGCGATAATCGAATCAGAGGCGGCAATGTTGGTATTCTGGCATTTCGGGCAGCGCAGCTGTTCGGTCAGCTGACGATACTGCTGCTCCTGCTGCGGCGAGGTAAACTGATAGGTATCGATAGCCGCGAACACGCTAAAACTCAGGATTAGCCCCAAAAACAGCGACAAGATTTTCATGCGTTGCCCCCGTACTTGAGATACAGCGGACGCACTTCTTGCTGCCAGACCTGCTCGTTGAGGTCGCCGGCGTGGCGATAACGCACGATGCCGTTGCCGTCGATTAAGAAGGTTTCAGGCGCGCCGTAGACGCCAAGATCCAGCCCCAGCATGCCGTCGCCGTCATACAGGCTCAGCGCGTAAGGATTTCCAAGCGTATTCAGCCAGTTAACCGCCTTGCCGCGATCGTCTTTGTAATTAAGCCCCACCACGTGAACGCCTTTCGCCGCCAGCGTATTTAAATAATCGTGCTCGGCGCGACAGGTCGGACACCACGTCGCCCAGACGTTCAGCAGAATCGGCTTCCCCGTGTGAAAAACGGCCTGATCGTAGGTTTTGCCCGGCTCGAACAGCGATTCAAGCTTGAATACCGGCACCGGTTTGCCCACTAATGCCGACTCTAAAAGCGTAGGATCGTCGCCGTGCGCGTTGCGGGTAAGCTGCACCAAAAATGCCGCCGCCAGCGCCAAAAATAGAAACAGCGGAATAAAGAGGATTTTACGGCTCATACTTCCTCCACGGCTTTTTTGTCGAGACGTTTCATTTTTTTAGTCATTCTGTATCGCGGATCGAAAATACACAGGATGCCACCGACCGCCATAAAGATGCCGCCCAGCCAAATCCAGCGCACGAACGGTTTGTAGTAAAGACGCACCGCCCACGAGCCGTCGTCGAGCTCTTCGCCCAGCGCGGCGTAAAGGTCGCGCGCCAGATTGCCGTCGATTGCCGCCTCCGTCATCATGCTGCGCGCCACGCTGTAATAGCGTTTTTCGGCGTGGAGCATGGTGACGAATTTATTGTTGCTGGTGACTTCGATATTCGCTTCACCACCGGAATAATTGGAGCCCTGAATATCGGTCAGGCTTTTGAATTCGAAATGATAACCCTGAATATCGACGCTATCGCCCGCTTTCATTCGAACATCACGTTCAACGCTGTAGTTTTGACTGAAAGCGATACCGATAACCGTCACCGCCACGCCAAGATGGCCCAGCACCATGCCCCAATGGCTGCGAGAAAGGTGCGTCAAACCGCGCCAGAACGAGTGGCGATGGGTCGCGCGCTCGTGCAGTTCCATCAGCGTCAGCAAAATCACCCACACTGACATCATCATGCCCACTACCGTCATACCGACGATTTTGTCCTGCAACAGCCACGGCAGCAGAATCGACAGCAGCAACGTCACCACCAGCGCAAGGCCCAAACGACGCCACAGCTTGCTCGGCTCGTCACGACGCCAGCGCACTAACGGACCAATGCCGAGCAGCAGCGCCAGCGGTGCCATCAGCCAGGTAAACATGGTGTTAAAGAAGGGTTCGCCAATCGAAATACTGCCGAGGCCCAGCTGTTTGTGTACCAGCGGCAGCAGCGTGCCGAGCAACACCACCAGCATCGCCGCAACCAGCAACACGTTGTTCCCTAAAAGGAAACTTTCACGCGAGTAAGGTTCGTGGCGGCTTGGCGCCCGCACGGTATTGCCTTTAATGGCGTACAGCAACAGCGAACTGCCGATCACTATCACCAGATAGGCGAGGATAAACATCCCGCGCGCCGGATCCGAGGCAAAGGAGTGAACCGACACCAGCACGCCCGAGCGCACCAGGAAGGTGCCGAGCAGGCAGAGCGAGAAACAGGTGATCGCCAGCAGCACGGTCCAGGCTTTGAAGGTGCCGCGTTTTTCGGTGACCGCCAGCGAGTGAATTAGCGCGGTACCGGCCAACCATGGCATAAACGAGGCGTTTTCGACCGGATCCCAGAACCACCAGCCGCCCCAGCCAAGCTCGTAATAGGCCCACGCGGAGCCCAGCACGATGCCAATGGTCAGAAACACCCACGCGGCCTGAGTCCACGGACGCGACCAGCGCGCCCACGCGGTATCCAGTCGACCCGCCATCAGCGAGGCAATCGCAAAGGCAAAGGCCACGGAGAAGCCGACGTAACCCATATAAAGGATAGGCGGATGGAAAATCAGGCCAATATCCTGCAATACCGGATTCAGGTCACTGCCGTCGATCGGGAAATTCGGCAGCGTGCGCAGAAACGGGTTGGAAGTCAGCAGGATAAACAGCAGGAAGCCAGTCGTAATCAGCCCCATGACTGCCAGCACGCGCGCGACGGCGTCGTTTGGCATCCGGCGGCTAAACAGCGCCACGGCGGTCGTCCAGCAGCTCAGTAACAGAACCCAAAGCAGCAGCGAGCCTTCGTGCGCGCCCCAGGTTGCCGCCATGCGGTAGTAAACCGGCAGATGCGTGTTGGAGTTATTCGCGACGTAAGCTACGGAAAAATCGTTCACCACAAAGGCGTGGACCAGAATAATAAACGCCAGCAGGATGCAGCCGAACATGCCGTAGGAGAGCGGACGCGCCATTGCCATCATCCGTGCGTCCTGCCGCGACGCGCCCCACTGGGGATAAATGCTCAATAATGTCGACAGCCCGAGCGCCAGACAGAGTGCAAACGTACCTATTTCAGGGATCATGACTGGCCGTTTCCTTTCGCAGGAGCAACGTACGCCGAGGCTGGCCCCGTATGGTTATCTTTCATCGCGTCTTTCACTTCCGGTGGAACATAATTTTCGTCATGCTTGGCTAGAACCTGCTTCGCCATGACCACGTTATTGGCTTCCATCACGCCCTGCGCCACGACGCCCTGCCCTTCGCGGAACAGGTCTGGCAAGATGCCGAAATAGGTCACGGCAATCGCGCCGCGCGCATCGTAAATTTTAAAATGCACTTCCAGCGTTTTATCATCACGCTTGACCGATCCGGGCATGACCATCCCGCCGATACGCAGGCGCTGGCCGACGGTCGGCAGTTGGTGATCCTCACCTTTGCCCTGCAAAATTTCGCTCGGCGTATAGAATAAATCGATGTTGGAGCGCAGCGCGTACATCACCAGCGTAGTGGCAAGCCCAAGGCCAACCAGCACGATGAGCGCCAGATAAAGGCGGCTTTTACGACGTGGATTCAAAATGACTTCTCCCGGGAAGATTCCGGCGAACGAGGCGCGCTGGCCTGTTTTTTCGATTGGCGGATGCGCTGCTCGCGCGACTGACGGCGACGAATTTCACCCAGCAGCTGACGACGCGTCCACATTGTATGAATAACAATGCCGATTAGCGCGCTCAGGGTCACAATCACCGACAGCCAAACGTAAAAGGCGTAGCCGCCCATGGCAAAGAAATCCTGCCAGCTTGAAAATGCTGCGTTCATTAGCCGCGCTCCTTGTTAACCAGCGAGGCAACCCACGGGCGCAGGCGCTCCTGAAGAAGAATGCCGTTGCGCAATCTCATCAGCGTCAGAGTAATAAAGAAGAACAGATAGCCAAATACCGACCAGAACAGCGGATAACGCATGCTCGGATCGATCGTTTTGCCAAAGTCGCTCGAGCCCTGATGCAGCGTGTTCCACCACTGCACGGAGTAGTGAATGATCGGGATATTGACCACGCCGACCAGCACTAAAATTCCGGCTGCGCGACCCGCCGTACGGCGATCTTCGAAGGAGTTATACAGCGCGATTACGCCGAGATAGAGAAATAGCAACACCAGTTCGGAGGTCAGACGCGCGTCCCACACCCACCAGGTTCCCCACATTGGCTTGCCCCACGCCGCGCCCGTCACCAGCGCGATGAGAGTAAATACCGCGCCAACCGGTGCCATCGCCGCCATCGCCAGTTCGGACATTTTCATCTGCCAAATCAGTCCGATAAACGCGGCAATCGCCATTGAGCTGTAAATACCCATCGACCAGATAGCCGCCGGCACGTGGATATACATGATGCGATAACTGTTGCCCTGCTGATAATCGGGCGGCGCGTAGCCAAAGCCCCAGACCCAGCCGATGAGGAGACAGACAGCGCCAGCGATCGCGAGCCAGGGAATAAATCGGCCGCAGACGTGGTAAAGCCGCTCAGGCCTTGCGAGTTGATGTAACCATTTCCACATTTTTATTGGTGCTCACATTAAAATTATACTGTGTTGAATGCCGTAACCTTGTCTTCGAGCTACGCTGAACAGTCAGGGGCGTATCCGTCGCCTGCCGCTCTTTTGGGCATAACCCCTATTGTTCCCTATCGAGAAGTGTGATGTTAGTCAAAGGTTGCGTTTTTTCAGACTTATTGTAACTTGCCGTAAATGTTCGCCCTTTTCGCTCACATCTTATCGACTTAATGCACACTTATTCGCAACGCGGCAGAGGTAGCAAAAGGTGCCAGCGTAATACTTCCCGCCAACATCGCGCCTAAAATCGCCAAATAACCGCCGATCGGCATCGCCATTGAGGCGGCGTCTATTGCACCCGTCGAAAAAATAAGCACCGGAATATACAGCGGTAATACCAGCAGGCTCAGCAATACGCCGCCCTTTCGCAAACCGACCGTTAACGCCACGCCGATCGCGCCAATAAAACTCAGCGTCGGCGTGCCTAATAGCAACGTAAGCGCCACCGCTTTCCAGGTGTTGAAATCCAGCGACAGCAGCAACGCCATCAGCGGCGAGATGATTAACAGCGGCAAACCCGTGACCAGCCAGTGAGCACACACTTTGCCGATAACCGTGAGGGTGAGCGGCGCGGGCAGCAGCATGAGCTGCTCGAGCGAGCCGTCGAGATAGTCATCGCGGAATAATCTTTCGAGCGAAAGTAACGAGGATAACAGCGCCGCGACCCACACGATGCCCGGCGCAATGCGCGCGAGCAGCTTGGGTTCAGGGCCAATGCCTAGCGGAAATAAGGTGATGACAATCAGAAAAAACCACAGCGGATTAATAATTTCCGCGTTTTTTCGGAAAGCGATTTTCAGCTCTCGACGCAATACTTTAAGAAACATTAAGCTAACTCTGTACTTGTCAGTCGTATTTTGCGCACTGCGCGACTTACGCCCGGCAATTCCTGATGAGTGGTTAATAACACCATGCCGCCGTTTTGGGCATGACGTTCAAAAAGTTCAATTAATGTGGCGACGCCCTGTTTGTCGATAGCGGTCAGGGGTTCATCCAAAATCCACAGCGGTGCCGTGCTTAACCATAATCTTGCCAGCGCGACGCGGCGTTGCTGGCCTGCCGAAAGCTGCGCGACGGCGACATCTTCGTAACCGAGTAATCCGACCTGTTCCAGCGCATGATAGATAGCGCCTTGAGATTTATCGCTGCTATCTGTCTGATAAAAAACCAGATTTTCATAAGCCGTCAAGACCGATTTAATGCCCGCCTGATGGCCGAGGAACAGCAGATGCTGATGAAAAACCTCACGCTGACGGCGAGTGTTTTCCCCTTGCCAGCGAACTTCACCTTCATCGGCGGCCGATAAGCCCGCAAGAATGCGCAGCAAACTGGTTTTGCCCGCGCCGTTGTGGCCTTCAATCTGGACTATCTCGCCCGGTTGAATGGTAAAGCTCAAGCCGCTAAACAGGGTTCGTTCATCACGAACGCAGCTGAGATTAAGCGCTTCAAACATGGACGAGTCTCTTATCTTTTGGAAACGGCATCATAACATAGGCCTTACAAACGCTGTAGGCTTTGGCCGCGCAGTTTACCGCTAACTAACTTCAATTTTACAGAACTAATACAGCTTTTAGCATCTAATAACAAAGTGTTAAAAAGTTGTTATTTTTTGCCTCCCTTTCGCGGCAGCAAATAAGGGGCGAAAACTAACCTATGCTTAGTGAATGAAACAAAATGTTAACGCGTGACTTTTCTTTAAGTCAGGCGTTTTGAGCAGGTCTTTCACTAAGGGGTAATCAATGAACCAAAGCAGCAACGCGGCGCATTCTGTAAAAGAAAATATTAAAGACGGCCCGGAAGTGGACAGCGAAGAAGAGGAAGACGGTACGGAAATCGAGGTCGACGAAGAAAATCTACCCTCGCGCGCCGCCGCCGTTCACGAGCAAATCAGAATGGAGGGTGAAAAAGAGCTCGAGCGCGACGGACTGGCATTATTATGGTCGGCCATTGCAGCGGGTTTATCTATTAGCGCCTCGTTGGTGACGAAAGCGATTCTTCGTGAACAACTGGAAGATACGCCTGCCCGCTTCTTTCTGGAGAATTTAGGTTACACCGTCGGCTTTATTATTGTCATCATGGCGCGTCAGCAGCTGTTTACCGAAAATACCGTGACCGCCGTACTGCCGATTATGCATAAACCGACGCTTAAGAATTTTGGTATTTTATTTCGACTTTGGGGCGTGGTGTTGGCGGGTAATATTATTGGCGCGGCCTGTGCTTCATTGGCATTTATCAATTTGCCGCTGTTCGAACCTTCTATTATGAAAGCGATGACCGAGATAAGCATGGAGGTCATGGAGAAAGATCCCGCCGCTATGTTTGTAGGGGGCGTGGTGTCGGGCTGGCTGATTGCCACCATGGTCTGGATGCTGCCGAGCGCCGGCGCGGCGAAAATCTGGGTGATCCTGCTTATGACCTATCTGGTCGCCATCGGCAATTTGACCCACATTGTGGTCGGCTCGGTCGAGGTGATGTATCTGGTCTTGTCGGGCGCTATTCCGTGGCAAGAGTTCTTCTGGCCATTCGCGCTACCTACTCTCGCAGGCAATATCATCGGCGGCTCCTTTATTTTCGCCCTCATCAGCCACGCGCAAATCAGAAACGATTTAAGCAACGAGCGTAAAAAAGCCCAGCAGGATGAGGAGAAAAAACGGCAGGGTCGGGAGAATAAACCTCGAGATCAGGAGAATAAAAAATCACAGGATCAGGACCACAAACTCGAGAAGTAATGAAGGATTAAGCAAACGCACCCACTATTGCCCTATTTCATAAGGCAACCGTGGGTGTTTACTATATTAATGAGTGACCGCGTTGGGATCCTACTCGTCAGGTTTCTGGAATAACGTTGGTATAGGATGCTCGTAATAGATGTCGAAATCGCTTTCTCCAATCTTTATAAAGTTGTTTTTTAGATAGAATGGGTTTGCCGGACTTCCGCGTAATGCGCCAAGCCTGATTGGAAGTTGGCGCTGCGCTGCCTCTTTACGAACATACTGTATAACGGCTTGCCCAAGCTTGCGGTTCTGAAACTCGGGATGAATATATAAATGGTCGAGGTACAGGTGATCGGTTCGATTACGCAGAACAAAAAAACCGGCTAATTTGCCGTTAATGGTCAATTTTATAGAATCAGCAGGCACAAAAGCGTCGAGAAAACGGCTTCGGACGGTATGTTCATTAAAACGACCCAAAGCTTCAAGACTTGGCTTCATCGCGATAGCTCTGAGATCGGCGAGAAGGTTCCCCTCTTCTACTCTGACTTCTTCGAAATCCATACAACCCTCGCTTAAATTCGCTGCCATCGTTAAGCAAGAGGCTAGCATAATTCCCCTGTACATTAAGTACGCCATACAAGGTGCCTAAGCTGTTTCTGTGCTCAATTTGTTCACAATAGCCCATGAACGAGGCTATTTTAAGAGCAATTACAGCAAAACCGACAGGGAAGAAAGGGAAGGTAAGGCTTGTAAAAATATGAGCATTTACGGTAGGATACACGCCCAATGCGTACTTGGCGCATCGGGGTAATACAGAGTCTCCTTAGTTAAACGGATATAACAAGCCCCTCCTAAGGGCTAGTTACTGGTTCGATTCCAGTAGGGGACACCACTATTGAGTTATTTTTAATCATTAGTTTTAGTCAATAGACAAACCATTTGGGCATTAAGACGCCATCCTTCACACTGTCACTTCTCTGAATTTATCCTTAATTATTCTGAATGAATAAAAATCATTAAATTTTTAATTCAACAAATAAATATCATAAATTACTTATTCCAAACATAGAGTTAATCAATAAGCTTCAGATTTAACCTATCTTGTTTAAATATCTATATGTGATGCTTAGCTCCTATTTATTGGCACTTCTCTTAATTATACTCAAATTTTATTTATCAAAAGAGTAATTTTAAACTGTTGCAACTTCATAGTCTAAGAATTAATACATAGACTTTTCATTATATTACGTACAAGCTAATTAAAACGTCTGCTCTACTGCACTTGTCCTTTTCTGGGAAAATAACATGATGATATCTCTCGTTGTCCCTGTTTTTAACGAAGAGGCAGCTATTCCCTTTTTTTATGAAAGCGTGCGCCGAGAACTTGCTGACTATACTGTTCAAATCGTCTTTATAAATGATGGCAGCAAGGATAAAACCGAAGCGATAATTGATGCACTTTCAAAGCAGGATCCTTTGGTGGAATCGCTGAGTTTCGTGCGTAATTTTGGTAAAGAAGCGGCATTGATGGCGGGCCTCGAACACGCAGGCGGCGATGCGGTTATCCCAATTGATGTTGACCTTCAGGACCCGCTGGACGTTATTCCCAAGATGATTGCCGAATGGCAAAAAGGCTATGATGTAGTGCTCGCCAAGCGGGTCGATCGTTCTTCCGATGGCCGCATGAAAAGAGCCACGGCTGAATGGTTTTATAAACTCAATAATAAAATTAGCCGTCCAGCGCTCGAAGAGAACGTGGGTGATTTTCGGCTTATGTCTCGACATGTTGTTGAAAGATTGAAGCTTCTACCGGAACGTAACCTTTTTATGAAAGGGTTATTAAATTGGTTAGAGGGTAATTATGCGATCGTTGAATATACTCGCTACGCGCGCGTCAACGGAGGCACAAAATTTAATACCTGGAGATTGTGGAATCTCGCACTGGAAGGGATTACCAGCTTTTCAACCGTTCCTCTACGAATCTGGACCTATTTAGGTGGATTAGTTGCTGTATGCTCTTTTATTGCCGGCATAATGATGATTATTTCCAAGGTCATTTGGGGAAACTCGGTGGCGGGATATTCTTCACTCATCGTCTCGATATTATTCTTGGGTGGCATCCAGTTAATAGGCATCGGTGTTTTAGGTGAATATGTCGGAAGAATCTATATTGAGGTAAAACACAGGCCTCGATTTATCCTCAAAAATAATAAACGATTTGACGATAATAATAATAAATAACAGCGCCCCTTTCGAGACGCTGTCATAGGTCTCATTTTTTTATTCTAACTACTATTAACGCCAACCCATCGCCGGAGCAATATGCTTTAGGATTGAGTCAATCACGTGAATGTTATAATCCACGCCCAACTGATTTGGCACGGTAAGCAACAAAGTATCGGCCTCGGCAATTGCCTCATCCTGTTTTAATTGTGCAATCAAGCGTTCTGGCTCGGCGGCGTAACTGCGTCCAAATATGGAACGATTATTCTCTTCAAGGAAACCGACTTTGTCACCTTCCTGACCGCTATGGCCGAAATAGGCCCGGTCTTGGTCATTGATCAAGGCAAAGATGCTGCGACTAACCGAAACACGTGGTGCCCGCGCATGACCCGCCTCTTTCCAGGCTTCGCGATAAGCACGGATCTGCTTGGCCTGCTGAATATGGAACGGTTCGCCAGTTTCATCATCCTTAAGAGTGGAACTTTGCAGGTTCATTCCCAACTGTGCCGCCCATTTTGCCGTTGAGTTAGAACCGGCTCCCCACCAGATACGTTCGCGCAGCCCTTCAGAATATGGCTCAAGGCGCAATAATCCCGGCGGGTTTTGGAACATTGGCTGTGGATTAGGTTCTGCAAAACCCTCGCCTTTCAGAACTTCAAGAAACGCCGTGGTATGGCGACGCGCCATGTCGGCCTCAGTTTCCCCTTCGGCAGGCTGATAGCCAAAATAGCGCCAGCCGTCGATCACCTGTTCAGGCGAGCCACGGCTTAAACCGAGCTGCAAACGACCACCGGATATTAAATCCGCCACGCCCGCATCTTCCGCCATATAGAGCGGATTTTCGTAGCGCATGTCGATAACGCCCGTGCCAATCTCGATCCGGCTGGTTTTTGCGCCTACGGCAGACAGCAGCGGGAAAGGTGAACTTAGCTGACGAGCAAAGTGGTGAACGCGAAAATAAGCCCCGTCGGCGCCTAATTCTTCGGCTGCAACAGCCAGGTCAATGGATTGTAATAACGTATCGGCAGCAGAGCGTGTGCCCGACTGTGGAGAAGGTGTCCAATGGCCAAACGACAGAAATCCAATCTTTTTCATAATGCATGTGTCCTGTTTTCCGAAACATGATGTTAATACCATCATATAACAATGAGAGTTCGGTAACAGTGGCTGAACATGGCAGAATTATTGAAGATTTCTGATGGTTTAGTTCCAATATATTGAACGATAGAAACAAAAAGAGCGCATTTACGCGCTCTTTAAAAATGGAACTGAAATAAAAGTTCTAGCGATTCAGCAGCTCGCGTTCAATACGTTCACGCGTTGCAACAGCCTGCGTCGGCATCTTTTCTGGATATCCAAAAAGCGAGGTGGCAATAATGGATTCGCCGCCGACTTTAAATTTGCGGTTGGCAAAATTCATTTTGCGTAACGTTTCGAACAGCGCGTCGAAATTGATTTCACCTTCTCCAATGCCGACATGCTGGTGAACCACGGCATCGACGCCCGGCGGGTTCACAATATAACGACAATGTTTAGTGTGGTTCATGGTGTCGGCGATCAGCACGTGTGACAAATCGTCTCCTGCATAATCCAGCATGGTGGCAACATCGCCCTTCCCTTTGTCATAAAAGAAGGTGTGAGGAACGCTGTAAAGATATTTAACGTTATCACTGCGCAGCGACTTAACCATGTCCGCAGTTTCGTTGTTTTCTTCGCAGAAATCCCACGGATGCGACTGAATTTCAACGCGAATACCTTCACGTTCGATGATTGGCAACAGCTCTTCCATCGACTGATACCAGCGCTCTTCGCAGATCTCTGGCTGGTTCGGATCGCCGGAAAGCTCAGTGTTAATCACTTCAACACCCATATCGACGGCGATTTCAATCATCCTTTTCCAGTTACGCACGGCGGCAATGCGGCGATCTTCATCTGGACCAGACCAGCGATAAACCACGATAAAAGAGGAGATCTCAACGCCGTACTGCGTCAGCGCGCGCTTATATTCGTTCATTACATCCAGGCCAGCTTTTGGATGTTTATAGAATGGATTGATGCGCGGATGGGGCGATTGTTCGATATATTTATATCCCCATTCCGAAACTTGGCGCACCATTTCGGTAATGCTTCTATCCCTGATTACGTCTACATCAAAAGCAATTTTCATGTCAGCTCCGATCCAAGTTCGATATTTATCAGCCCAAAACATTTATTTTGAAATGATCATATTCAAATTCTGATATTCAAGCTCTTATATTCAAACTTTGATATTCAAACTGTAATGTTCAAATACCTTGAGCTCAAAATGAAACATTTCAGGCGGCTGGAATTAGTATTCGCGCGCTTTGCCAATGTTTTCGCGCAGCATGTCGGCGACTTTATCAACCGATTCACTTTCTGAAACCATCGCCCCACCGACTCGCCACCAGCTGAAATACTTGTGGATCATCGTTTTTGGCAGCACTTTGATATCGATAAGTGTAGAAACGGTTTGACGTTTCGCATCGGCCAGCGCCTCGCGCAGCTGCTCGAGAGTGGTCACGGTGTAGGTTTTACAGCCGTACCCTTCAGCAATTTTGGCAAAGCTTACTGGCACAAAACCTCCATCAAGTTTGGAACTTGAGTCTCCACGGAAGCGGAATTCGGTAAAGAAGCTGTCCATGCCGTGTTCCATCTGCAGATTGTTGATACAACCGTTGGTCATATTATCCAGCAGTATCACGTTGATTTTGCAGTGTTCCTGAATTGACGTGACCAGTTCTGAGTGCAGCATCATAAATGAACCGTCGCCCACCAGCGCATAGACTTCACGCTCTGGCTCGGCCATTTTTACACCCAGTGCAGCATTCACTTCATAGCCCATGCAGGAATAGCCGTACTCGACGTGATAGCCGTTAGTGTCGGTGGTGCGCCAGATACGCTGCAAATCTCCCGGCAGGCTGCCCGCAGCGGCAACGATCACGGCGTCTTTATCGAAAGAGCTGTTTAATGTTCCCAAAACGCGGCTTTGAGTCAGCAGCGATCCGGTAATTTTTTCGAATTCGGCGTAGACAGCTTTACGATCCAGATGATCGTTAATTTCTGGAACAAAATCTTCGCCGCTGTACTCGACCTGATACACACGTTTTGTTTCAGCAATCAGTTCTTCACGAACATCGGCAATCTGGTGGCCCCAAGCAGCATGATAATCACTGCCTTTCAACGCATTTTCGAGTGCTTCAAGCCCTACGCGTGCATCTGCGACAACCTGCACAGCATCAAGTTTGAAAGCGTCGAAACGGTTGACGTTAATGTTCAAGAATGAAACGTCAGGGTTTTGGAATATCCATTTCGAGGAGCTGGTGAAATCGGTATAGCGCGTACCCACGCCGATGATCAGGTCGGCCTCTTTTGCCAGCTGGTTAGCCGCGAGAGTTCCTGTTTCACCAATCCCGCCGAGGTTAAACGCATGTTCGGAGGTTAAGGTGCCTTTACCGGCCTGGGTTTCCGCAAAAGGAATGCCGTAAGTTTCTGCCAGTTTCTGTAACGCCTGACCAGCCTGCGAGTATTTCGCCCCGCCGCCACAGACAATCAGTGGTTTGCGCTTGCTTTTTATCAGCGTGATAGCGTCGGCCAACGCGCCTTCGGTGATCGGTTGACGATCAATACGGTGGACGCGCTTTTGGAAGAAGTATTCAGGATAATCATAGGCTTCCCCTTGAACATCCTGGGGCAGACACAATGTTACCGCGCCGGTTTCAGCTGGGTCAGTCAGTACGCGCATGGCGCTGATACAGGCGGTCATCAGCTGCTCGGGGCGCACAACGCGGTCCCAATATTTGGAAACGGTACGGAACGCATCATTGGTACTGATGCTGAGATCGTGGCTTTGTTCAATTTGTTGCAGCACAGGATCAGGCTGGCGTGATGCAAAGACATCGCCCGGCAACAATAAAAGAGGAATACGGTTGGCCGTCGCGGTCGCCGCAGCAGTCAACATATTGGCTGCGCCAGGACCTAAGGAAGAGGTACAGGCATAAATTTGGCGACGCAGTTTCTGCTTGGCATAGCCCGTTGCAGCATGCGCCATGCCCTGTTCGTTACGTCCTTGATGAACGATCAGCTGCCCGCTGTCCTGCTCCAGCGCCTGTCCCAATCCAAGCACGTTACCGTGTCCGAAAATGGCAAAAATACCGGTGACAAATTTAATCTCTTCGCCATCTACACTGACATACTGTTGATCCAAAAAGCGGACCAGAGCTTGTGCCATCGTTAATCTGATCTTTTTCATCTTCCGTTCCTTGCGGTTAACGCCGATACCGTGGTGATGTATTCATCAAAAATGATATGAAAAGATTATAAAGATTTTATGGTTTAGTGAAATGAAAAAACCGAATCAATTTTTCATTTTGAGACAATCATCATAAAAATAAAACAAATGTATCGAAAATGATGAGAGGGAGAACCAGCAAATCAGGCGAGGTAGATAACAGAATAATTAATCTTTACCTTTAACTTCATTGAGTTAAAGGTGAATTTCTCGATTGTAGAATAGTGCTTCGCAAACGAATCATAATTTTCAAAATCACTCTAAAATGAAACGTTAAAGTTGAGAACTAAAAGTGGCAGGCTTAAAAGGAGTAGGCCTTAAAAGGCCTTGGCTCCTCTTAATCATAACGAGAAGGGTTTGATAAACAGCATTAATTATTTGAAAAAAAAGCATAAATTAGCTGTGTGCAATTTGAGGTTTGGTTTTGAATCCTACCGCAACCAAAATAAAAGCGCCTGCTAACAGCATGACATCCGCCACGTTAAATACCCCAGTTTGCAGCATGCCCGCGCTGATATTCAAAAAATCTACCACGTATCCGCCATAAACAATGCGGTCGAGCAGATTGCTTAAGCCACCCGAGAAAATCATGGTCAGCGCTATCACTGTCGGCGCATTGGCTCGCCTGTTCATTAAGGTATAAATCAGCAGTGCCAACAAGAAGCTACCCAAGCCGATAATCATTAGCGCATAGCGAACATTGGCCGGTAACGTGCCGCCAAGCCCAAGAAAAGTGCCGGTATTGTGAGTCAGTAATAGTCTGATAGACCCGCCCAGATAGTGTTGGACAGAATCCATAGAGAGCGTCGCCTTAGCAATCGCTTTGGTTATTTGATCAATCCCGACGCAGAGTGCGAAAACGAGAGTAATGAGGCTAAGTCGCTTACTAAATTTCATAAATGTGCGCTCGAAATGGGAAAAGAGGTCAGTATAAGAGGTTAATTTTGGTAACGAAAGCGTCAGCGCACTTCTGAAATAGATTATGTTCCCTCTCAATACCTACGCAAAACCCTTATTGGCTACGCGAAATCCTCAATAGGAAGCCAAGATGAGATGTGCGCCACGTCATAAAAATATAAATTCCAAATAAAATTAAATTGAAATTTATATTTCGATTAATTATATTGATTTTCACGGCCCGACTACCCTCCTATGAAGAGGCTAGTCAGAACGTAATAGGGAAAGCGCGGAGAGCAAAACATAGCTAAATGCTTTCCGTTCACCGTCTCGGTTAAGGTAGCGCTTACTGCTTAAACCGAGGTTACACCGGAGAACGGAAAAATTGTAGTCTATGGCCATTTACGACATGGAGGTCGTAAAAGGCTCTGCTTGTTGTTATGACTAAAAGTTATGGCTAATGGCTGTGGCTAAAAGTTATGGTATGGCTAGTCGTCATGACGTGAAATATGGATATCGATGAGGCTATTAAGTTTTTAGCTACGCTATTTAGTTTTTAGCTGATTTTTGTTTTCGAGCGAGTCAATCTTGCTGGCGCTGCTGAGCGCAAGTGACATCATTAGCGTTTGAGCTAAACACATCGATGCAATTTGCGAACGAAAACCATCCACCTGCGCTTCACGCACAATAAAACACACGTCACTGAAGGCCGTTAACGGACTGACCAGGCTGTCGGTAATGGCAATCTGTTTTGCCCCCTGAGCAGCACCCATCGAAACTAAATCCACAACTTCCTGCGCGTAAGGCGAGTTACTGATCGAAATAACGACGTCGGTCGGCCGCACCATATTGAGCTGTTCGTTGAACATTCCTCCCAAGCCGTCGATCAAAAATGTGCGACGTTCAAGATGACGAAATGCATAGGTCAAATAGGCGGCAATACTGAACGAGCGGCGGAAACCAATCACGTAAATATTTTCCGCTTCGTCGAGCAGTTTGACTGCGCGCTCAAGATCTTCTGGTTTGATTTGACTGCTCAGCTGTTGCAGCGCCTGCTCGTTTACCATGCTAAATACTTTGAGAATGTCGGCAGGCGTTTCAGGCGACTGGGTGCCCTCACTGGCAGTTTGGCGAGAGAGGCTGGCACGCTCGGTATAATTTACCGTGCCTTCCATCAGATGCTGACGGAAAACCTGCTTCATCTCGTTAAAACCGTCAAAACCATAATTGTTGGCAAAGCGAATTAACGTGGAAGGCGGAACGCTGGCTTTTTCTGCAATCGAGGCAATGGTTTCGAAAGGAATCGTGTTGCCGTTGTCCAGAATATAACGGGCAACCTGCTTCAACCTTTTGCTCAAGGAATCATAGCTGGTACGGATTTGATCTTGCAGCTGCGCGAGTTGTGAAGGAGTAGCCATATTTATTATCAACACCTTAAGTCAAACTATTGTAGCAGCAAGGGGCTCCCTCTCTGCGCTAACTTATAACTTTCATGGACTTATCTTACCAAGCCCCCTCGTTACAGAAAACTCAGTTTACGCCTTTCAGTGAGCAACAAATAGGATCGTCATCAGAAAATTGTAAAACAGCTCATGTTTACAGAGGGTTATGCGTTGACTATCGAATGAAAATCAGGCTTTTTTGCCCGGCATCATGCGTTTAAGGGTATCGTCTTTAATAAAATAATGGTGGAACAGCGCAGCCACGCCGTGCAGGCCAACCAGATAATAACCCAATGTTGCTACCAGCTCGTGAGTGTCACGCAATCCTGAACGCCATTCTGGACGAGGGGTTACAAACTGTGGAATTTCCCAGCCAAGCAGGAAGATTTGTCGTCCAGCGAAAAGTACCGTGAGAAAACCGAGCGTTGGCAACGCCAAAAACAGTAAATAGAGCAGCCAGTGAGTCAGCGTAGCAACGTGTGCCTGCCAGCGCGGCAGTGGCGGCGTGATGGGAGGCGAACGAAAACGATGGCGCAAACCGATGCGGATAAAGACCAGCACCCACACGCTAATCCCAAAGTTATAGTGTAACTGTCGAACCAGCAGCCGATACTCGTCAGGGAAATAACCTCGCCCGAGCATGACGGAATAGGCCAGAATAATCATCAATAAGGTGAGCCAGTGAAGAGTTATCTGCAATGTTGAATAACGATTTTTCATCTATTTTCCCTAGTCACGCAAAGTGTTACAAAATACGTCAAACCGTAGGGAAATAGTAGCGTCAAATTAAGGGTTTTTTATGAAATTAAAAACCGAGCTGCGGAAGCTCGGTTTCATTTGATAATGCTCTTGCTGAGTAAGGGCCGCTTTAGCGCACTTAAATCTCGCGGGTAGGCGCTTTCTGTTCGGCTTCTTCTGCACTGCCTTTTTTAGCGGCGATCAGGCCATCGGCACGGAACATCGCTTTGATACCGCGCACCGCCTGTCGAATGCGATCCTGATTTTCGATTAGCGCGAAACGAACGTGAGTATCGCCATAATCACCAAAACCTACACCTGGTGAAACACAGACCTTGGCATCGGCAAGCAATTTTTTTGCGAATTCCAGCGAACCTAAATGCGCATAGGCGTCAGGAATTTTTGCCCAGACATACATCGAGGCTTTCGGATTTTCGACCATCCATCCCGCTTCGTGCAAGCCGCGCACCAACACGTTACGACGCTGGCGATACTGCTCGGCTATATCTTTCACACACTGTTGGTCGCCTTCCAGCGCGGCAATCGCGGCAACCTGAAGCGGCGTAAAAGTGCCGTAATCGTGATAGCTTTTAATACGTGCCAAGGCACTGACCAGCTCCTGATTACCGACCATAAAGCCAATACGCCAACCGGCCATGTTGTAGCTTTTCGAAAGCGTAAAGAACTCGACTGCGATATCTTTCGCACCCGGCACCTGCATGATAGAAGGTGCTTTCCAGCCGTCATAAACGATATCCGCATAAGCTAAATCATGGATAACCATCACGTTATACTGTTTAGCCAGCGCCACTACCCGCTCGAAGAAATCCAGCTCCACGCACTGCGCCGTAGGGTTCGAGGGGAAGCCTAAAATCATCATTTTAGGACGTGGAATACTCTCTTTTATCGCGCGCTCAAGCTCGCCGAAGAAGTCTACGCCTTCGACCAGCGGCACGGAACGCACCTGCGCACCGGCAATCACTGCGCCATAAATATGAATAGGATAACTTGGGTTAGGCACCAGTACGGTATCGCCGTGATCGAGCGTGGCGAGCATAAGATGCGCCAGACCCTCTTTCGAACCGATAGTCACAATGGCTTCGCTTTCAGGGTCGATATCCACCTGATAACGGTCTGCGTACCAGCGAGAAATCGCGCGGCGCAAACGGGGAATGCCTTTGGAGGTTGAATAGCCGTGGGTATCTTCACGCTGAGCCACTGTCACCAGTTTTTCAACAATGTGCGGCGGCGTCGGTCCGTCCGGATTCCCCATACTGAAATCGATAATGTCTTCGCCGCGACGTCGCGCAGCCATTTTCAATTCGGAAGTGATGTTAAAAACATAAGGGGGAAGACGATCGATACGCGTGAAACGGCGCTTTTGACTGGAATCAGACATAGTAACCTCATTTAACGTAAGCGCCCGGACCATCCGAGCGACGCGGGTCTGCTTGTGCAACACAATGGCAACCTTCGCAGACCGATAACTCAACATATCGCAGCGAGGAAAAGCTGTCGATAGATTAGGCAACTATTTTTTTAACGGCATATCAGGAAGGTCGAGGTCATTGCGCAGCAGACCCAGCAGCCAGTCGTTGTGCCATTCACCGCGCAGCCGATAACTTTCCCGCAGCAGCCCTTCGAGTTGAAAACCACAGCGCTCCAGCATCTGGCGCGACGGATAATTACCTTCAATAACATTAGCTTGCAAGCGGTGAAAGCCGCAAGCTTTGAATGCATAATTCAACACTTCACGCAGCGATTCCTGGCCGTATCCTTTCCCCTGATGTTGTGGAAGCAGCATAAATCCGACCTCGGCTTGCTGATAAGGTCGCCAATCCGGAAAGAATCCGGTGAGCCCGACGGGTTCGTCGGTTGCTAATTCGCGGATCACCAAACATAACCAGAAATCGGAATATTTAGTCCAATGTCCGAGCCGTTGGTCGAAACGATGGCGAATTTGTTCAGGCGTATCGATATCGCCAATAAATTTCATGACGCGCGGATCTTGATTGAGCGCCAGAAACAGTGGCCAATCATCGCGTTTGAGTGGCCGCATGCCCAGCCGGGGCGTCGTCAGTACAATCATGCCCTCTCCCTGTTTTATCAGCCTGATAACGGTTCAAGTACGCCATAATTTGCCGCATTTGGAAATGTTTACCGCTTTTTAGACGCTCAAAATTTTAATGCTGTCGCGTTTTATAGCCGTCGAAAGCACATTTCCCTATAATCGGACTTTCCCCCCATAGCGCGATGCCACGGCATCCGACCGAGAGCTTGCTGTGCAAAACGTTTTCGATATGACGCTGGCGGTTTTCGATCGCGCCGCGTTAATGCTGATTTGCCTGTTCTTTCTAACGCGCACCCGCCTGTTTCGTCGGCTGCTGCAAAAAGAAAATGATGCCCATACTCCTCTGGAGCTGGCGGCCGTTACCGCTATTTTTTCACTGTTCGCGATTTTCGGCACACTTTCGGGTATCAACGTTGAAGGCTCGTTAATTAACGTGCGGACTATCGCCATCGTCTCTGGCGGCATTCTGTTTGGCCCGTGGGTTGGCATTATCACCGGCATCATTTCGGGCTCGCACCGTTTTCTCATCGATATTCACGGAGTGACCTCGATTCCGTGTTTGATTACCAGCATTATCGCGGGTTTTCTATCGGGTTATATCAATCTTAAGGTCAAAAAAGAGTTTCATTGGCGCGTCGGCATTGCCGCAGGCATGCTGTGCGAATCCTTGACTATGCTGCTGATTTTATTACTTTCACGGCCTTTCGCACTCGGATTGGACATTGTGATGAGTATCTCCGCGCCGCTTATTCTGGGAGCAATTTCGATCGGGCCGATCGTGCTGCTGGTGCAAAGCGTGGCCGATGAGAAAGAGGCGATTGCCGCGCGACAGGCTCGGCTGGCGTTGGATATCGCCAACAAAACGCTGCCCTACTTTCGAAACATCAATGCCGAATCGATGGCGACGGTGTGTAATATCATTCGAGAAGACATCAACGCCGATGCCGTCGCCATTACCGATACCAAAAATATCCTCGCCTACGTGGGAACCGGCGCGGATCAGTACAATATCGGTCATGAAATCATCAGCGAAAATACAAAAGAAGTGATCAGCAGCGGCAGGATTACGATCAAAAACAATGACGAAATGGATCGCACGCCGCAAATTCATTCGCAAATGATTATTCCGCTGTGGGAAAAGGGCATTATCACCGGCTCGTTGAAAATTTATTATTGCCACGCCCATCGGATCACCTATTCGCTTAAGGTGATGGCGGTTGGGCTGTCGCAGATTATCTCAACGCAAATGGAAGTGTCACGCGCCGAGCAGCTGCGCGAAATGGCCAATAAGGCTGAAATGCGCGCGCTGCAAAGCAAGATCAATCCGCACTTCCTGTTTAATGCGCTAAACGCGATCTCCTCTTCTATTCGAATTAACCCAGATACCTCGCGCCAGCTGATTATTAATCTCTCTCGCTACCTGCGTTACAATCTTGAACTTAACGATGAGATGATTGATTTGCGCAAAGAGTTACATCAGGTGCAGGACTATATCGCCATCGAACAGGCGCGATTTGGCAGCAAACTGACGGTAATTTACGACATCGATGAGGATATTTCGGTTTCGATCCCAAGCCTGTTAATTCAGCCGCTAGTTGAAAATGCGATTGTTCACGGCATCCAGCCTTGCAGCGGCAAGGGCGTGGTGGTGATAGCCGTAAAACACGTGGGTAATAGAATTAAAGTCTCAGTTAAAGATACTGGACAAGGTATTCTGCAATCGGTTATCGAACGGGTAGCCAAAAACGAAATGCCGGGCAATAAAATCGGCCTGCTCAATGTCCATCACCGCGTGACGTTGCTCTACGGGCAGGGACTGCAAATCCGCAGGCTGGAACCGGGAACAGAAATTTCATTTATGATTGATCGGGAAAAAAGCCGTTGAGAGCAATAATTGTCGAAGATGAGTTTCTGGCTCAGGAAGAGCTGAGTTACCTGATTGGCACCCACAGCACCATTGATATCGTTGGTAAATTTGACGACGGCCTCGAGGTGCTGAAATACCTGCAAACTCATCAGGTCGATGCAATTTTTCTGGATATTAATATTCCTTCGCTCGACGGCGTGCTGTTGGCGCAAAACATCAGCAAGTTTGCCCACAAGCCTTACATCATTTTTATCACCGCCTATAAAGAGCACGCGGCAGAAGCCTTTGAAATCGAAGCGTTTGACTACATTCTCAAGCCTTATCACGAGTCACGCATTGTCACGATGCTGCAAAAGCTCGAGGCACATTTCGTCTGGGACAGGCAGAAACTGGACAGGCAAGCTGAGGTGCCGGCAGCCGCGGGCAGTAATCGAGTCAGTCACAGCATTAATCTGATCAAAGATGAGCGCATAATCGTTACGGATATCAATGACATCTATTACGCGGCTGCGCAGGAAAAAGTCACGCAGGTTTATACCCGCCGTGAAGAGTTCACCATGCCAATGAATATTTCCGAGCTTTGCCTACGTTTGCCGGAAGAGCATTTCTTCCGCTGTCATCGATCTTACTGCGTGAATCTGTCTAAAATCCGCGAAATTGTGCCGTGGTTCAACAACACCTATATTTTGCGATTAAGCGATTTGGATTTCGAAGTGCCGGTCAGCCGCAGTAAAGTGAAAGCCTTCCGCCAACTTATGGGCCTTTAGGAGTTTCGAATGCAGGTTGGCAAAAAAAGTTAAGCGTGCAGAAGAAACTACGCCTCCTCAGGAATCGGTCCTGAGGAGGCGTAATTATTGGTCGTCCAGAATAATCTACCCTTAGATAACAAGAGTTATGCCGATAGACTGACGCAAGTAAGCGCCCGCACCCAGCAAGCCCGGCTGATCGTGAGTGATCAGATAGACAGGAATATCAACCAGATAGTCTTTGAAGCGGCCTTTGTCTTCAAACGCAGCGCGGAAGCCTGAAGCTTTGAAGAATTCGAGGAAGCGCGGCACGATGCCACCGGCGATGTAAACGCCGCCGAAGGTGCCCATGGTCAGCGCCAGATTGCCGCCAAAGCGCCCCATGATGACGCAGAACAGAGAAAGCGCGCGGCGACAGTCGAGGTTATCTTCGAGTGCAAGTCGGGTCACGTCTTTCGGCGCATAGTTTTCCGGCTCACGGTTATCGGATTTGACAATGGCGCGATAAAGATTGACCAATCCTGGGCCAGACAAAATACGTTCGGCAGAGACGTGGCCCATTTCGGTACGCAACTGCTCCAGAATAATGTCTTCTTCTTCGCTATTTGGAGCGAAATCAACGTGACCGCCTTCGCCCGGCAGGCTCATCCAGCGATTGGCCGCGTGAATAAGGTGCGCCACGCCAAGTCCGGTACCTGCGCCGTAAATAACCGCGGGTTTTCCATCAACCGGCTTTTTGCCGCCAAATTGCAGTAAATCAGCCTCTTTCAGCATCGGGATCGCCATGGATACCGCCGTGAAATCGTTGATGACTTCAAGATGCTCCAGACCCAGATTTTTCTTCATCTCGGCAATCGAAAACGCCCAGGTGTGGTTGGTCATCGCGACCCAATCGCCAACAATCGGACAGGCGATGGCAATGCAGGCATCGACGACTTCTTCGTGATGCTGCAACTCCAGATAGTGGCGAACCGCCGCTTCGAGACTGTCGTAATCCAGGCCGGAAAAGGTCTGTGCCTGTGAAATCTCGCCGCTGTCGAGGTCACAAAGTGCCAGACGACAGTTAGTGCCTCCGACATCGCCCACCAGGGAGTACTTGGTCATTTTTATCTCCGCAAAAATTAAATTGCTTGCCCTGCTTCGGCTCGCATTCAGTGATGTCAATCAGCCTTCTCTGACATACCCGTTTTAAGGCTGGAAAAACTTGGCCAGCAGGACTATAAGTGCTTAGGTTTATGCTTACAGATCAGTGAGGGCAAAATAGCGGTAATTGCCCTATGCTGCAACGCCGATTTGACCTATTGATGATATAAGCAGCGGCTGAGCGCAAAATAAATGGGTAACAAAACAAATATTCGGCAATCTTCTCTACACTAGACAGAGCAGTCTACCAAGGGAATTCCTGCATGTTGCATCCTCGCGCAAAAACCATGCTGACCTTCGGGGTCCCGGCACTGGTGATAGGCTCTGCGTCCAGCATCATTTTGGTCGCCGTGTTACGTGTCGCACACGCGCTGCAAAATTTAATATGGTTCAATATACCCGACGTTTTGCACATTAACACGCAATCGGCCGGTTGGGTGCTGTTTATGCTCACGCTGACCGGAATTGGCGTCGGCGCGGTGATTCGTTATCTGCCGGGTCATGCCGGTCCGGACCCGGCCACAGAGTCGCTGATTGGCATGCCGCTGCCGCTAAATGCCGTGCCGGGCCTGCTTCTGGCGCTGATTTTGGGGCTCGCGGGCGGCGTCAGTCTCGGGCCTGAAAATCCGATTATTGCCATTAATATTGCGATTGCCGTCACCCTCGGCGCGCAGCTGTTTCCGCGCGTACAATCGACCGACTGGGTTATTCTCACGGCGGCGGGAACGCTCGGCGCGCTGTTTGGCACGCCCGTTGCGGCGGCGCTGATATTTTCGCAAACGCTGCACGGCAGCAAGGAAATTTCACTCTGGGATCGACTGTTTCCTCCCCTTCTTGCCGCCGGTGCGGGCGCGATGACCGGCAGTTTGTTTTACGAGCCTAATTTCACGCTGCAACTTGCTCCTTATGCCAGCACTCACTTTTTGGACGTCTTTAGCGGCGCGATTGTCACGTTGATAGCCATCGCCGTCGGCATGTTGGCGGTCTGGTGTTTCCCCCACGTGCATCGGGTTTTTCACGCGATTCGTTACCCAATGGTGATGCTGGGTCTCGGCGGTTTTGTCCTTGGATTATTGGCTCTACTTGGCGGGCAAATAACGCTGTTTCGGGGTTATGACGAGATGAAATTGCTGGCGGCCACGCGCGACAGCCTCTCGCTGGGCCAGCTGCTTGCTATCACCCTGACTAAACTGGCGGCGCTGGTAGTTGCGGCGGCCTGCGGTTTTCGCGGCGGGCGGATTTTTCCGGCGGTATTTGTTGGCGTGTCGCTGGGGATCATGCTGCATAATCACGTCGATTCGGTGCCTGCGGCGATTACGGTTTCCTGCGCGGTGATGGGGCTGGTACTGGTCGTCACGCGGGACGGCTGGCTCAGCCTGTTTATGGCGCTGGCGGTGGTGCCAGACCTTCAGCTGCTGCCGGTGCTTTGCGTAGTAATGCTGCCTGCCTGGGTGGTGCTGACGGGCAAACCGCTGCTGCTGGTCTCCCGTCGCGAGAAGCCTTCGGATGAAGATGCTGACTAGATTTTCATATTGCAGGTTTTCATATCACTGACTTTCTAATCACTGATTTTCTAATTAAAGCGTCAGGCTGAAATTTGCCGCCGCCTGTGCGTGTATCGCTGTAGTATCGAAAACGGGCACGCGGGCATCGTCTTCTCCGACCAGCAGCGTGATTTCGGTACAGCCAAAGATAATGCCCTCGGCACTCTGCTCTTCGAGCTGGCGAATTATCCGCCGATACTCCTCACGCGAGGCGGGCTCGATTCTTCCGAGACAAAGTTCTTCATAGATAATTCGATGAATCACTGCTCTGTCAGCCTCGTTTGGTGTCAGCACCTCAATGCCCTGCGCCTGCAAACGGCCGCGATAAAATGCTTGTTCCATGGTAAAACGCGTGCCCAGCAAGCCGACACGTTTAAGATTTTTGGCATGAATTCGCGAGGCGGTCGCATCGGCAATGTGTAATAAAGGCAGGCCGCCAATCTGCTCTATCGCCTCGGCCACTTTGTGCATGGTATTGGTACAAACGATAATGACTTCGGCACCCGCTTTATTCAATGATAGCGCCGCCTCGCCCAGTATCTGCCCGGCGGTGTCCCAATCGCCTTCAGCCTGCAGCTTCTCTATTTGATAAAAGTCGACGCTGTAAATAATGACCTTTGCCGAATGTAAACCGCCGAGCGCCTGCTTAACCTGCTCATTGATGATTCGATAATAGGGAATGGTGGATTCCCAACTCATGCCGCCAATCAGGCCCAGCGTTTTCATTTTCGATCCTCTTGCTTTCGTTTGTTATTTCGACGTCACATCACTATAGCCCACCCAGCGCTGGCGAAGAATATCGTAGAGCCAGTTATAGATAAGGGTATAAGGCAGGAAGAACAGGAAGAAGCCAAGTTCAAGTACAAAGGCTTCAAGCAAGCCTATTTGCAACCATCCGGCCGCAATGGGCAAGCCCAGCAGGATAAACCCGCCCTCAAAGCCCAAGGCGTGGGCAATGCGGATTGGCAGGGTACGTTTAACTTTGTTAACCGGCCAGAAGTGATCGAACAGGCTGTTGTAGACCACGTTCCAGATCATTGCGGCGGTAGATAATAAAATCGACAGCACGCCCATATCAAAAATCGGCTTGTTCATTGCCCAGGCAGCTACCGGCGCGCAAATTAGCAGCGCGATAATCTCGTAGCCGACCGCGTGGAAAATACGCTCCGGCAAGCTTTTCTTGGCTTTCGCTTTTACTTTTGCATTTGTGGCTGACGAAACTGTAACTGACATACTGACCTGCCTCTAACGTTTGAATGAAAATGCTCGGACCTCTTTTTATTATTTATTAAGAAGGCCACCGACACGCATTTTCATCTAAAATAGTGATAGTGAAAAGATAGTTACTATCGATAAAATAGATGGATTAGTTTCCACTTTCTCAAGGATTTTGCCATGCGTTATTCACCCGAAGCGCTCGTCGCCTTCGTTGAAACTGCGGCCAGCGGCTCGTTTTCGGCGGCGGCGCGCAAGCTGCATAAAAGCCAGTCGACCATCAGCACGGCGGTGGCAAATCTTGAGATAGATTTAGGCATTACGCTCTTTAGTCGCGAAGGTAAGCAACCCCAGCTGACGCCCGAAGGACAGCGGGTGCTCGCTCACGTACAGGCGATTTTGGCCGCTAGCGAGCAGCTTGATGAGCTGGCGGTGCGTCTTTCTACTCAGACGGAACCGAGGCTGACTTTCGTGCTGTCGGATACCTATCAGCCAACTCATTATGAAACGATGCTGGGCCGTTTCGAACAGCTCTACCCAGATATCGAATTCGAATGTCTGATAGCCGAAGATCACGATGTGATTGACCTGCTGCAAACGGGTCGTGCGCATATCGGCATGCTGGAAGTGCAGGAAAGTTATCCGCCGGATATCGGCTATGCGCGGTTACCCGACCAAACGGAAATGGCGCTTTTCGTTGCGAAAACGCATCCGCTGGCAAAAATTGATGGATTAAGGCGCGAAGATTTAACCACCTACCGCCAATTGTGTTTGCAAACCTATGGGCGAAAGGAAAAACCGCAGGCGCAGGGGCAAACTTGGTCGTCAGGTAACTACCTGATGTTACTAGAGATGGCGGAACAGGGCTTTGGCTGGTCCATTTTGCCGCGCTGGCTGGTGGCACAGTTTGGTCATCACAAGCTGGTAGAACTGGCGCTACGCGGCTGGCCGAAAATGATTTCAATTGACGTTGCGTGGTCGAAGAGTAACCAGCCCGGCCCCGCCGGACGCTGGTTTATCGACAGCCTGCTCGACCCGCTGCGCCTACTAAAAGGTTAACTCATTGACTTCATTACAATGCTCACCACCATCGAATTAGTCGCGCGAACTATTGTGCTCTTCAAGCGCGCGGGTCACGGCGCGCAGTAAAGGCGGCACGTCCATTTTTGGCAACACCACTTCGACCCAACTTAATTGCGGTTCGGCGCTGATTTTCGCCATTACCTGCTGCAACTGTTTCACCTCGGTGACTTTTTCAACAAGGGTCGGTTCCACGGCACCAAACGCCTGCGGTAAAAGCGTCCACTGCCACTGGGCGATATCATTGTAAGGCTGTTCGGCACCATGTATCGCACGTTCGACGGTGTAGCCATCATTGTTGAGAATAAAGATCACCGTTTTTAGATCATACCGAATAGCCGCACCCAGCGCCTGCACGGTCAATTGCGCGGAACCGTCGCCAATAATCAGCACCACTCGACGTTCGGGAAAGGCGATTTGCGCGCCCAGCGCGGCGGGCAGCGTAAAGCCAATCGATCCCCAAAGCGGCTGGGCGATAAAGTCACAACCCTTTGGCAACGTAAGCTGCGCCGCGCCAAAGCAGGCGGTTCCCTGTTCGGCGACGATAATATCGCCAGGCTGTAAAAAGCTCTGCATCTGCTGCCAAAATGCCTGCTGGCTTAACCCGCTTTCGCTGGGATCGATGAGACGTTTATCAGGCAAAACAGGGGATCGCCAATAGGGAGCCAGCTCGGCTGTGAGATGATGCAAAATTTCGATGCTGACGCGCAGCGGCAGCTGATCAAACAGTTTATCGCCGACCTGCGCCGAAAATGGCTGCAAATCGATGCGTTTTTGCGGGGCGATATTTTGGGTAAAGCCGCTAGTTACCGTGTCCGAGAAGCAAACACCGACGGTGATAATCGCCTCAGCATCTTCAATAACCTTTATCAACGCGTCGGAACTGGCCTGCCCGGAATAGGTGCCGCAAAACCGAGGATGCTGCTCGTTAAGTAATCCCTTACCAAGCAACAGGGTGGCGTGAGGCAGCGGCACCTCATCAACCCATTTCTGCACGTCGGCACGCGCGCCAAATCGGTCAGCGAGAAAATCGGCCAGCAGGCTGACGCGTTTAGCTGGTTTTAACAACGCGGCGGCGGCCTCGGTAAAATCAGCCACCGCCTGTTCGTTTACCGGCGGCTGGCTTAAACGCAAAGGTTCCGCGGGCAACGTCACTTTATAGGCAGCAACGTCGCTCGGCAGCTGAATATAGACGGGACGTCGGGCATAGAGCGCCTCACGCAGCACGCGGTCAATTTCGGACGTGGCATTCTCACGGGTGAGCATCGCCTGCGCGACGGTAATGTGGGCCGACATACGCGCAAAATGGTTAAAATCGCCGTCGCCCAGCGAATGGTGCAGCAGCTCATGATTGTTTTGTGCGGAGAGTGCGGGTGCGCCAACGATATGAATAACTGGAACATATTCGGCATAACTTCCGGCGATGCCGTTCAGGGCGCTCAGTTCGCCGACGCCAAAGGTGGTCAGCAACGCGGCGGCCGGTTTGCTGCGCCCGTAGCCATCGGCGCCATAGGCTGCGTTAAGCTCGTTTGAACAACCGATCCATTTAAGCCTTGGATGCGCGATCACGCTGTCCAAAAATTGCAGGTTATAGTCTCCTGGCACGCCAAAAAGTTCATCAATACCCAACTGGGAAAGTCGCTCGACGAGATAGTCACCCACGCTACACACATTATTCATGATGATCCCCTAGTAATGCGTTACCCATCAGTTAATTGACCTACTTAAGTAGGTTTAGCACAAGCTCTCTCAATAAATCGATTGGGCCATTTTTATATAATTAACTTATGGAAAGCGGGGAATACACCTGTCGTAAAATGGCCTGCGCAGATTAAATGTTTAAATTTGTAGGTTAATGAATCACCTAAGACTTTTCCTTTGATGGTGAAAAAGAGTGGCTGTTGTGATCGGTGCATCTGAAAACATGAGTGAAAGCGCATACACTAAAACGCTTTTTTACCCTCTGAAACCGTTGAACAAGGATTTTTATGCCTTATCAAGCCAATCCCGAGCGCTATGAATCGATGCTTTATCGCCGTTGTGGACGCAGTGGACTGAAATTGCCCGCCGTTTCACTGGGCCTGTGGCACAATTTTGGTGATGTGAATCGCTACGAAACCAGCCGCGAGCTGGTGCGCCACGCCTTTGATCGCGGTATAACTCATTTTGATTTGGCCAATAATTACGGGCCTCCGCCGGGCTCGGCCGAGGAAAATTTTGGCCGCATTCTGCGCGACGATCTACTGCCATGGCGCGACGAGCTGATCATCTCCTCGAAAGCGGGTTACACCATGTGGGACGGCCCTTATGGCGATTGGGGTTCCAAAAAATATCTGGTTGCCAGCCTGAATCAGAGCCTGAAACGCATGGGTCTGGACTACGTCGATATCTTCTACCATCATCGTCCAGACCCTGAAACGCCGCTGGAAGAGACCATGGCGGCGCTGGATTTAATCGTCCGTCAGGGCAAGGCGCTCTATATCGGGCTATCAAATTATCCGGCGGATTTGGCCAAGCAAGCCTTTGATATCCTTAATAGACTCGGCACGCCGTGTTTAATCCACCAGCCGAAATATTCGATGTTTGAGCGCTGGGTTGAGGCTGATTTGCTGGATACGCTGGAGCAAAACGGCGTCGGTTCAATAGCCTTTTCACCGTTGGCAGGTGGCGTGTTAACGGATCGCTATTTAGCGGGGATTCCGGAAGATTCACGCGCGGCCAGCGGCAGTCAATTCCTGAAACCCGAACAGCTCACCGAAGAGAAGCTGGCCAAGGTGCGCAAGCTGAATGATATTGCGTTGGCGCGCGGGCAAAAACTGTCGCAAATGGCGCTGGCATGGGTATTGCGCGGCGATCGCGTAACGTCAGTGCTGATTGGGGCCAGTAAAACCAGTCAAATTGACGATGCCGTTGACAGTTTGCGTAATCTGCAACTGAGCGAGCAGGAAATTGCCGACATCGAACAAATCTTGATGTAACCGTTTACTTATCGATACGTTAAGTGCGTATTAGTAAGAAGATGAGAAAGGTTTGCTAACAATGCTTTCAGGGACTCACTGTAAGTAAATCGTTAAACTGGGTAAATCAATCAAAACAGGATTGCAGGCAATAGATTGCCCGCTATCTAAGCCTTATAACTGTCATCATTGAAACGTTATTTAACGAACCGACTCCTTTATCTGCGCGCTAATTTGTGCGACGTAGCGCGATATAGAAAGCAGGTCGTCATCTAACGAGGTGGTGCAAACCCGATAATTTCATTGAGATCAACACGCTTTGCGTCACGGCTCGATGAAAGAAGGCGGTAATAAGGTTGAATGGAGAAACATGATGAAAAATTTACCCGTTGTGAAGATTGCTTTGGGTGCCCTGCTGTTCGGCCTGTTGCCTGCCACCCTGCCGGCACACGCTGACGGCATAAGTATTAGCGTTCCTGGACTGTCGATCAATATCGGTTCACGCGATGACCGCGGCTACTATTGGGACGGCTACGACTGGCGCTCCCCGTACTGGTGGCAGCATCGTAACGAATATTATGGTCACCGCAACGACCGTGGTTATTACTGGGATGGCGGCCATTGGCGCGATCGCGGCTGGTGGGATAATCACCGCAACAACGGCCCGCGTCCTCCAGAACGTTTCCACGGCGGCCCGGGTCCTGACCATGGCGGTCCAGATCGTGGACACGGTGGCCCAGATCGCGGTCCTGGCGGCGGCGGTCATGATAATGGCAACCACGGCGGCGGCGATCGCGGTAATGGTGGCGGTCACGGCGGTGGTGGTGGCGAACATCGTCCACCACAGGGCGGCCCTGGCGGCGGCGATCATCACTAATTCGCCAGCATGATTTTCGACGAGTAGCCAAATCGAACCCAGCAAAAGGGGCACTGAAAAGTGCCCCTTTTTTATCGCCTTCTTTTAGGCTTATTTACCGTCACCGAAATTATTTCAGCATGCCAATCAGCAGATAGAAATTCAGACACACCACGACCAGCACGATAACGCGCCCTGCCCACTGCATAGGTCTCGAGTTAGTCATGTCGCCCATTAGCTCGCGATTACCGGTAAATGAGAGCAGCGGCAGCAGCGCGAGTGCGATACCAAAGCTCAGCAACACCTGACTCATTACCAGAATTTTGGTGGCGTCCATACCGGCGAGAATAACAATAAAGGACGGTGCCATGGTCACCGCGCGACGCACCCACAGCGGAATGTAAAACTTCACGAAGCCCTGCATCACCACCTGACCCGCCAGCGTGCCGACGACGGTAGAAGAGAGGCCCGCCGCCACTAAACTTAAACCAAAAGTCGTGGCCGCAGCATGGCCGAGCAGCGGCGTTAATGTCAGATAGGCATCTTCCAGCTCGCTGATACCCTTGTGGCCGCTAAAGTGAAACGCCGCCGCTGCCGTCGCCATCATCGCCAGATTAACGAAACCGGCGATAGTCATGGCGACCGCGACGTCCAGTTTGGTTGCCGAATAACGGTGCGCGCGTGAATCATCACTTGAACGCTGGGTCAGCGACGAGTGGAGATAAATCACGTGCGGCATGATGGTCGCGCCAAGCACGCCGGCGGCAAGATAGACGGCGTTGCTGTCGGGCAGGCCTGGCACCAGCATGCCTTTACCTAACTCCAGCATTTTCGGTTGCGAAAAGAACAGTTCGACAATGTAGGCCAGCGCCACAAACAGCAGCAAACCGCCAATCACTCTTTCGAGCGGCTTTTGTCCGCGTTTTTGCAGGCCAAGAATAATAAAGGTGGCGATACCGGTGAGCACCGCGCCTTCTAGCAGCGTACAGCCCAACAGTAATTTAAAGCCGATTGCCGCGCCGATGAACTCGGCCAAATCGGTCGCCATCGCAATGATTTCTGCCTGCACCCAATAAGCCCAGACGGCTGGACGAGGAAAGCGATCGCGGATATGTTCGGCAAGATTTTTGCCCGTTGCAATGCCGAGCTTGGCCGACATTAACTGAATAAGCATCGCCATCACGTTTGCCCAGACCACGACCCATAACAGCTGATAGCCGTAGGATGCGCCCGCCTGAATATTGGTGGCGAAGTTTCCGGGATCGATATAGCCGATGGCGGCAATAAAAGCAGGCCCCATTAACGAAAGCTTGATCTTCCTGGAGGAACGGCTGGAGGATTCAGCTCGGCTATTCAGCATATCAATTAACCCTTACATTTTTTGTGCGATGACCTATCATACTTAGCTGAGAATGATTATCAAGCGCATTTGGAGAGATCGTGATTATTTCTCTGATAGGGAGTGAGCGGCTAAGGTAAAAGTCACAACTTTCAGGTGTTTCAAGCCAAAAGAGTCAATCAAGACTCGCTTTCCTAATACAGAATTTTTAGAATATTTGGAGCCAATACCCACAACGTTACAGGTGTAATTTGGCCATTCGTAAAATTAGCATAATAAAGCCAAGAGTGGGTGATTTTATTCTCATCTTCACTAATCGTGTTATGTCGCTGGAATGATTGCTTTTTTTGTTCTTAATTCTTATATTTGCTATGCATATCACGTTTTTTATGTACGCGTTACATAAAATGACCGTCGAAATATTGCCTGCCTCAAATTTGGAGCACACATGTCCCGAATACTGCACTTTGTTTTAGCCTTAGCAGTTGTCGCAGTACTGGCCTTGCTGGTGAGCCGCGATCGTAAAAAAATTCGTTTGCGGTTTATTGTCCAGCTATTGGTCATCGAGGTTCTATTAGCCTATTTCTTCCTTAATTCAGAAATTGGATTAGGTTTTGTGAAAGGCTTTTCGGACCTGTTCGAAACACTTCTGAAGTTCGCGGCCCAAGGGACAGGCTTCGTATTTGGAGGCATGAACGAAAAAGGATTAGCGTTCTTCTTCCTGAATGTACTGTGTCCGATAGTGTTCATCTCTGCACTGATCGGTATTCTCCAGCACGTGCGCATTCTGCCGGTGGTTATTCGTATCATTGGTACCGTTTTGTCGAAAATCAATGGCATGGGAAAACTCGAATCCTTTAACGCCGTGAGCTCACTGATCCTCGGTCAGTCAGAAAACTTTATCGCGTATAAAGATATTCTGGGCAAAATGTCTGAAAAGCGTATGTACACCATGGCCGCTACGGCGATGTCGACGGTTTCAATGTCGATTGTCGGTGCTTACATGACCATGCTGGAGCCAAAGTTTGTCGTTGCCGCGCTGATCCTTAACATGTTCAGCACCTTTATCGTGCTTTCATTAATCAACCCTTATACGGTTGAAGGCGAGCAGGACTTGCAACTGACCAACACGCATCAGGGCCAGAGCTTCTTTGAAATGCTGGGAGAATATATTCTTGCCGGTTTCAAAGTGGCGATTATCGTGGCCGCGATGCTGATTGGTTTTATCGCGCTGATCTCCTGCTTGAATGCGCTGTTTAACACGGTATTTGGCATCAGCTTCCAGGGCGTGCTCGGCTATGTCTTCTATCCGTTTGCGTGGATCATGGGCGTTCCTAGCCATGAAGCCCTGCAAGTGGGCAGTATCATGGCGACCAAGCTGGTATCGAACGAGTTTGTGGCGATGCTTGATTTGCAGAAAGTGGCGCATGACCTGTCACCGCGCGGCGTGGGTATCCTCTCCGTGTTCCTGGTCTCGTTTGCCAACTTCTCGTCTATCGGTATCGTGGCGGGCGCTATCAAAGGCCTGAACGAGCATCAGGGCAACGTGGTTTCACGTTTTGGCCTGAAACTGCTTTACGGTTCAACGCTGGTGAGCGTGCTGTCAGCCTCTATCGCCGGACTGGTATTGGCTTAACGTTTTCTGTTGTTATCGTATTAACTTATTGTTTGAAAAGGCGCTTCGGCGCCTTTTTTATTGGCTATCGATTTTGCTGAAGACTGATTTTATTGATTTTCGAAGAGCAAAGACGGGATGAAAACGAGGAACGAAAGGATTTTCGAATCGTAGAAAAGCAAAAACCCGCCGGAGCGGGTTCTTTAAATTTGGTGGAGATAAGCGGGATCGAACCGCTGACCTCTTGCATGCCATGCAAGCGCTCTCCCAGCTGAGCTATACCCCCACGGGTGTTCATCAATTTACGGTCGTCTGTTTGATCCTTGGGAGGAATCAAACGCCAATCTGCTCTGAGAAGAAGATTGGTGGAGATAAGCGGGATCGAACCGCTGACCTCTTGCATGCCATGCAAGCGCTCTCCCAGCTGAGCTATACCCCCGTTCCGGACACATTAAATCTTGTGAACGGGGCGCATAATATGAATTCCCGCCAAAGCTGTCAACGGCTAAATTTGATTATGTAATCAACCGCTGAAAAAGCCGCCAAATACTGGCTATTAAAGCGATTTTTCATTCGTCATGAACAAAAAATGCGCGGTTACATATTTTTTCCGCCCTGCCCTTTTGCAGCCAAATTCGGCCAGCTGCCTGATCCGCTTCATCATTTTCCCTACAAAAGATAATGCTTTCTTTAACGAATCGTTAACGCAACGTTTAGGGCGTCTTGTCCTCGGACAATTCTCATAATAGACTCCTATCGCTTAATCGCTGATGTCTATTACTAATAAGATTTTCACTAAAAGTTTTCACTAAAGATTCATTTACAAACAACATCAATCAACATTCGAGCTCACTCATGTCCTTGTATACACCCAAAGAGATCGCTTCACTTGCCGTAACGGCAGGTGTGAACAAAAGTCGTGCTTCCGTTAGCAATCTGCTGATCCTCGGTTTTCTGGCCGGCGCGTTTATCGCCATTGGCTTCCTGCTCGACCTGCACGTCGTAGGCACGCTGCCCGCTTCGTGGGGCTCGTTTGGCGGCCTGCTTGGCGCGGCGGTATTCCCTGTTGGCCTGATCCTCACCGTTTTAGCGGGCGGCGAACTGCTGACCGGTAATATGATGACGCTGCCGATGGCCTGGTTCGCCCGTCAAATCAGCCTGTTTGCCGTGATCCGCAACTGGTTTTGGGTGACTATCGCCAACCTGATTGGCAGCATCGCGGTGGCCTACTTCTTCGGCCACGTGCTCGGCATGACCGAAGGCGTGTTCCTCGCCAAAACCGTGTCAATCGCGCAGGCAAAGGTGAATGCTGACTTCCTGCACTCCTTTATCTCTGGCGTAGGCTGTAACTGGCTGGTGTGTCTGGCTGTGTGGTTGGCATTCGCCAGTAAAGAGATGGGCGGCAAAGTGATTGGGATGTGGTTCCCGGTAATGGCGTTCGTCGCCATCGGCTTCCAGCACGTGGTTGCCAACATGTTTATCATTCCTGCGGCGATTTTTGCGGGTGCGTTGAGCTGGTCACAATATTTCCCTAACTTCGCGGCCGTATTCCTCGGCAATGCGGTTGGCGGTGCCGGTTTCGTGGGTTTGATGTACTTCATGGCTTACCGTCCGACTGTCTCTTCTGAGTCGAGCACGCTGCCGCGTTAAGACGATTGATTTTCCAAGAAGGCTTTTGCATCTCCAATTTTCTGTTCGAATAAGGTTTCGTTCGAAAATGGATGCAACCTGACGATCAAAAAAGGCCAGCCGGATTGCTCCGCTGGCCTTTTGTTTGTCTATCGACTTACTGCTTGTCTATTTACTGAATTATCCATTTAGCTTTCGACTTCGCGCTTTTATCAAGCCTTAAGCCTGGGCTTCACGTTCTGCAATAAACGCCAACGCCTGATCGATACGAGAAAGCGTGCGACTCTGACCAATGGCGTGAACGGTCACGTCCATGCCCGGCGACATGCCCGCACCAGTAACGGCAACGCGCAGCGGCATACCCACTTTACCCATGCCTACACCCAGCTGATCGGCGGTGCCCTGAATCGCGTTGTGCACGTTTTCTGGCGTCCATTCGGTGATGGCAGCCAGGTTAGCGCGCACGGCTTCCAGCGGCTCACGCGCAACCGGACGCAGGTGCTTTTTCGCGGCGGCTTCGTCGAACTCGCTGAAATCCTGATAGAAGTAGTGGCAAGACTCGGCCATCTCTTTCAGCGTTTTACAACGCTCGCCCAGCAGTTTAACCAGTTCGCACAGCTGCGGACCATTACGGGTATCAATGCCCTGCTGCTCGATGTGCCACTGTAAATGCGTCGCGACATATTCGGCTGGCAGCGAGTTGATGTAATGATGGTTCAACCATTGCAGCTTTTCGGTATTGAAAGCGCTGGCAGATTTGCTGACGTTTTCGAGGCTGAACATGGCTTTCATTTCATCAATGCTGAAAATTTCCTGATCGCCGTGGGACCAGCCCAAGCGCACCAGATAGTTCAGCAACGCTTCCGGCAGGTAGCCGTCGTCGCGATACTGCATCACGCCCACTGCACCATGACGTTTTGACAGTTTCTTGCCGTCGTCGCCCAGAATCATCGAGACGTGTGCATAAATAGGCACCGGCGCGCCCAGCGCTTTCAGAATGTTAATCTGACGCGGGGTGTTATTGATGTGGTCTTCGCCACGGATAACGTGGGTGATTTCCATATCCCAGTCATCAACGACTACGCAGAAGTTGTAGGTCGGTGCGCCATCGGTACGGCGAATGATCAGGTCATCAAGCTCGAGGTTGCTGAATTCGATCGGGCCACGGATCTGGTCGTCGAAAATAACGGAGCCTTCCTGCGGGTTGCGGAAACGCACGACGCAAGGCTCGTCGGCAGCATGATGCTCGTGGCTGTCGCGGCAACGTCCGTCGTAGCGAGGCTTCTCATTGTTGGCCATTTGCTCTTCACGCAGCGCTTCAAGACGCTCTTTGGAGCAGTAACACTTATAGGCGGTGCCGTTTTCCAGCATTTGGTCGATAACCGCGTTATAACGGTCAAAACGTTTGGTCTGGAAGTAAGGGCCTTCGTTCCAGTCCAGATTCAGCCAGTTCATCCCGTCCATAATCGCATCGATTGCCGCCTGGGTAGAACGCTCCAGATCGGTATCTTCTATACGTAACACAAACTCGCCGCCCAGATTACGGGCAAAAAGCCAGGAGTAAAGTGCAGTACGAGCGCCGCCAACGTGCAAATAGCCAGTTGGGCTGGGAGCAAAACGGGTTTTGATTTTCATCTGGGAAGCAGCCTTAACTATGTTTCAAATAGATGTCGCGCAAAAATGCGACACTTAACTAATAAAAAGTGGGAGACATTCTATCACTCTAACTTGAATCCTCAACGTCGATACGTCTAAAGCAGGGATGAAATAGCCCGTTGATGCATAAAGAATAGACTGGATTGCATACTTTTTTGGCGCCTTGTCTAGTTTTACGCCGAACAGTCATTTTTGTTTTTAAAAACCGTTGACTCAAATCGAACTATCCCTATAATGCGACTCCATCACGACGGGGCGATTAGCTCAGTTGGTAGAGCATCTCCTTTACACGGAGGGGGTCGGCGGTTCGAACCCGTCATCGCCCACCACTCTTTTAAGAGTGACCGCGTTGTGATAAGCCATCTTATGATGGGCGATTAGCTCAGTTGGTAGAGCATCTCCTTTACACGGAGGGGGTCGGCGGTTCGAACCCGTCATCGCCCACCA
>NZ_JAWUEA010000036.1:0-41414 GCF_036663475.1 Rouxiella sp. T17 | reverse complement strand
TTTTTAATTCTTCCCGACTCGTTCACACCGCGTTGCTGCTGCGTTGTTCCCTGTCGTTGGAGCGGCATTATAGGGAGCTGAGCGGGAATGGCAAGCGAATAAATACAGTTTTATTTCGTTTGCCTAATTTTCACTCGCAACGGCTTATTTTAAGCCTTTTTTAATGGCTGAAGGCAGCTGTGCAAGGGAATCGAGCACTTTATCGGCTAACTTTTCGCCTTCGGCCGTCACGGGCTTGCCGCTTCTCACCAGAATCTTTGTGCCTACGCCTGCATTTATTGCTGCCTGCATGTCTTCTAACTTGTCGCCTACCATATAAGAAGCGGCCATATCGATATTCAGCTCTTCTTTAGCCGTCAGGAACATGCCCGGTTGCGGCTTACGACAATCACACGTCTGCTTATACTCTTCTACTATTGCTTCTGGATGATGAGGACAGAAATAGATGCCATCCAAATCAACGCCGCGATCGGCCAGTGACCAATCCATCCATTCGGTTAGACGGAAAAACTGGTCTTCGGTAAACTTGCCGCGCGCGATGCCCGACTGGTTGGTCACTAAAACCAGAGCGTAGCCCATGGCTTTAAGCTCAAGGCAGGCTTCAATGGTGCCTTCGATAAACTCGAAATCATCGATTTCATGCACATAGCCGTGATCGACATTAATAGTACCGTCACGGTCTAGGAAAATTGCTGGAACAGTTTGTGCCACGTTTTGGCTCCTGATGGCTGAATAATGCTGTCAGTATCGCATGTTTTAGCAGGCCATGAGAATTCTATCTGGTTGACTTAGACGTCTAGACGCCTTAGCATCCTCGCCAAGTTCCGGGATTAGTTCCCAAGGGTTACTTTTTATACGTCACGGCTGTACAGACAACATAAGAAAAATATGATTAAACTTTCTAACATCACCAAAGTGTTCAAGCAGGGCCAGCGCAACATCACGGCGCTCTCCAACGTGAGCCTTCACGTCCCTGCCGGACAGATTTATGGCGTGATCGGTTCTTCCGGCGCAGGTAAAAGTACGCTGATTCGCTGCGTGAACCTGCTCGAGCGCCCAACGGAAGGCAAGGTCGAAGTCGATGGAAAAGATCTGATGGCTTTTTCCGAGAAAGAACTGACGCGCGCGCGCCGTCAAATCGGCATGATCTTCCAGCATTTTAACCTGCTTTCTTCACGCACCGTTTTCGGTAACGTTGCGCTGCCTTTAGAACTCGATAACCTCTCCTCCGCAGAGATTAAGCAGCGTGTGACCGAATTGCTGAAGCTGGTTGGACTGGAAGAGAAGCACGACGCTTACCCTGCCAATCTTTCAGGTGGCCAGAAACAGCGTGTGGCGATCGCCCGTGCGCTTGCCAGCAATCCAAAAGTGTTGCTGTGCGATGAAGCCACCAGCGCGCTGGACCCGGCGACCACCCGTTCTATTCTCGAGCTGTTAAAAGATATCAACCGTCGTCTGGGTCTGACCATTCTATTGATCACCCATGAAATGGACGTCGTGAAGCGTATCTGCGATCAGGTTGCGGTTATCAGCAACGGTCAGTTGATTGAGCAGGACAAAGTGAGCGAGATGTTCTCGCATCCGAAAACTCCGCTGGCGCAGCAGTTTATCCAGTCAACGCTGCATCTCGACATTCCCGACGATTACGCGCTGCGCATGAAGCCCGAGCAGTTTGCTGACAGCGTTCCTTTATTGCGTTTGGAATTTACCGGTCAGTCGGTCGATGCGCCGCTGCTGTCGCAGGCGGTTCGTCAGTTTAATATCAACAACAATATTATCAGCGCGCAGATGGATTACGCCGGTGGTGTGAAATTCGGCATTATGCTGACCGAAATGCACGGCAGCGTTGAAGACACACAGGCAGCGATTAATTTCCTGCATCAAAATCAGGTTAAAGTAGAGGTACTCGGTTATGTCTGAGGCAATGATGTGGTTATTGGGCCGAGGCATTTGGGAAACCGTAGTCATGACGCTGACCTCCGGCTTCTTCGGTTTCGCGCTGGGCCTGCCGTTTGGCGTGCTGCTTTACGTAACGCGTCCGGGGCAAATTGCCGAGAACAAGAAGCTGTATCGCATTCTGTCGGCGCTGGTTAACATCTTCCGTTCTATTCCCTTTATTATCCTGCTGGTCTGGATGATTCCGTTTACCCGCATAATCGTCGGCACCTCGATCGGTTTGCAGGCGGCTATCGTGCCATTAACGGTTGGTGCTGCGCCGTTTATTGCCCGTATGGTCGAGAACGCGATGCTCGAGATCCCGAGCGGTCTGGTTGAAGCGGCCCGCGCAATGGGCGCCTCGCCGATGCAAATCATCCGCAAAGTCTTGCTGCCTGAAGCCTTGCCAGGACTGGTCAACGCCGCCACTATCACCCTCATCACGCTGGTTGGTTATTCCGCCATGGGTGGCGCGGTCGGTGCAGGTGGTCTGGGTCAGATTGGCTATCAGTACGGTTATATTGGCTACGACGCCACAGTAATGAATACTGTATTAGTATTGTTGGTGGTATTGGTGTATCTGATCCAGCTCTGTGGCGATCGCATCGTAAAAGCGGTCACCCACAAGTAAGTAAATAGATAGCTAGCTCGTCAATAAAGAAAAAACGGCGGCAAGGCGTTACGCCGCCCATAATTAATCTCGACATAAAATGGTGAGGATAGGACATGTCCATTAAATTTAAATCTCTGGCAGTAGCGGGTGTACTTTTGGGTACCATGGCGGTTGCAGGCTGTGGACCAAAGAAAGAAGATCCTAACCATATCAAGGTTGGCGTGATTGTTGGTGCAGAGCAGCAGGTTGCTGAAACGGCAGCCAAAGTAGCGAAAGAGAAATATGGTCTCGACGTTGAGCTGGTAACTTTCAACGATTACGTGCTGCCAAACGAAGCGCTGAGCAAAGGCGATATCGACGTCAACGCCTTCCAGCACAAGCCGTATCTGGATCAGCAAATCAAGGACCGTGGCTACAAGCTGGTTTCCGTTGGTAACACATTCGTTTACCCGATTGCCGGTTACTCCAAGAAGATTAAATCTATCGACGAGTTGAAAGAAGGCGATCAGATTGCGCTGCCAAACGACCCGACTAACCTCGGCCGTTCGCTGCTGCTGTTGCAGAAACAGGGTCTGATCAAACTGAAAGACGGCGTTGGCTTGCTGCCAACCGTGCTGGACGTGACTGAAAATCCAAAAAATCTGAAGCTGGTCGAGCTTGAAGCGCCACAGCTGCCACGTTCACTGGATGACAACAAAATTGCGCTGGCGGTTATCAACACCACTTACGCAAGCCAGATTGGCCTGACGCCAGCGAAAGACGGCATCTTCGTCGAAGACAAAGATTCACCTTACGTGAACATGATTGTTTCTCGCGAAGACAATAAAGACGCTGAAAACGTGCAGAAGTTTGTTAAAGCCTACCAGTCGGACGAAGTCGACCAGGCGGCCAACAAAGTCTTCAACGGTGGCGCGGTTAAAGGCTGGTAAGCTTGTTGGCTAACGAGCTTATTCGCTGAAGAGCCAGATAACGGGTTGCTCAAATAATCTGTTACCCAAATAATTCATTATTTCACAAGGCGGGCTTATGCCCGCCTTGTTATTTTTGTCATACCTTGCTTCAATAACGCCTCCTTCTGATGTGACTATTACTTTCGTTATAACTTTCACTTCAACTTTCACTAAAACTTTCATTATTAATACCCCTGAGATTCAGGATGCGGATAGGTAGCAACCCTAAGACAAGGATGCCCAAACCTCAGCGTTTTGAAGGATCTCGGGTATGGAGCAGAGGACATATCATGCGTGCTTTACCTCTCTGTTTGTTAGCCCTATTGCTAACTGGATGTACCGCAACTCATAAAACGCAGCCCATTTTCAACGAGCGCCCCGTGGTCGAACAGCCAAAAGTGGTTAAACCCAAGCCGGCCCCTGCTCGCCCTGCGCCCGTAAAACTCTATAAAGATGCCACCGCGCTGGTCGGCACGCCGTTCCGTGATTTAGGCGAAGTGTCCGGCGAATCCTGTCAGGCTTCTGCGCAAGACTCACCGCCGAGCATGGCCAACGCCCGTAAACGTATGCTGGCTCACGCCTCGACCATGAAAGCCAATGCCGTCTTGCTGCATCAATGCCAGATAGTGACCGATGCTACCGGCTGCCACCAGCAGGCCGTTTGTCAGGGTTCTGCACTCAACGTCAGCTTTAAATGACCGAATTTACCTTTAATGAAATAGGGAGAATTCGTTCTCCTTATAAAGAGAAATTTGCCGTGCCGCGTCAGCCGGGTCTGGTTGAAGACGGCGGCGGCGAGCTGCATTTGCTGCCGCCCTATAATCAGGCAGAAGCCGTGCGCGGTCTGGAAGAATTTAGCCATCTTTGGGTGATGTTTATCTTTCATCAAACGATGGAGGGCGGCTGGCGTCCGACCGTGCGTCCACCAAGGCTCGGCGGCAATGCGCGCGTAGGCGTTTTTGCTACCCGCTCGACGTTTCGGCCTAATCCGCTCGGCATGTCACTGGTGGAACTCAAAGGTATCCGCTGTCGTGGGCAAGAGGTGATTCTCGAGTTGGGCAGCCTCGATTTGGTCGACGGCACGCCGGTTGTCGACATCAAACCCTATCTGCCATTTGCCGAAAGTCAGCCGCAGGCGCTAGCCGGATTTGCGCAAAGCGCGCCCGACGCCAACATGCCGGTGACGTTTACGCCCGAGGCCGAAAGCCAGCTGGCGGCCAATCTGGCGCGTTATCCGCATTTGCGTCGTTTTATTACGCAGGTGCTTGGGCAAGATCCTCGCCCAGCTTATCGTAAAGGCGAAGAGCTGGAACGTGATTACGCGGTGCGTTTGCTTGAATTCAACGTTAAATGGCGCGTGATTGCCGATCAGAATCAGGTAATCTCGCTCGACCCCAGCTAAAATTCAGGCGGTTCTCTTTTGACTCGCGTCGTCCGCTGGTAAACTAGCTGACCGCAGGCTATTTCGGGGTTCATCATAGCTGCGGATGACGGGCGATTATTCGAATATTTTCACGTCCCGGCAGGCCTTCCGGTCTGCGGACGCTTTGCAGTGCTAACGGAACCAACACATCATGCGTACAACACAATATCTGCTCTCCACTCTGAAGGAGACGCCAGCCGACGCCGAAGTGATCAGCCACCAGCTGATGCTGCGCGCCGGAATGATCCGCAAACTGGCTTCAGGTCTTTATACCTGGATGCCGACCGGTTTGCGCGTTCTCAAGAAAGTCGAAAACATCGTGCGCGAAGAGATGAACAACGCGTGTGCGATTGAAGTCTCCATGCCGGTTGTGCAGCCCGCCGACCTGTGGCAGGAGAGCGGACGTTGGGAACAGTACGGCCCCGAGCTGCTGCGTTTAGTCGATCGTGGCGATCGCGCTTTCGTTCTCGGCCCTACGCATGAAGAAGTGATTACCGATTTGATGCGCAACGAGCTGAGCTCTTACAAGCAGCTGCCGCTGAATTTCTTCCAGATTCAGACTAAATTCCGTGACGAAGTTCGCCCGCGTTTTGGCGTGATGCGTTCCCGTGAATTCCTGATGAAAGACGCCTACTCGTTCCACGCGACTCAGGAATCCCTGCAGGAAACCTATGACGCAATGTACGCGGCCTACAGCAAAATCTTTACCCGCATGGGCCTGGATTTCCGCGCCGTAGAAGCCGACACCGGCTCGATTGGGGGTAACGCCTCCCACGAATTCCAGGTGCTGGCCGAGAGCGGCGAAGATGACGTTATCTTCTCCACCGGCTCTGACTACGCGGCAAATATCGAAAAAGCCGAGGCCGTTGCGCCTGCTACGCCACGCGGTGCGGCTACCGAAGAATTACGCGTTATCGATACGCCAAATGCGAAAACCATCGCCGAGCTGGTTGAGCAATTTGCATTGCCGATCGAAAAGACCGTGAAAACGCTGATGGTTCACGCCGTTAAAGGCAGCGAGCACAAGCTGGTCGCCCTGCTGGTTCGTGGTGATCACGAGCTGAACGAAATCAAGGCCGAGAAGCTGCCACTGGTTGCTTCGCCGCTGGAATTTGCGACCGAAGCCGAAATCCGCGAGCTGGTTAACGCCGGTCCGGGTTCGCTGGGTCCAATCAATCTGCCAATGCCTATCGTTATCGATCGCACGGTTGCCGTGATGAGCGATTTCAGCGCCGGTGCCAACATCGACGGTAAACATTACTTCGGCGTTAACTGGGAGCGCGACCTGCCGCTGCCGGAAATTGCCGACCTGCGTAATGTCGTTGAAGGCGACGCCAGCCCGGACGGTAAAGGTACTCTGCTTATCAAGCGCGGTATCGAAGTGGGCCACATCTTCCAGCTCGGAACCAAATATTCCGAAGCGATGAAAGCCACGGTGCAAGGCGAAGATGGCAAAAATCAGGTGCTGACCATGGGTTGTTACGGTATCGGCGTGACGCGCGTCGTCGCGGCGGCTATCGAACAAAACCATGACGGCCGTGGCATCATCTGGCCAGACGCGATTGCCCCTTTCCAGGTTGCTATTCTGCCGATGAACATGAGCAAGTCATTCCGCGTGAAAGACGCTGCCGAAGAGCTCTACAATACGCTGCGTGCCAAGGGCATCGACGTTATTCTCGACGATCGTAAAGAGCGTCCGGGCGTGATGTTTGCCGACATGGAGCTGATTGGCGTGCCTCACCAAATCGTGATTGGCGAGCGCAACCTCGATGCCGAAGAGCTGGAATACAAAAATCGTCGTAGCGGCGAGAAGCAAATGCTGAAAATTAGCGAAACCGTTGATTTCCTGCTGAGCCAGATCCCACGCTAAGCGCGGTTTTCAAATGAAAACGCCCGCCGAGGAGTCAATCTTCGGCGGGCGTTTTTTTATGGTCCTATTAAGGCAATCTTTCACTCTTCTTTACGGGCTAAAGATTACTTACAGTGCTTGCTGGCATCGACGCTGATATGACTGTCGGCAATCAGCAGCTTCTGCCCTTTGCCTTCTACGCCGCCGGGCTCAACCTGAAAGTGACCGTCCATCGAGACAAACACCAGCTGGTCCGTGCTATGGCGGATATCCATGTAGGCTTTTTCCAGCAATTTGCTGGTTGCCATCGGAATCACCTTGCCGGTTGTACAGTCGGTAAACACTACGTTATCAGCCTGATAGCGCACCATGCCACTTAGCGGCATCGGCGTATGCGGCATTCGCTGTTCGGTCGGTTTCAGCAAATAGTTAACTTTCGTATGCGCAGGCGAATGAATCGGATCGCCATTGATATCCAGCATTTCGAAATTTTTACCTGTCGGATGAAAATAGCGCTTTTCACCGTTCGCCTGCGTTAACACCAGCTTGTCGGCGGTACGCGCCCAGGTTCCGTATTGCGCAAAAGCCTGATTATCTTCGGCTTTAACGCGATAAACTTCACGCAGCACGTAACTGCCGTCCTGTTGAAGGAACAGCGAGGTTTCAATGCCGTCGCAGTCGGCACAGGGTAAAATTCCCCTATAACTCTGCTGCATAGCTTCGAAAGGTTGTTCGTGCGCAAAAATCTTGTTGTGACATCCGAATAGCGAAAATAGGCTGAGACTCAGCCCAAGCGCGATTATTATTTTTTTCACAGTTTTCTCCCACTGCGTTTTTGATTTTCTTTTCACTCGTCAGGATGAGCGAATTTTACCTCGTAATGCTTTGGTTGCACCCTTGCGCACCTTGCTTTCGACGCGGCGTATTTTGGAGCCTCGCGTCGGTTTCGTCGCTCGGCGCGGCTTTTCGATGACCATCGCCTGATCGATTAACGAAGACAAACGCGCCAGCGCGGCCTCGCGATTTTGTTCCTGACTGCGATATTCCTGCGCCTTTATTATCACAACGCCATCGGCAGTAATTAAATGATGTTTAAATGCCAACAAACGTTGTTGATAATAGTCGGGCAGGCTCGAAGCTTTGATATCAAAGCGTAAATGAATGGCCGTTGATGTTTTATTGACGTTTTGCCCGCCCGCGCCCTGCGCACGAATGGCGGTCAATTCGATTTCGCCGTCGGGGATTTCAAGCCTGCCGGAAAGTATAAACACGGTTAATGTCCTGCCTGTTTCCAGTCGCCGTTTTTCCACTCATTAAAGTGAATTTCAACGTTGTTTTGCGCGTCTGACAGCCAAATCGCGTCATCCTGCAAGGTGGCCTGCAACACCATATTGCGCTGGCAGAAGGCGGTAAGCTGCGCCAGCAGTTCGTCGTCGATAAAACGCACGCTCAGGTTATCGAATTGGCTTACTTTATTTTGCACCTGCGACCACCACACGTTGGCGGCGCGTTCGCTGTAGGCGTAAAGCACCACGGTTCGCGACTGATTGCAGGCTTTTTTCAGGCGTTTTTCGTCCGGCAGGCCTAACTCGACCCACAGTTCGATGCCGTTATGATCATTTTTACGCCAGATTTCCGGCTCATCTTCCGCGCTCAGACCACGCGTAAAACTCAAACGCTCGTCGGCGTGGCAAATCCAGGCCAGCAGGCGCAGCATCATACGCTGCTCGGTTTCGGAAGGGTGTTGGGCCAGCGTCAGGTTGGCATCATGGAAAAAATTGCGATCCATATCGGCAATGTTGATTGCGGCTTTATATATTGTTGCTTTTAACGCCATGGGAAACCTCTAAGTATTGGCCGCACATTGTACTTGATATCAACATAAGATAAAGCGTGCTGCCCTTCCCCCCTGATAACTCCGCGTGGGGTGTGCTATAGTCCTTTAGTAACGGAAGTTTATCTTTCCAGCGCCAAAATGGTTTAACGGCATGAGCGGAAAGTAGCAGAGCTTGATCGAAAAGAAGCGTAAAGAGCCATTTCGAACAAGCTCTAAAGGAGGACCTATGCAACAATACTCTGAGTTAGTACGCCGAAAATATTCCGAGATCGGCAGTGGCGACCTCGGTTATGTGCCCGACGCGTTGGGCTGTGTGCTAAAGGCATTAGACGATGTGGCGGCGAATGCCGAACTTCCGTCTTCCGTTCGAGAACAGGCGGCTTATGCCGCCGCTAACTTACTGGTGAGCGATTATGTCGATTAATGATGTGTACCAACCCATCAATTGCGATGATTACGATAATCTCGAGCTTGCCTGTCAAGACAATCTGGTTCTGACCCTGAAATTGCGCAGTGGAGAACTTGTCGAGGCGAAGGCCAAAGATCTATTGATGCGGAAAAAAGTGGAATATCTGATTGTTGACTCGGGTGGACAACAGTTGGAACTGCGGCTCGACCATATCGAGAGCTTCAGTAACCCCAAAATTGGCACCGTGGTCGTTAGCGTAGAGTAATTCCCGCTAACATGACCTAACCAATACCCCGACGGGCAATCAGCTGATTGCCCGTTTCTATTTTTGAAACTCATACTTTAAGCTTTACTAAGGATTTAAGCAGCGAGATCACTTAACGCTTTTATCTACAACGTTCAGGGCTTTTGACTGGAATAGAAAGCAGCGAGATCATTAATATCCTGCTCGGAAAGCCCTGCGGTAAATGCCTGCATCACTCCCGCCTGCCCGCCTGTTCTGCCCCCACTTTTATAAGCATTAAGCGCCAGCGCAAGATAAGCCGCGTTTTGCCCGCCAATATTTGGGTAAAGCGTATTGGTCGCCTTGCCCGTCGCGCCATGACAAGCCGCGCAGCTCGCCGATTTCGCCTGCCCCTGCGCAATGTCGCCATCCGCCAAGACGGGTAAACTGATTACTGTCCACGCCAAAACGACGCCCATCGCGCCCTTGATTACAGCTTGCATCATTGCTCCCAAACCGGTTCACCCCGGCGGTAAGATAGCGGTTTTTATTGTTGCCAATGCAGTGACCAGACAACCTCTTGCGGGTCCGTAGTCAATGCATCGTGCGTGATAAACAGCCCTGCGACGGCGATAAGCGTTTCATTATAAAATATTAACGGGATACGCTCGCGCTGCCACGGCGGGATAGCTAGCTCCTGCCATAACTTTTTCATTGGACGAGAGCGATCGCGCCCTACTTTCTGCACGCTGCCGCTGGCGTAAAATCTGACGCTGACGGTTTCATCTGCACGCGGCTTGCGTAGCGCTTGTCCGTGTTGCGGATCCGGATCAAAAGAGAGCGAGCCCAACCCATCGGGCAGCGTAAGAGGCTCGGCGCCCGGCCAATGAATTATCTTTTCTTTCAACGAAAGCATCAAAGGCAGCCAATAGAGCCGCTGACGGAATCGACGCACGCTGAAAGCACCCAGCTGAAGCTGCGGATCGGCATCTTCACGGCTGAGCGCTACCTCGTACCAGAGTTTTTGCAGCTGCTCGCGCGACGGCATTTTCGCGCCACATAGTGCCAGCCAGCGGCGAATAAGCGCAAAACGCCGGGCGGATGAAAGAGGAATCAGGCCGTCTATCGACAAACTGTTTTGCGCGTCGATGAGCTGATCCAACGCCTCTTGCAACAGCTCGTCCAGCAGCGATTCCTGCTCGGCGCACAGCGCGGCGCTGCGGGCGGTAGCGGCGGCAAAATGTGGCCAACGCTGATACAGCGCGGGCAAGACGTCAAGGCGCAGGAAGTTGCGATCGAAACGGGCATCCTGATTACTGTCATCATCGACCCAGCTCAGCTGATGTTCGCGGGCGTAGTCTTCAAGCTGTTGGCGACTCAACGTCAACAGCGGACGCAGCAGAGGATGCGCGCCAAGCGTTGCCGTCACACTCATCGATGAAAGCCCCGCTGGACCACTGCCGCGCTTGAGCGCCAGCATAAACGTTTCGCACTGATCGTTAAGATGCTGGGCGGTGAGCAGCGTTTCACCCGGCAGCAGATTTGCGGTCAGTGCCTGATAACGCGCCGCGCGCGCCGCCGCTTCAATGCCGCCTTCGCGGGCATCAACCTTGACGAAAAGCGGCAAAAAATCGACCTGCCACTGCTGACACTGTGCCTCACAGCCCGCCGTCCACCGTAGGGCAAACTGACTCAATCCGTGATTAACGTGCATCGCGCGCAGCTGCAAGTCAAACAGCGCGCTGGCGCGAAGCCGAGTCAGCGCGTGCAGCAGCACCGTCGAGTCAAGCCCGCCGCTAAATGCCACGCAAACACGGCGCGTTTCACCCAATTGCCGGGCGAGATGTTCAAGCAACATCGGCGTGATTTATTAATAATTTATGCATCATGACTTTATTTATCATGCCTTTATATATCAGAAGGTTATGCATCATGGCGTTATCTCTAGCATCGACCCGCGAAAAATTAGCCAATCTCGTAAAGCTCCAGCGGCAAATTGTCGGGATCGGAGAAAAAGGTATATTTCTTTTGCGTGTAGGCGTCAATGCGTACCGGCTCGCACTCGACGCCCGCCGCGGCAAGTTTCATTACGGCTTCTTCGATGTTTTCCACGCTGAACGCCAAGTGGCGCAAACCGCAGGCTTCGGGGCGACTAGGGCGCGCGGGCGGTAATGGAAAGCTAAATAATTCAATCTGATAAAGACCGTTAATGGCGAGGTTTGCCATCCACGAATCGCGCGCTTTACGGTAAACCTCGGACTGCAACTCAAAGCCCAAAACCTCGCAGTAGAATTTTTTGCTGAGCTCATAATTGCTGGCAATGATAGCAATATGATGGATTTGGCGAATATTAAGCATGGAAATATCCTGTTTTATGAATGGGATTAACTCATGTTATTAGCGCCTCCTACACTAAGAGGCGCTAACGCACGGCGGATTAGGCTTCCGGCAGCTTCAATACCTTAACCAGATAGTGGCCTTCTTCGGTCAGTTTCGCGCCATGAATATCCGTTTCGAAGCCCGGAAAACGCTCGCCGATGGAACAGAGCATCAGCAGGAAATCCAGCACGGCGCGGCTTTCATGAGTGATCATCTCACCCGGCATTACCACCGGCACGCCCGGCGGATAAGGCAGGATCATGTTTGCCGATACCTTGCCGACCAACTCTTCCAGCGCGCACTCCTCAATGTTGCCGCGCACCTGATGCTGGAACATCTCGTACGGCGTCATTTTCATTTCAGGCAACACATCGAAAGCCTTGAGCATCAGCGCGGGCAAATCGTGTTTAACGATAAGCTTGTGGATCCCCTGCGCCAGGTCTTGAATTCGCATGTGGCGATAGAAATCAGGATCTTCGGCATAGAGGTCCGGCAGCATGTTTTTGACCCGCAGATTGAGGTCGTAAGCGCGTTTGAAATCGGTTAGGCCGCGCATCAGGCTCATCGATTTGGTTTTGTCGATGCCGATGCTAAACAGGAACAGCAAGTTATAAGGCCCTGTTTTTTCAACCACTACGCCACGCTCGTCAAGGAACTTGGCCACCAGCGCCGCCGGAATTCCCTCTGCCGCCAGATTGCCCGTCTCATCCATACCCGGTGTCAAAATCGTGACTTTAATCGGGTCGAGATACATGTGTTCGGTATCGGCGTTGGCAAAACCGTGCCAGTTATCGTCAGGATTTAGCGGCCAGCATTCGGCCTCGTCAATCTCTTCCGGCTGCCAGATATCATAGAACCAGCCATCGGTTTCTTCACGCAGGCGTTGAATTTCGTGACGAAAATGCAGAGCGCGTTCCACCGAACGATTAATCAGCCTGCGGCCCGGATTGCCACGCATCATCGCCGCGGCGGTTTCAGCGGAGGCCACAATGCCGTAGTTTGGCGAGGTGGTGGTGTGCATCATGTAGGCTTCGTTAAAGGTGTTTTCGTTGTAATCACCTTTAATATGAATCATCGACGCCTGCGAAAACGCGGCCAGCAGTTTGTGGGTCGACTGCGTTTCGTAAATCACCTTGCCCGGAATACGATCGCCGCTCATGCCGCTTTTGCCCAAGTAAATCGGGTGGAAATTGGTGTAAGGCACCCACGCAGAGTCGAAATGAATCGACGCAACATCCAAGGTGTTTTTAATGTAATCAGTATTATACAGCAGGCCGTCGTAGGTCGAGTTAGTGATGACGGCGTGTACCGGCCAGCTGGCGTTCTCGGTTGCCGCAACCTTCTGCTCGATGCTTTCGCGGGTAAACTCACGCTGTGGAATACCGCCCAAAATTCCGTAGGCATTGCGCAGCGGGCGCAGATAAATTGGCACGATATTGGTCATCATCAGCAAATGTGCCAACGATTTGTGGCAGTTACGATCGATAAGAACCGTGCTGCCCGCCGGCGCGGAATACATGCCGACAATCTTGTTGGCCGTCGAGGTGCCGTTGGTCACAATGTAACTCTGCTCCGCGCCAAAGGTGCGCGCGATATACTCTTCGGCCTCGAGATGTGGCCCAGTATGGTCGAGCAGCGAACCCAGTTCGGTAACCGAAATCGAGACGTCGGCCTTCAGCGTTTTTGCACCGAAAAAGTCATAAAACAGCGTGCCAACCGGACTTTTCAGAAACGCGGTGCCCGCCATGTGGCCCGGCGTACAGAAGGTGTACTTACCTTCTTCAACATAATTAAACAGCGCCTTGGTCAGCGGCGGCGTAATTTTATCAATATATTCATTGGTATACTGGCGAATACGCTGCGCGATATCGTCGGCGGCATTGAGCGCGTATTCAAAGAAGTAGAGTTCCATGCGCATGTCCGTCACGCTGACGTCCATGGTTGAATGGGTATTGATAAAACCGTAAAGCGGCAGATACTCATTCAGCTCGTTGATTTCGATGCACAGATCGGTGCTTTGCTGGTCCCAATCGAAAATCACGCCACAAATCCGCGCATTACTCTCGATGAGCTTGAGCAGGTCAGCTCGGTCGCGCGGATAGATAATTTTGAACCCTAATAACTCGAGCGCGGTATCCAGCTCGCGAATAGGTTCATCTTTATAATAGGACCCTTCCGGGCGCATGATGGCAATAATATTCATCTAACAAATCCTTCTGGTTTCCTGAAAGACAGGGTAACGACCTCATCACGCCGAAACAATAAAAAAGGGCAGTCCTAAGACTGCCCTTTCAATTTACTCACTACATTCAACACCGTTACATCACGAAGGATGAAGAGTATTAGCAGTAGCCGTAAGTCATGAGACGCTGATAACGACGATCGCGGAGTTCTTCATTGTTCAGCGCGTCCAAATCGGCCAAATCTGCTTCCAGCTGCGCACGAAGCGAGGCAGCCATGGCAGGAACGTCACGATGCGCGCCACCCAGAGGTTCAGGGATCACGGAGTCGATCAGTTTCAGCTCTTTCAAACGTGGAGCAATGATGCCCATCGCTTCGGCCGCCAGCGGCGCTTTATCTGCGCTTTTCCACAGAATCGACGCACAGCCTTCCGGTGAAATCACCGAGTAGGTGCTGTATTGCAGCATGTTCACTTTGTCGCCCACGCCGATAGCCAATGCGCCGCCCGAACCGCCTTCGCCGATAACGGTACAGATAACCGGTACGTTAAGACGAGACATTTCGCGCAGGTTACGGGCGATAGCTTCGGACTGTCCACGTTCTTCAGCGCCCACGCCTGGGTATGCACCCGGGGTGTCAATGAAGGTAATGATAGGCAGTTTGAAGCGTTCGGCCATCTCCATCAGACGCAGCGCTTTACGGTAACCTTCAGGTGCAGGCATACCGAAGTTGCGACGGATCTTCTCTTTGGTTTCGCGTCCCTTTTGATGACCAATAATCATCACGGCACGTTCGCCCAAACGAGCGATGCCACCTACGATAGCTTTATCGTCGGCATAGGCACGATCACCCGCAAGTTCATCAAATTCAGTAAAGATGTGCTTGATGTAATCAAGAGTGTAAGGACGACGCGGATGGCGAGCCAACTGCGCAACCTGCCAGGCACCCAAACCTGAGAAAATTTTACGAGTCAGTTCAACGCTCTTTTCACGCAAGCGCCCTACTTCTTCGTCCAGATTAATATCTAATTTTTCGTCTTGACGACTGACTGCAGTCAGCGAGTCAATTTTCGCTTCCAGCTCCGCAATCGGCTGTTCAAAATCAAGAAAATTCAGACTCATAGCATTCCTATTTTAGTCAAATTCCAGTTCAACCTGTTCCGTACCGACAAGAGAACGTAAATCGAGAAGCAGACGATCGGTTGGCGTAACACGCCATGTAGCGCCGAATCGTAACCTTGCCCGAGCGTTTTCGCGCTGGTAGTACAAGTGCACTGGTATCGTCCCCGATCGATGAGGTTCCAACGATTCGCGCAGACGGTTCAAAAGCTGGTCATCAATTTGCCTGTCAGTCAGCGATATAGCAAGACCACGAGCGTATTTTTCACGCGCTTCACTGATGTCCATTAAATCACGGGCCATCATTTTAAGCCCGCCGTTGAAGTCATCAAAGCTGACCTGTCCTGTCGCTATCAGGATACGGTCTTTTTCCAACAAATGCTGAAATTTTTCCAAGGCTTCGGTAAACAACATTACTTCAAGACGACCTGACCGGTCATCCAGTGTACAAATGCCAATGCGGTTACCCCGCTTGGTCATCATCACCTTCGCAGCAACCACCAAACCTACTGCGACGGTCATTTTTCCCCGATCGGTCGGGTGCATATCTTTCAGGCGCTGGCCGCCGCCATAACGCTCGATTTCTTTGAGATACTGGGTGATCGGATGGCCGGTCAAATAGAGACCCAGCGTCTCGCGTTCGCCGTCCAATACCTTTTGTTCCTGCCAGCGCGGCACGTTGGCATAGGATTTTTCGACCTGCTCGGGCGCTTCGGCCAGCACGCCAAACATATCCACCTGACCAATCGCTTCGGCCTTGGCGTGTTGATCGGCCGCTTTAAGCGCGTCGCCCAGCGAGTGCATCAACGCCGCGCGGTGCGGGCCGAGACGGTCGAATGCTCCCGACATTATCAACTTTTCGAGAATGCGTCGGTTAAGCTTTTTAGTATCCGAACGGGCACATAAGTCAAACAGCTCTCTAAAATAGCCGCCTTCGTTACGCGCTTCAATAATTGCTTCAATCGGGCCTTCGCCCACGCCTTTAATCGCGCCGATGCCGTAGACAATTTCGCCTTCGTCATTGACGTGGAAATGGTACAACCCGCTGTTGATGTCCGGCGGCAGGATTTTAAGCCCCATGCGCCAGCATTCATCGACCAGCCCGACCACTTTGTCGGTGTTGTCCATATCGGCGGTCATGACGGCCGCCATGAATTCGGCAGGATAGTGCGCTTTCAGCCATAAAGTCTGATAGGAAACCAGCGCGTAAGCCGCCGAGTGCGATTTGTTAAATCCGTAACCGGCGAATTTTTCCACCAGATCGAAGATTTTAACCGCCAGCTCGCCGTCAATACCGCGAGATTTTGCGCCATCTTCGAAGCCGCCGCGCTGCTTGGCCATCTCGACCGGGTTCTTTTTACCCATCGCACGACGCAACATGTCCGCGCCGCCGAGTGAATACCCCGCCAGCACCTGCGCAATCTGCATAACCTGTTCTTGATACAGGATGATGCCGTAGGTCGGCTCAAGCACCGGTTTCAGGGATTCATGCTGCCACTGAATATCAGGATAGGAAAGCTCTTCGCGGCCGTGTTTACGGTCGATAAAGTTGTCTACCATGCCCGATTGCAGCGGCCCCGGACGGAACAGCGCCACTAGGGCTATCATGTCTTCGAAACTGTCGGGCTTCAAACGTTTGATCAAATCTTTCATGCCGCGTGATTCAAGCTGGAAAACCGCCGTGGTTTCCGAGCGTTGCAGCATGTCGAAACTTTTCTTATCGTCTAACGGAATCGCTGCGATATCAAGAGGTTCGAGCCCCGTTTTTGCGCGACGGGCGTTAATCATCCCGAGCGCCCAGTCGATAATGGTCAGCGTTCGCAGGCCAAGGAAGTCAAACTTCACCAAGCCCGCATATTCGACGTCATTTTTATCGAACTGCGTTAACGGGTTTTTGCCCTCTGCGTCGCAGTAAAGCGGCGCAAAATCGGTAATTTTAGTCGGCGCGATCACCACGCCACCGGCGTGTTTACCGGCGTTACGCGTCACACCTTCGAGCTTTCGCGCCATGTCGATCAGCGCCTTGACCTCTTCGTCGGCCTCGTAAATCTCGGGCAGCTGTGGCTCGGCGGCAAAGGCTTTCTCCAGCGTCATGCCGGGATCCGGCGGGATCAGCTTGGAAATACGATCGACAAATCCGTAAGGGTGACCCAACACGCGGCCCACGTCGCGAATTACGGCTTTCGCTGCCATCGTTCCAAAAGTAATGATCTGCGATACGGCCTCGCGACCATACATTTCGGCGACGTGATCGATAACCATGTCGCGTTTTTCCATGCAGAAGTCGACGTCAAAGTCGGGCATCGAAACACGTTCAGGATTGAGGAAACGTTCGAAAAGCAGATCAAATTCCAGCGGATCCAGATCGGTAATCTTCAGCGCATAGGCCACCAGTGAACCCGCACCGGACCCACGGCCTGGCCCCACCGGCACGGCGTTGTCTTTCGACCACTGGATAAACTCCATAACAATCAGGAAGTAACCCGGAAAGCCCATCTGGTTGATGACGCGCAGCTCAACGTCGAGACGCTCGTCATACTCTGTGCGTTTTTCAGCTCTAACCGCGGGATCGGGGAATAAAAATTCCAGACGCTCTTCCAGCCCTTTCTTGGAGCAGGCAACCAGAAAATCTTCCGTCGTCATGTCGCCCGTCGGGAACTGCGGCAGGAAATATTCGCCGAGACGAATAGTCACGTTACAACGTTTGGCTATTTCGACGCTGTTTTGCAACGCTTCGGGGATGTCGGCAAACAGCGCGCACATCTCCTCTTCGCTGCGTAAATATTGCTGCGCGGTATAATTCTTTGGACGTTTTGGATCGTCGAGCGTAAAGCCGTCGTGAATCGCAACGCGAATTTCGTGGGCGTCAAAATCACTCTCAATCAGAAAACGCACGTCATTGGTGGCCACCACCGGCAATCCGCTGTCACCCGCCAGCGCAATCGCCTGATGCAGATAGTTTTCTTCGTCGGGACGACCCGTGCGGATAAGCTCGAGATAATAGCGATTCGGGAAATAGTGCTGATAAAACTCGACGCACTGCTCAACCTGCGGCTGATTCGAGCGGGTCAGGAATTTACCGATATCACCGTGACGAGCACCGGAAAGCAACAGCAGCCCTTCGTTAAGCTCGGCCAGCCATTCGCGGTCGATAATCGGACCTGCCGCGCCGTAACCACGCTGGTAGGCGCGGGAAATCAACAGGGTAAGGTTTTGATAACCCTGATTATTCATCGCCAACACGGTGAGCTGCGCCAGCTCATCGCCGAGCATCTCACTGTGGACGTTGAAATCAGCACCGATCAGCGGCTTGATGCCCGCGCCGTGTGCCGATCCATAAAATTTGACCAGACCGCACAGGTTGGTGAAGTCGGTGAGGCCCAGCGCAGGCATGCCAAGCGCGGCCGCTCGTTTCACCAACGGGCCGACTTTGGCTAATCCATCAACCATGGAATAGTCGCTGTGTACGCGCAAATGAATAAAACGAGGTTCAGCCATTTTCAGTTACCAGAAATAGAGGTGTTGAGGTGATGAAAATCGAATCATCGATACTGTTCATCATGCCGCACTTTACATAATTTAAAAGTGCGGTGAGGCAGCAAAGCGCGCGCGACTAGAAGGCGTTTTCCAACGCTTTTCTGACCGGCGCAAAGCTACGTCGATGATGGACCGTTGCGCCATGAAGGGCAAGCTGCTCCAGATGCGCGGCGGTTGGATAGCCTTTATGTTTGGCAAATCCGTAGGCTGGAAAGGTTTTATCCAGCTCAAACATTTCGCGGTCGCGGGTGACCTTTGCCAAAATAGACGCGGCGCTAATCTCGGCGACGCGGCTGTCGCCTTTCACGACGGCCAGCGAAGGCATCGGCAGCGCCGGGCAGCGATTGCCATCGATCAAAGCAAAATCAGGCACGATGGCAAGACCGGCGATGGCTCTTTGCATCGCCAACATAGTGGCGTGCAAGATATTCAGCTGGTCAATCTCTTCGGGTTCGGCGCGACCCAGACTCCAGGCCAGCGCTTTTTCTTTTATTTCTTCATACAAAAACTCGCGACGTTTTTCGCTGAGCTTTTTGGAATCCGCCAGACCGGCGATAGGCCGCGCAGGATCGAGGATCACCGCGGCAGTTACCACGGCGCCGACCAAAGGTCCACGCCCTACTTCATCAACACCGGCAATCAGGTTTGCCTGTGGATATACAAAAATTTCTGTCATTTTCTCGCCAATTCTATTACTGCCTGCGCCGCCTGCTCGTCGGCATCGCGGCGGATACTTTCATGCAGCGTCGTGAAGGTCTGTCGTAGCTCGTGACTCTTCTCGCCACCCGCCAGCAAAGGCAGCAGCGCGACGGAGAGTTTGTCGGGGACACACTCTTCCTGCAGTAATTCGGTTACGATTTCGCGTCCGGCCAGCAGGTTTGGCAATGACACGTAAGGCGTTTTCACCAGACGTTTTGCCAGCCAGTAGGTAAACGGCTTCATGCGATAGCCGACCACCATCGGACATTTTGCCAGCATGCATTCCAGCGCGGCCGTGCCTGAAGCGAGCAGCGCGGCGTCACTGGCGATCATCGCGTTGCGCGCCTGTCCGTCGAGCAGGTGCGCAGGCAAATCGGGGGCGATTTCCGCCTTGATTCGCTCGAACTGTTCGCGGCGTTTAGCGTTCACCAGCGGCACCACGATATGTAAATCGGGATAATGCTGGCGCAACAGCAGCGCGGTTTTCAGGAAGTCGGCGCTGAGCATCTCGACTTCGGCATTGCGACTGCCGGGCAACAGCGCTAAACAATGGACATCAAGAGGAATGCCCAGCGTTTCGCGGGCCAGCTTTTTATCGGGCTCCAGCGGCATCGAATCTGCCATGGTATGGCCGATAAAGCGGCACGGCACGTTGAATTTATCGTAAAACGCTTTTTCAAAAGGCAGGAAAGCCAGGACCATGTTGGTCGATTTGCCAATTTTGAAAACGCGCTTTTGACGCCAGGCCCAAACCGAGGGACTCACGTAGTGAATAGTGGGAATGCCGCGCTGTTTAAGTCGACCTTCAAGCGTAATGTTGAAATCGGGGGCGTCGATGCCTACGAAAACGTCAGGCTTGAGTTCGCTAAACCGCTGCGTCAGTTCCTTGCGGATTTTCAACAGGCGTGGCAGACGTTCGAGCACTTCCACCACGCCCATTACCGCCAGCTCTTCCATTTCGAACCAGGCTTCACAGCCTTCGGCCTGCATCAGGGGTCCTGCGACTCCCACGAAACGGGCATCGGGATAGTGGCCTTTCAAAGCCCGGATTAACCCCGCGCCAAGAATATCGCCGGATGTTTCACCGGCAACCAGGCCGATTGTCAGAACGGGCTTTTCCATCTTTATGCAATCCAGTTGGCGGCCAGGTCGGGCACACGCGTCTATCAATAAAGCTGTTTAACGAATGATGCCGCGAGTCGAACGCGCAAAGAAATCGCTGAACGGTTTAACCGCCGGGAACTCGGCAGCGATAGCCGCAATTTCTGGCTGCGACTCTTCAAGCGTTTTGCCGCTGCGGTACAAAATTTTGTACGCGTTGCGAATAGCGTGAAGAGACGGCTTGTCGAAACCACGACGTTTTAGCCCTTCGATATTAATACCGAACGGCGTCGCGTGATTACCCTGAGCGATAACGAAAGGCGGTACGTCTTGCGCTACGCCGGAACAGCCGCCGACCATCACGTGCGCACCGATGATGCACCACTGATGAACCGCGGTCATGCCGCCGATGATAGCGAAGTCGTCAACCTGAACGTGTCCGCCCAGCGTCGCATTGTTGGCAAGAATACAACGATTGCCCACGATGCAGTCATGCGCGATGTGCGCGTTGACCATCAGCAGATTGTCGCTACCGACTTTGGTCAGCCCGCCGCCTTGAACGGTACCACGGTGAATGGTTACGCTCTCACGGATATTGTTGCGATCGCCCACTTCGACACGCGTCGGTTCACCGGCATATTTCAGATCCTGGTTGATTTCACCAATGGAAACGAACTGAAAAATGCGGTTGTCGCGACCAATTTTGGTCACGCCATTGACTACGACGTGTGACTTGAGTTCGGTGCCTTCGCCAATCTCGACCTGTGAGCCGATATAGCAGAAAGGTCCGATGTGGACACCAGCACCAATTACCGCGCCCTCTTCGACGACGGCGCTAGGGTGAATAAAGGCGGTTTTATCAATCACGGATTATTTCTCCTGACTACGGGCGCACATCATCTGGGCTTCACATGCCACTTGACCATCAACCAGAGCCCGGCCAGTGAACCAGGTCACGCCACGGCGTGTTTTCTGGAATTCAACTTCCAGAACCATGGTATCGCCTGGAACAACCGGTCTTTTGAAACGTGCATTATCAATGCCGGCAAAGTAGTACAGTTCGCCCGGTTCCAGTCGGCCCACGCTTTTAAACGCCAGCAGACCGGTAGCTTGCGCCATGGCTTCAAGAATCAGTACGCCAGGGAAGATAGGTTTGCTAGGGAAATGTCCCTGGAAACACGGTTCGTTGAACGAAACATTTTTGATCGCACGCAACGTTTTGTGTGGCGTGTATTCAATGACGCGGTCAACCAATAAAAAAGGAAAGCGGTGCGGAAGCAGCTCAAGTATTTCTCCAATACCAAAACCTTCTAGGCTAACTTCTTGCTCGTGATCGTTGTGAGTAGGAGTGCTCAAAATACTCGTCCTGTCTAAAATTACTGATTTCATCAATAGCACGGCCTGCGTGACCCTCAAAGAGGAGCATTGTGCAGGCCGCAAATAGGGACTAAGAATCGTAAAGGCAATGCAGTATAGAACAAAAACAGCGCCTTACTTATTGATTTTTAGTAGTTAGTTGTTGGTAAATTAGTCTTGTTCGATTTTACGCTCTACAGCTTTCAAGCGTTTGTTCATCTCATCGATATTCATAACCAACGCGGCGGTCTTACGCCAAACTTTATTCGTCTGCAACGGAATACCGGAGGAGTATACTCCAGGTTCGGTAATTGGTCGCATAACCATTCCCATTCCCGTTACGACTGCCTTATCGCAAATTTCCATATGGCCGTTTATGACACTGGCCCCGCCAATCTGGCAATAACGCCCGATTTTTAGGCTACCGGCCATAATCACACCACCGGCCACCGCCGTATTGTCTCCAATCACGACATTGTGTGCAATCTGACATTGATTATCAATGATGACACCGTTACCAATTTGCGTGTCGTCAAGCGCGCCACGGTCGATGGTAGTACAGGCGCCAATCTCGACCGAGTCACCGATAAGTACCGTGCCCAGTTGAGGAATTTTGACCCAATTTCCGCGATCGTTCGCGTAACCGAAGCCATCTGCGCCGATCACCGTGCCAGATTGAATCAGACATTTCTGACCGATTTCGACCCGATGATAGATAGAAACGTTGGCCCAGATACGCGTTCCGGCACCAATTTTTGCGTTTTTTCCGATGAAACAGCCAGCGCCAATAATCACGCCATCGCCTAATTCAACACCGGATTCGATCACTGCATTCGCGCCAACCGATACCTGCTGACCCAATTTAGCCTCGGGAGAGATAACGGCGCTCGGAGCGATATCTTGTGCAGGCGCAGGCGTAGTATCAAGCAACTGAGCCATGCGTGCATAAGTCAGATAGGGGTTTTTAACCACTAATGCCGCGCTTTGGCAAAAGGGCAGATCCGCTTCGGTCAACACTACAGCGCCTGCCAGGCAGGACGCCAACTGTTCACGGTAACGGCTGTTTGATAAAAACGTGATTTGCTCAGAGTGTGCGGAATGCATTGAAGCAATGCCGGTGATGACGAGATCGCCATCACCGTGCAATTGTGCATCCAACTGCTGTGCGAGATCAGCCAGTCGAATTGAAGCCATACTTATTTAACCTGCTTCGACACTTCGTCAGTGATGTCTTTTGCATCGCTAGATACATAAGCCAGAGCATTGGCATCGATAACCAGATCCAGGCCATCTTTATCAGCAACAGTTTTCACTGCGGTCTGAATGCGGCTCAGGATTTTATTACGTTCTTCTGCCTGACGCTTACGATTGTCATTGTCAAAGGCCTGTGCTTTTGACTGGAAATCTTCGCGGTTGGCCATAACTTGTTTTTCAAGTTTTGCACGGTCAGCGGCTTTCATTGAACCGGCGTTGCGTTGCAGATTTTGCATCTGGGACTGCAAAGCAGTTTCCTGAGCCTGCAGCGCCGTTGCACGGCCTTTGAATTCATTTTCCAGCTGTTTTGCAACAGCATCACGAGCAGGCATTTGTTGGAAAATTTCTTGAACGTTTACAACACCAATTTTATCAGCAGCCTGAACGCTAGCTGAAGCAGCCATAACTAATCCGAGGCCTGCGGCGTATAACCACTTTTTCACTATAAACTCCTTGCATTACTCGTTTGCGCCTTTCAGCACAGTGTATTACGCATTTATCTTCCGTTCCCAAAGCCGTAGCAGCAAGGCCACAGCGTCAGGAACGTCGGATAAAGAGAGGGTCAGCCCCTCTCTTCGCGATTCTATTTTTGGCTCAATAGGGGTAACAGATTACCACGTTTTACCAATGTTAAACTGGAACTGTTCTGCCTTGTCGCCGTCGTACTTCTTGATTGGCTGCGCATAGGAGAATGACAGAGGGCCCAAAGGCGACTGCCACTGCAATGCGACACCGGAAGATGAACGGATATTGCCAGGCTTGCTGTAGTCAGGCACGCCCGCTGCGATAGTTTCCGGGGTGTTTTCCCAGTTGGTATCCCACACGGTGCCCGCATCAACAAACACGGAGGTACGCAGCGAGTTGGCATACTTGTCGCCAACAAACGGCGTTGGCACGATAAGTTCTGCACTCAACAGGCCCATGGCGTTACCGCCGACCGCATCGTCAGAGTTATCGATTGGACAGCCTTTATAGGAAGCCGCGCCAGTAGGACAGTTATAGTAAGCCGCTTTTGGACCAATGGTGTTCGACTGGAAACCACGGACGCTGCTTGAACCACCGGCATAGAAGTTGTCGTAGAACGGCACTTCCTTGCCACCCAGACCGTCGGCGTAACCGGCGCGAGCACGTCCCATCAACACCCATTTACGGCTTTCGGAAAGCGGCGCGTATGTGGTGGCGTCAAAGGTAATCTTGTAATACTCGTTGGTCGAACCAGGCACGGTCACTTTTCCGCTCAGGCTGGCTTTGCTACCCGCTGTCGGGAAGAAGCCACGGTCGAGGTTGTTGTAACCCCAGCCCAGAGTCAGGAAGAAGTCGTCGGCGCTGAAATCAGTGTCAGAGGTGTTTTCACCTGCCACCACTTTCGGGTCGACGCCTACGCTGTTCAGGTAACGGAACATCGATACCTGCGGCTCCATGTTCGACAGGTCATTGTGGACATAGTCGAGGCCAAGGCGCAGCGAGTTGTTTTCGTTAACCGGGAAGCCAAGGTTGCCACCAATACCGTAACTCTTGTTGGTGTACTCGGACAGGTCCGCGTCGTCGGCTTTAAAGTCGTTATAGAAGATACGACCGCCCAGACTCACGCCGTCAACCGTAAAGTACGGGTTGGTGACTGTCAGTTCGGTATAGGTCTGGTAATCGTTTTTGGTTCCGGTGATGCCGGCCTGATAACCTGTACCCAACCAGTTATCCTGCTGAACGCCAACGGTAAAGCTCACGCCGCTTTCTGAGCCGTAGCCCACGCCAAAGTTGAAGGTACCGGTGTTGCGCTCCTTCACTTTATAGACAACGTCAACCTGATCGGTGGTGCCCGGAACACGCTGGGTGTCCACGTCTACCGTGTCGAAATAGCCAAGGCGGTTTAAACGCTCCTTGCCTTTATCGACCAGATCACTGCCCAGCCATGCCCCTTCCATCTGGCGCATTTCACGACGCAGCACGCTATCTTTGCTGGTGTCGTTGCCTTCGAAGCGAACGTGACGAACATAGTAACGATTACCGGCATCTACGCTGATATGCAGAATAACGGTTTTGTCTTTATCGTTGACTTCAGGCTGCGTGGTTACCGTTGGATAGGCGTAACCGTAACGACCCAGCATGGCCTTGATGTCGTTTTCAATCTTGGTCACTTTGGCGCCGCTATAAAGCTCGCCATTGTTGATTTTGCTCAGGCTTTCGATTTCGGCCGAATGCCCCTGCATGTTGCCTGCAACCTGCACGCCGGCAACCTTGTACTGATCGCCTTCGTGGATGTTCAGGGTAATGTAGATGCCCTTTTTATCCGGCGTCAGGCTGACCTGAGTCGAGTCGATGTTAAAGCGGGCATAACCGCGATCGAGGTAGTAGCTGCGCAGCGTTTCGAGGTCGCCGGAAAGCTTCTGCTTCTGATATTTACGGTCACCAATCAGGTTCCACCAAGGCACTTCGTCACGCAGCTGGAACTGGGAAACCAGTTGGTCAGTGGTGAACGCGTGGTTACCGACGATGTTAATCTGCTGAATTTGCGCGGATTTACCTTCGGTAAACACCAGCTTCAGATCGACACGGTTACGCGGTAAAGGCGTGACTACCGCTTTCACGGAGGCGCTGTATTTACCGACGCTGTAGTAGAAGTCTTCCAGACCCTTTTCAATACTGGAAATTGCGGTACGGTCAAGCGCTTCGCCAACCCGAACGCCAGAGGCTTCGAGGTTTTGCTTCAGCATGTCATCTTTCACGGCTTTGTTGCCGGAGAAGGTGATGCTGGCGATAGTTGGGCGCTCTTTGACCTGAATCAGCAGCGTATCACCATCGCGCAGGACACGAACGTCCTCGAAGTTGCCAGTGGCAAACAGGGCACGAATGGTATTACTGATATCATCCTCGGTAACCGTATCCCCTACGCGTACCGGCATATTGAGTAACGCCGCACCGACGGCAACGCGTTGCAGACCTTCGAAATGAATATCTCTCACTACGAATCCATCTGCACCGTATACGGTCGCGCTGCCAAACAGCAGCGACGCTATGAGCAACTTTTTGATCGCCATCGTTGTTATGCGTCTTCCTAACCTAATCTCCGCCATTAAAGACGGGAGAAATCATTGAAAAGTGCAAGCCCCATCAACAACACCAGCAAAATAGAGCCAATGCGGTAACTGAAGTCCTGAACTCGCTCGGAAACTGGCCCACCCTTGAGCTTTTCTATTGCCAGAAACAGCAGGTGGCCACCATCTAACACCGGTAATGGGAACAGATTGATAATACCGAGATTGACACTTATCAATGCCAAAAACATCAGGTAGTACACAAATCCGTATTCAGCTGACAATCCTGCACCCTGTGCAATGGAAATAGGACCACTCAGATTGTTCAGCTTCACATCGCCGGTTATTAATTTGCCCAGCATATTGACCGTTAATTTCATCAGTTGCCAGGTTTTATCCCCGGCTTCATAAAACGCGACGAACGGCCCATATTGGCGAATCGTTTTGTACTCGTCAGGCAGCGGGATAATTTTGGGCACCACGCCGGCAAAACCCTGCGCCTGTCCTTTTCCCACTGATTTAGTGTCCGGTATTAGCGTTAAGTTCACCGGCTGACCGTTGCGTTCAACTTCAAGCGCCATCGGTTTGCCCGGATTATCGCGTACCTGAATGGCAAATGCTCGCCAACTTACCAAAACCTGACCATCAACTTTAACTATCCTGTCACCCGCTTGCAAACCCGCCTTCTGCGCGGCGGAGTCGGCCTGAATCTGCGCCATGACAGGCTCTATCTGCGGCCCGCGCGGGATAATCCCGAGGGCAACAACCGGATCCTGCTTCTCTGGATTAAACTTCCATTCAGCAAGATCGACTTGCTTTTCAACTACCTGAGTCGAACCAAACGGCGCGATACCAATAGTCGTTTTTGCATCGCCGATTTCGCCAAGCAGGGCCATGCGAACGGCATCCCAATCAGGCGTTTCGATACCGGCAACGGACTTAAGTTCCATACCGGCCGAAATATTGGACTGCGCGGCGACGGAATGTGGCGTGATTTCACCGATAACCGGACGCACGCTCGGCACGCCGATAATGAACACCAGCCAGTAGGCAAAAACGGCAAAGATGAAGTTGGCGATAGGTCCCGCGCTGATAATCGCGGCGCGCTGCCAGACGGTTTTATTATTGAAGGACTGATTGCGGAGTTCAGGGGCGACGGCCTCGACGCGCTCATCGAGCATCTTGACGTAGCCGCCCAGCGGGATCAGAGCCAGTACGAATTCGGTTCCGTGCTTGTCGGTACGGCGATATAGCGCCTTACCGAAACCGACAGAGAAACGTTCAACGTACACACCACAACGACGAGCGACCCAGAAATGGCCAAATTCGTGCACGGTGATAAGCACCCCCAATGCAACAATAAAGGCGGCCAGGCTCCAGAGTACGTTCATCATAATCCCAACTATTCCTTAAAGACTGCCGCTGGCAGAGAGGTTAATACACTAACAGCATCAAGCAGGCAAAAACCGGCACCGCAGCAGTGAGGCTATCGATGCGATCCATGATCCCACCGTGGCCAGGTATGAGATTACCACTGTCTTTTATTCCGGCTTCGCGTTTGAACATGCTTTCGGTCAAGTCACCGAGTACCGAAGCCAGCGCCGCGACAATCGAGCAAATCAGCAGCGTTGCAGGCACCACGTTCAATGGCGCGTAACGGCCAAACAGCCAGGAGATCAGGGCCGACGTCAGCAGGCCGCCAATCAGGCCTTCCCAGGTTTTACCCGGTGAGACTTTCGGCGCGAGCTTGTGTTTGCCGAACAGCTTGCCGAACAGGTAAGCGCCTGAATCTGCGCCCCATACCAGCAGCATGACATACAACAGCCACCAGGCACCGTTGTAGTGGTTTTCGGCATAGCCATAAAGACGCAGCGCCAGCATGCCCCAAAAGAACGGCACGATGGTCAACAACCCAAAGAGCAGTTTGAGCGTGCGCGAACTGCGCCACAGCGCGGCAGAACCGGGATAGGCAATAACCAGCAGGAACGCGACTATCCACCAGGCCAGCGATGCCCAGAGCGAGCCGCTAATCTGCACCAGATGCACCGACTGCTGATACGCGGGCAGGCTTAACATCATGGCGGTTAATATAAATCCGCAGATAATCGCCAGCCATACACGCTGGGTACGCGCTTTAAATCCGGCAAACTGCCCCCATTCCCACGCGGCCAGCATGCAAACCACAATAGTAACGACGGCAAAACCGACCGGCGGCAGTAAAAAAAGTGCAGCAATAACAATAGGAATCAAAATTAAAGCTGTAATGATGCGATACTTCAGCAAAAGTTCTCCCTAGGACGCATTGGCGCCGATAGGTGTCGTTCCGCCGAAGCGTCGCTCGCGTTGTGCAAAAGCATTCAGCGCACCTTCAAAGACATTTTCATCAAAATCAGGCCAGAGGACGTCAGTAAAATAGAGCTCTGCGTAGGCAATCTGCCACAGCAGGAAGTTACTGATACGATGTTCTCCACCGGTTCTGATCACCAGGTCAACAGGCGCCAGCTCACTCATACAGACTGAAGCACCTAAAGCCTCTTCCGTGATTTGGTCCGCTCGCAGTGTACCAGCTTCGATCTGGCCTGCCAGCTTCTTTACGCCCTGAATAATATCCCAACGACCACCATAATTGGCAGCAATGTTTAGCGTCAGCCCATCGTTATGCTGAGTTAACGTCTCGGAACGGCGGATCATGTCCTGCAAACGCGGACTGAAACGGCTGAGATCGCCGATAATCCGCAGGCGGACGTTATGCTTATGCAGGCTTTTTACTTCGCTATCCAGCGCGCGAACGAACAGCTGCATCAGCGCTGAGACTTCCTGAATCGGTCGATTCCAGTTCTCACTGCTGAAGGCATAAAGCGTGAGCGCATCTAGTTGATGGCTTGCAGCAAAGCTTACGGCTTTGCGTACGGATTTGACTCCCGCTTTATGACCGAAGACACGCATTTTTCCCTGACGTTTCGCCCAGCGGCCGTTTCCATCCATGATAATGGCGACATGGCGCGGTAGCAGACAAGTTGTATCAGTCATTTGTTGATTCTCGAGCGACATAACTCGTACTCTTTTCCTTCAGCTTGAATTAACGACGTCATTGGGTAACTTGTTTTCGCGTGCATGATGAAACCCCTGCTCATTGAAATCCGTAAACCTTTCGGGCACGGCTTCACCTGACTTTCAACCTACCAAATAATGAGAAGTACTGCCATTAAACACATTAATGCGTCGTCAGGAGGCGCAGACTATATCATTTCAACGTTGCTCGAACAAACGACCTCAAACAATGACGCATAATATTACAGAGTAAATGTCTGTAATAACAACAAAGCGCGTTCTCTTGCCGCGCGGTCTATCTCTAATACTTCATCGACGCAGGTCGGCTCGTCAGGCAGTGATTTTTCCAGCACCTGCTGATTGATTCGGGCGATGTCGCCGAAGCGAATCTGCCCGTCGAGGAACGCCGCCACCGACACTTCATTGGCCGCGTTGAGCGCCGTGGTTGCCGCCTGTCCTGTCCGACTCGCCTCGATGGCCAGCTTCAGGCACGGGTAGCGCTCGTAATCGGGCTCGTTAAAGGTCAGCGCGCCCATCTTGCAGAAATCGAGAGCCTCGACGCCCGCCGCCACTCTTTTTGGATACGCCATGGCGTGGGCGATAGGCGTGCGCATGTCTGGCGAACCCAGCTGGGCCAGCACGCTACCATCGACATAACGCACCATGGAGTGAATCATCGATTGCGGATGGATAATCACTTCCATCTGTTCGGCGGAAGCGTTAAACAGCCAGCGCGCCTCGATATATTCCAGCCCCTTGTTCATCATGGTCGCCGAATCTACGGAGATCTTGCGGCCCATCGACCAGTTTGGATGCGCACAGGCACGCTCCGGCGTGACGGCGTCGAACTCGTTCAGCGGCAATTCGCGGAAAGGTCCGCCCGAGCCGGTCAAAATAATGCGCGACACGCCGTTATCGGCCAGCGAAGCGTAGCCCAGCTGTTGCTGAACGGTTTCTGGCAGACTCTGGAAGATCGCGTTGTGCTCGCTATCGATAGGCAAAAGCTGACTTTTGTTTTCGCGCACGGCATCCATAAAGATGCGTCCGCAGGTGACCAGCGACTCTTTATTCGCCAGCAACACGCGCTTCCCGGCCTTGACCGCCGCCAGCGTAGGCAACAGCCCTGCTGCGCCGACAATGGCCGACATTACCTGATCCACTTCATCCAGCGCCGACAGCTCGCAGGCCGCGTGCATGCCCGACATTACCTCGGTTTTACAACCCTGCGCCTGCAAAATCTGCCTCAGCTCGCTTGCAGAAGCCTCGCTGGACATTGAGGCGAACTTTGGAGAAAACTCGAGGCACTGCTCGGCCATAATTTTGACATTATTACCGGCGACCAGCGCACGAATGGCAAAGGCTTCAGGATTGGAACGCACCACGGAAAGCGTACTGGTGCCAACGGAGCCCGTGGAGCCAAGGATAGTCAGTTGCTTCATGAAGTTACTCAATAGCGAAAGTCATTATCGGAGGTGACACAGTCTGTTACTCATTGCGCCGCTTGTCTATCAGAATCAGCCGCACATTACTGTCATTCACATCAACGGAAGGAGAACGAGTTTACGGATAAATACTTAACTTACATTGAAGTATAAGCGATTTAGAGGGGATAATTTCAAAAAAATAAAGCGCCGCAATTGCGACGCTTTCAGACTTTAGCGAGTGACGATTAGAAATCCATCAACTCGGCTTCTTTCTCGCTCAACGCGACATCCACTTTCTTGATGAAGATGTCGGTCATTTTCTGGATTTCATCCTGAGAACGACGATCTTCGTCTTCACTGATCTCTTTATCTTTCAGCAACGCTTTCAGTTTATCGTTGGCATCGCGACGCACGTTACGCACGGAAACACGGCCCTGCTCTGCTTCGCCACGTACGATCTTGATCAGATCTTTACGACGCTCTTCAGTCAGCGGAGGCAGTGGCACGCGAATAGTGGCGCCGGCAGACATCGGGTTCAGGCCCAGGTCTGACGTCATGATAGCTTTCTCGACCGCAGCGCTGATTGAACGGTCAAACACGGTAACGGCCAGCATGCGCGCATCTTCTGCAACGACGTTTGCCAGCTGACGCAGTGGCGTTTTAGCCCCGTAATATTCAACCATAATGTTGTCGAGCAGGCTTGGCGATGCACGGCCGGTACGGATTTTACCGATGTGGCTTTCGAATGCTTCTACGCATTTACCCATACGGATTTCAGCGTCTTTTCTAATATCATTTATCACGTTGCGAACCTTTAGAAACGGGTTACTTGGCAGACCATAACAAGATTATAGTCCGTGAAGAGTCAAAATGGTCGTTTTCGGAACAACAGGTTATTCGCTTTTGGAAATCAGCGTACCTTCGTTCTCGCCCATGACCACGCGGCGCAGTGCACCAGGCTTGTTCATGTTGAAAACGCGAATCGGCAGATTGTGGTCACGAGCCAGCGTAAAGGCGGCAAGGTCCATGACTTTCAATTCTTTCTCAAGAACGTCCTGATAAGTCAGGTGATCGAACATCGTGGCATCGGGGTGTTTGACCGGATCCGCCGAGAAGACGCCGTCAACTTTAGTGGCTTTCAGCACCACATCGGCTTCGATCTCGATTCCGCGCAGACAGGCCGCAGAATCGGTAGTAAAGAAGGGGTTGCCCGTACCGGCGGCAAAAATCACGACGCGGTTGTTACGCAGCAGGCTGATAGCTTCGGCCCAGCTGTAGTTGTCGCAAACGCCGTTAAGCGGGATTGCCGACATCAGGCGCGCGTTCACATAGGCACGGTGCAGTGCATCACGCATTGCCAGGCCGTTCATCACGGTAGCCAGCATTCCCATGTGGTCGCCCACGACGCGGTTCATTCCTGCCTGAGCAAGACCGGCACCGCGGAACAGGTTCCCGCCGCCAATCACTACACCCACCTGGATGCCCAGCTCTACCAGCTCTTTTACTTCCTGTGCCATGCGATCCAGAACGCTCGCATCGATACCAAAACCTTCACTGCCCTGCAGGGCTTCGCCACTGAGTTTTAGCAGGATACGCTGATAAACGGGTTTCGCATTGGTCGCCATGGTGTCTGTCCTAAGAAGCAATGTGTCGTGTTGGGATGGTCGTTTTTTTTGCATCACAAATCCTGTGATGTCATCAGACATCAGTGATATGCCTGATTCAACTGCCTGAAATTTACCTCCAAATTATACCTTGAAGGCAGAATTTGCAGGTAATTTAAGATTCGATAAAACGGAACCGCCAGTTTCAGCGGTTCCGTTTTTATATCAATCCAGTATTAAGACTGTTTGCTCATTGCAGCAACTTCTGCAGCAAAGTCAGTCTCTACTTTCTCGATGCCTTCGCCCACTTCGAAGCGGATGAAGTTAGTCACGTCAGCGTTTTGCTCTTTCAGAACCTGAGCAACAGACTTGCTTGGATCCATAACGAAAGGCTGGCCAGTCAGAGAAACTTCGCCGGTGAATTTCTTCATGCGGCCTTCAACCATTTTCTCTGCGATTTCTTTCGGCTTGCCTGACTGCATCGCGATGTCCAGCTGAACCTGGTACTCTTTTTCTACCACTTCAGCAGACACGTCTTCTGGCTTGACGAATTCTGGCTTGCTTGCAGCAACGTGCATAGCGAGTTGCTTAACCAGCTCTTCGTTAGCGCCAGTAGCAGCAACCAGAACACCGATGCGAGCACCGTGCAGGTAGCTACCCAGCACATCGCCTTCAAGAGCAGCGATGCGACGAATGTTGATGTTCTCACCGATTTTGGCAACCAGTGCGATACGCTCTTCTTCGAACTGTGCTTTCAGCACTTCGATGTCAGTGATTTTGCCAGCAAATGCAGCATCCAGCACTTTATCGGCGAACGCCTGGAAACCACCGTCTTTAGCAACGAAGTCAGTCTGGCAGTTAACTTCCAGGATCAGACCGTAGGTGCCTTCAACTTTGGTTTTGATCACGCCGTCAGCAGCTACGTTGCCTGCTTTCTTAGCGGCTTTGATCGCGCCAGATTTACGCATGTTTTCAATTGCCAGCTCGATGTCGCCGTTAGCTTCAACCAGAGCTTTCTTACAATCCATCATGCCAGCGCTTGTACGTTCGCGCAGTTCTTTTACCAGGGCAGCGGTAATATCAGCCATTGTATTTTCCTCGATTATCCCAGTGCAAAAAGGCTTTTTGCAGTGAAATATTTCTCGCATTTAAGATAAGCAAAGGGGGCCAATCAAGGCCCCCTAACCAACATATTCAATACCTGGTTAATAAGGGCTAATTACCCGTTGTCTTTCAATCTGCCCGTGCGTTGCCGCCTTGCTGCACATTGAAATCTATCGGGTAATTGAACAAACCTTATTATTCAGCTTCTACGAAGCTTTCTTCTGCCTGAACAGCCAGATCTTGAGAACGGCCTTCACGGACAGTGGCAGCAACGGCGCTCAGGTACAGATTTACTGCACGGATTGCGTCATCGTTACCAGGGATAACGAAGTCAACGCCATCTGGATCAGAGTTGGTATCAACAATAGCGAATACCGGGATACCCAGGTTGTTAGCTTCTTTGATTGCAATGTGTTCGTGGTCGGCATCGACAACAAACAGTGCATCAGGAAGACCACCCATATCCTTGATACCGCCCAGGCTATTTTCCAGCTTCGCAAGCTCGCGAGTACGCATCAGAGCTTCTTTTTTGGTCAGCTTTTCGAAAGTGCCGTCTTGTGATTGGATTTCCAGATCTTTCAGACGTTTGATGGACTGACGAACGGTTTTCCAGTTAGTCAGCATGCCGCCCAACCAGCGATGGTTCACGAAGAACTGGTCGCAGTTGTGTGCAGCGTCTTTTACCGCTTCGCTTGCTGCGCGCTTGGTACCAACGAACAGGATCTTACCTTTACGGGAAGAGATCTTGGTCAACTCAGCCAGAGCTTCGTTGAACATTGGTACGGTCTTCTCAAGGTTGATGATGTGAACCTTGTTACGAGCGCCGAAGATGAATGGCTTCATTTTCGGGTTCCAGTAACGGGTCTGGTGACCGAAGTGTACACCGGCCTTGAGCATGTCGCGCATGGAAACAGTTGCCATGATAAAACCTCTATAGTAAATGTTTGGGGTTATGCCTCCACGTATCCCATGCAACCGACCCCGTAAAAAGCTGTCCGAAGACGGCGATTCCAGAGCACCCCGGCGCAGGTGTCGATACGTGTGTGTTATTACTTATTGAATCAATAAGTACACAAAAGAGTGAGTATTCGGCTCAGTCACTTCTTATCCGTTGCAAAAAGACTGGAGCCTTTCTACAGAGACAATACAGTGATTGCCGGCGCGCTTTATACCATAATTCGCGGCGCAAGACCAACAAAACTTGAACAAAGGCGCGGCGGGAGAATGATAATTTGGCAGGTCAGAACGAGGCTGATACCATAAAGCCAAAGTTAATTATTGACGACCCGCAGGCATAAATAAAGGCTGTAGAAATATTGGTCGTCAAAAACACGACATCAGCAGGATTCTTTCATGGCAATCTCAATCAAAACACCTCAAGACATCGAAAAAATGCGCGTCGCGGGCCGTCTGGCCGCCGAAGTGCTGGAAATTATCGCGCCCTTCGTTAAGCCAGGCGTGAGTACCGGCGAACTCGACCGTATTTGTCACGACCACATCACCAACAAGCAGCACGCGGTTTCAGCCTGTCTCGGCTACCACGGTTTCCCGAAATCCGTCTGTATCTCTATTAATGAAGTGGTGTGCCACGGTATTCCGAGCGACGACCGCCTGCTGAAAGATGGCGACATTGTGAACATCGACGTGACGGTTATCAAAGACGGCTTCCACGGCGACACTTCCACCATGTTTATCGTGGGCAAACCGACCATTCTCGGCGAGCGCCTGTGCCGTGTCACCCAAGAGAGCCTCTACCTGGCGCTGAAAATGATCAAGCCGGGCATTCGCCTGCGCTCGCTCGGCAAGGCGATTCAGAAATATGTCGAAGCCGAGAAATTCTCCGTGGTGCGTGAATATTGCGGACACGGCATCGGCGAAGGTTTCCACGAAGAGCCACAGGTTTTGCATTACGATGCCGATGATGGCGGCGTTGTGCTGCAAGCGGGCATGGCGTTTACCGTCGAGCCGATGGTCAACGCGGGCGATTACCGCATTCGCAGCATGAAAGATGGCTGGACGGTGAAAACCAAAGACCGCAGCCTGTCTGCCCAATATGAACACACGATTATTGTCACCGAAAACGGCTGCGAAATCATGACGCTGCGCAAGGATGAGACGTTACCAAACATCCTGACTCACGACACCGTCGCGGCAAATTAAGTGACGTTCTGATTGACTCAAGCCGGCGAAACGTCGGCTTTTTTTCGCAGTGTCTTGTCGTTTTGTTTCCACAGCTCAATAGGCCGCGCACTTATGTCTGATTCGTTTTTATCGAGAAACCTGATTCATCTGGCGTTGCCGCTGCCGGTCGAAATTACCCGTGCCTTTCCCGACAGACCGCCCTCCCCTTCGCTTTATCCCGACGACGAGCTGAACCGCCAGTCGCTCAAGCAGCACATGGACGAATTCCAGCTGTGGCTGGCCGAGGCGTTTAACTGCGGGCAACGGGTTGAAGAGCTGGTCGCCGCGCGCTCCCTTTATATCGATCAGATGCTGCAACGGCTGTGGATTTTTTACGGTTTCGATCAAATCCCCGAAACGGCGATGGTCGCGGTGGGCGGTTACGGGCGCGGCGAGCTGCATCCGCTGTCGGATATCGACGTGCTGGTGCTCAGCCAAAAACGGCTTAACGACGAACAGGCGCAGCGCATTGGCGAGCTGATCACGCTGCTGTGGGATCTCAAACTTGAGGTCGGACACAGCGTGCGCACGCTTGAAGAGTGCCTGCTCGAAGGGCTGGCCGATCTCACCGTCGCGACCAATTTAATTGAATCGCGGCTGATTTGCGGCGACGTTGCGCTGTTCCTGAATATGCAAAAGCATATTTTCAGCGACGGTTTCTGGCCATCGCCGAGCTTTTTCCGCGCCAAAATCGACGAGCAAAACGAGCGTCACCAGCGTTATCACGGCACCAGCTACAATCTTGAGCCAGATATAAAAAGCAGCCCCGGCGGCCTGCGCGACATCCACACGCTGCTGTGGGTTGCCCGCCGTCATTTTGGCGCCACGTCGCTCGACGAAATGGTCAGTTTTGGTTTCCTCACCAAAGCCGAGCGCAACGAAATTAACGAATGTCAGAGCTTCCTGTGGCGGATTCGTTTTGCCCTGCACCTGATTTTGAACCGTTACGACAATCGCCTGCTGTTCGACCGTCAGCTTAACGTCGCCCAGCTGTTGCAGTATCAGGGCGAAGGCAACGAGCCGGTCGAGCGGATGATGAAAGATTTTTATCGCATGACCCGCCGCGTGGGCGAGCTGAATCAGATGCTGTTGCAACTGTTTGACGAGGCGATTCTGGCGATCGGCCCGAATGAAAAGCCGCGCCCGCTGGATGACAACTTCCAGCTGCGTGGCGACCTGATTGACGTGCGCGACGAAACGCTGTTCGACCGCCAGCCACAGGCGATTATCAGCATGTTTTATCTGATGGTGCGCCACCGCGAAATCAAAGGGATTTATTCGACTACTGTGCGCCTGCTGCGCCGCACCCGTCGGCATATGCAAACGCCGCTGTGCATGATCCCCGAGGCGCGCGAGATTTTCATGTCGATTTTGCGTCATCCGGGCGCGGTGAGTCGCGCGCTGGTGCCGATGCACCGTCACAGCGTGCTGTGGGCTTATATGCCGCAGTGGGGGCTGATTGTCGGGCAGATGCAGTTCGACCTGTTCCACGCCTACACGGTTGATGAGCACACGGTTCGCGTGCTGCAAAAACTCGAGAGTTTCGCCGACGAAAATACCCGCCCGCGCCATCCGCTGTGCGTTGACCTGTTCCCGCGCCTGCCTCAGCCCGAGCTGCTGCTGATGGCGGCGCTGTTCCATGACATCGCCAAAGGGCGCAACGGCGATCACTCGATTCTTGGCGCGCGCGACGCGCAGGAGTTTGCCGAGCTGCACGGCCTGACCTCAAACGAGAGCCAGCTGGTCTCGTGGCTTGTGCGTTGTCACCTGCTGATGTCTGTCACCGCGCAGCGCCGCGATATTCAGGATCCCACTGAAATTCAGCAGTTTGCCGCCGAGATGCAGACTGAAAATCGCCTGCGCTATTTAGTCTGCCTGACCGTCGCCGACATTTGCGCCACCAATGAAACGCTGTGGAACAGCTGGAAGCAGAGCCTGATACGCGAGCTCTATTTCGCCACTGAAAAACAGCTGCGTCGCGGCGCTCAGCACGCACCGGACCTGCGTGAACGCGTGCGTCATCATCGATTGCAGGCCCTCGCGCTGTTACGAATGGACAATATCGACGAAGAGGCGCTGCACCGAATCTGGAGCCGCTGCCGCTCCGACTATTTCCTGCGCCACACGCCGAATCAGCTGGCGTGGCACGCTCGTCATTTGCTGGATCACGACTCGACCAAGCCATTAGTGCTGGTCAGCCGTCAGGCCACGCGCGGCGGCACTGAGATTTTCGTCTGGAGCCCCGACAAGCCTTACCTGTTCGCGGCCGTTGCCGGTGAGCTTGACCGCCGCAACCTGAGCATCCACGACGCACAAATCTTTACCAATCGCGACGGCATGGCGATGGACACCTTTATCGTGCTCGAGCCCGACGGCAACCCGCTCGCGCCCGATCGCCACGAAGCGATCCGTTTTGCGCTCGAACAGGCAATGTTGCAGGCGTATCAGCCGCCGCGCGCGCGTCGTCCGTCGTCAAAACTGCGTAATTTCAGCGTGCCGACGGAAGTCAGCTTCCTGCCAACGCACACCGATCGCCGGACTTACATGGAGCTGGTCGCGCTGGATCAACCCGGCCTGCTGGCGCGCGTCGGGGAAGTCTTCTCAGATTTGGGGCTGTCGCTGCACGGCGCGAGAATTTCGACCATCGGCGAGCGCGTCGAGGATTTATTTATCCTTGCCAACAGCGAACGTCGTGCATTAGATAAGCAAACACGTCGTGAAATTGAGCACAGATTGACAGAGGTGCTCAACCCGTTCGACAAAATATGATACAAGTACTGCTTGGGACTTTTTTTCAACATCACCAAAATTTCTAAAAGAGAGCTATATGCAGCATTTACAGAACATTATTGAACAGGCCTTCGAACGCCGCGCAGACATCACGCCAACCAACGTTGACAGCGAAACTCGCGATGCAATCAATCAGGTCATCAACAAAATCGACGGCGGCGAACTGCGCGTTGCAGAGAAAATCGACGGCGAGTGGGTGACGCATCAGTGGCTGAAAAAGGCCGTCCTGCTCTCTTTCAGAATCAATGACAACGAAGTCATGGACGGCGCAGAAAACCGTTTCTACGACAAAGTTCCAATGAAATTCGCCGAGTATGACGAAGCGCGCTTCAAGCGTGAAGGTTTCCGCGTCGTGCCGCCAGCTGCCGTGCGTAAAGGCTCTTTCATCGGCCGCAACGTGGTGCTGATGCCTTCTTACGTTAACATCGGCGCTTACGTTGATGAAGGCACCATGGTTGATACCTGGGCCACCGTCGGTTCTTGCGCGCAGATCGGCAAAAACGTTCACCTGTCCGGCGGCGTCGGTATCGGCGGCGTGCTTGAGCCACTGCAGGCCAACCCAACCATCATCGGCGACAACTGCTTCATCGGCGCGCGTTCCGAGATCGTTGAAGGCGTGATCGTTGAAGACGGCTGCGTGATTTCAATGGGCGTTTACATCGGCCAGAGCACCAAAATCTTCGACCGCGAAACCGGCGAAATCCATTACGGTCGCGTACCGGCGGGTTCTGTGGTTGTTTCCGGCAACCTGCCTTCCAAAGATGGCACCTACAGCCTGTACTGCGCAGTCATCGTGAAGAAGGTTGATGCCAAAACTCTGGGCAAAACCGGTCTGAATGAGTTATTACGCTCCATCGACTAAACTGAGAAAGCGGGTTAAATAACCCGCTTTTTTTTATGGCGTTTTCGGCGTTTCGCGTCGTTGTGACGGATTGAGATCTCCCACCGTTTTACTCGGTAAAAAACAGGAAGGTATTGCCATGTATGACAATCTTAAAGGTTTAGGGGTCAATAACCCTGATGACGTCGATCGTTACAGCCTGCGCCAAGAGGCGAACAACGACATACTGAAAATCTATTTCCGTAAAGACAAGGGCGAGTTCTTTGCCAAAAGCGTGAAGTTCAAGTATCCGCGTCAGCGCAAAACTATCGCCGCCGACAATGCCGGTCAGGGTTATAAAGAGATCAACGAAATCAGCCCGAATCTGCGTTATGTCATCGACGAGCTTGACCAGATTTGCCAGCGCGAACAGGTTGAAGTCGATCTTAAACGCAAAATTCTTGATGACCTGCGTCATCTCGAGTCCGTTGTTGCCAACAAAATTACCGAGATTGAGTCCGATCTGGAAAAACTGACCAGCGGACGCTAAGTCGCGTGATCGTGTTTAATGCTCTGTTGCGAATAGAAAAAAGGTCAGGCATTTATCATGCGCTGACCTTTTTTTCGTTAACTACTGTTTGGTTCCAAATAGGGTTTGGCTATAAGCCAGCAACAACCTAAGACGGATTAATCTGCGCTGCCCATTTTTCAACGAAAGGCAGGGCAACAATTTCCGGTTCCGGATGCTCGATAGCATCAATCTCCAGCATATCGCCCATTCGATTGGCGCCCTGCTCCTGCAACAAATCGTCCATCTTGTGGCCGCCGCCGCAGAAGAAATCATAGCTGCTGTCACCGAGGGCAATAATGCCGTAGCGCAACTCAGGCTGATAACCGACTTTATCGCGAATATCGTTATATAGAGGCGCAATGCTGTCAGGCAAATCGCCCTGTCTGGTCGTCGAGGTAATCACCAGCACAAAATGATGGCGATAATACTGCCAGGCTTCGAGCGTGCCCTCTTCGAACACTTTAACCTCGTGACCTTTTTTCTTGAGCAGCGTCTCCGCCTCTTCCGCTACCAGCAAAGCGTTTCCATACACGGTGCCTACGAAAATACCAATCTCAGCCATGCCGCCAACTCCCTTAGGTTATTCCAAAATTGTTAACTATCCTGACTCGACTCTACCGGAAACTCAACCCTTTCAAGTTCGCTCACGCAGCCCAGCCACTCAAAACGCCTGATCAGCTGCTGCCAGCGATTGTCCCAGGGTGCGGTGATGGAGAGCGGCTCGCCGGTTACCGGATGATTCAGCCGCAGATGGCTGGCGTGTAACATCAATCCCGGACAGTCAAAATGCTGCGCCATGCCGCGATTCTGTTTGAGATCGCCGTGCGCCGTATCGCCAATAATTGGATGACGCAGATGCGTCATGTGGCGACGCAGCTGGTGTTTGCGACCCGTTTCGGGCGTCAGCTCGACCAAACTGTAGCGCGCCGAATCATAACGGCCAATCGCTACCGGCATTTCACGCTGCGCCAGCACGCGATAATGACTGACGGCAGGCTGCGCGGCTTTCTCGCCTTGCGAAAACTTGTCGGCAATCTTGTCCTGTTCTTCGGTCAGCGCGTAATCGACCGTGCCATCTTCTGGCACAAATCCGCGCACCACAGCGTGATAAATCTTAGTCATTTCATGCTGTTCGAACTGCTGCGACAGCATTCGCGCCACGTCGCTCGAGAGCGCCAGCAGCAGCACGCCGGACGTCGGTTTATCGAGACGATGGACCGTAAACACGTGCTGACCAATCTGGTCACGCAGCGTTTGCATCACAAAAACGGTTTCATGCCTGTCTAACCAACTGCGATGGACCAGCATTCCCGCGGGCTTGTTCACCGCAATCAGATGCTCATCCTGATACAAAATTTCCAGCATGTCAGTCTTCTATGTTAAGCAAATCATCAAGGTGTTGCAGCGCGTTGTGCAGGCGATCCTGACCCGGCAGCGCGACTTCAAAATATGGAGTGATGGCAAAACGCGTCGGGAGATTCGCTTCGGCGGCCAGCAGCGCATACATGCGCGGGATGAGCACCCACTGCAACCACTGCTCGGCGGACATGGTATCGACGGCAAACGGCTCTTTGCTCTCAAAGGCTGCCGGCTCGGGCGGCATCGCCTGCCATAAGGACAGCTCGTGCATAACCTTTTCAATATCCTGCAATATTTCGCGGACCTGATTTTCTGTACTCATCAATCACTCTCTGCATTGAACGCGTGCGGGTTGCGGTCGCGCGCTAAAAAGGGGCAAAGCATAGCACTGAAGCGGCAGTGCCCCAAGTTTCGGCTGTCGCCCTTATCATTTAACTATTAGTTTTTCATACAGGTAAAGCAAGATTTTGAGTTGTTCTTCAACTTTAATCTTTAAATTCAAATTTAAATTCAAATTCAAATTCAAATTTAACTTCAAAAGCATGCGCTTCGCTTACTGCGCGGCGGCGCAGACCGCCTCAAGGATGTTCCTAAGCGAACACCCTTGAGAATCC